>NZ_JASDDJ010000008.1 GCF_030407455.1 Psychrobacter sp. 5A.1
TATCTGCACTATTTTCCTCGTTTGACGGCAATTTATCTCATTTTTATCACCATTTTTAAAATGAGGACACGCCCTAGTTTTAATAGTTTATTTATAAAAAAGCGTCGTAATGACGCTTTTTTTGTCTCTTATTTTTAGTAACGCTATTTTACTTTGTGGTTTTATTATATCTTATCATTACTTCCTCAACGAGTATGGCTATGACTGTATCTGACTCAACATCTGCATCTACTGGCGTTATCAAATCCTTTTTTCAGAAGTATTTTATCGATGCTTTTACTGGTATGGCTCTAGGTCTCTTTGTCACATTGATAGCGGGTCTTATCATCTCACAAATTGGCGGTTGGCTAGATCTGCCTGCGTTGGTTGCCGTCGGTAAGCTAGCATCGATATTGATGGGGGCGGGTATCGGCGTGGGCATTGCCTATTATCTTAAAGCGCCAACGCTAGTCATGCTAAGTTGCTTGGTAGCAGGTATGTTAGGTGCACATTCTGAAGCATTAATGGCAGGTACGCTTTTTACCCCGCAAGTAGGCGGGCCTGCGACTTTTGTGGCATTGCCTGGTAATCCGATAGGGGCATATTTGACGTCGGTATTTGCGTATCGTGCTGGTACTTGGGTTGCTGGCAAGACTAAGCTGGATATTTTGTTAATTCCTTTATTAGTCTGTGCCGTCGCATTAGCCGTTTGTGCGCTACTGAATCCACCTATCGTTGCTGCTGTCGCGGCTATTGGTCAAGGGATCCAAGCAGCCACTGAGTTACAGCCTCTATTAATGGGTATTGTCATCGCCGTTGTGGTTGGTATTTTGCTGACCATGCCCACTTCAAGCGCGGCTATTTGTATTGCTATTGGGCTGGGCGGTGTGGCTGGCGGTGCGGCAGTAGTTGGCTGTGCAGCACATATGATTGGCTTTGCGGTTGCCAGTTTCAAAGACAACGGTGTAAGTGGCGTGATATCTCAAGGTTTGGGCACTAGTATGCTACAAATCCCTAATGTGCTAAAAAAGCCATTGATTCTACTGCCCGCCGTTATCGCCAGTGCTATCGTTGGTCCTATCGCTACAGTAGGGTTCGGGCTTGCCTGTACTGCTACAGGGGCAGGTATGGGTACTGCTGGTTTAGTCGGTGTGTTTGGGGTCATTGAAGCATCACAAGAAATCATGAGTACGGGTCAATTATGGACAGCGATTATTCTATTGATGTTTGTATTGCCTGCTGTCATTGCCGGCATGGTTGCTTACATGATGCGCCGTATGGGTTGGTTGTTAGATGGTGATATGAAATTGCCTTAATAGTTGGAGTATTGAACTAAAATATTTTCAACAGTCTCAAAACTCAGTCTTATTCTCAATCAGCAATAACAACTCTCAAAAAGCTCAGCTATGACCACAGCTGGGCTTTTTATATATAAATTAATCAATTTCTCATGATGCAAAATATATTTACAGCATACTATTTAACTGTCTTTAGCTTTTTATGACGGCGTGGTTTTAGTTTGCGAGATAGCGTAGTGACATCGTTCAATATTTGACTATAGTGCGATGGGAATACCCGCTGGATAGCATCAATCATCTTGGCATCGTTACCGATCAAGCAGCGTTGCTGATTGGTCGCTGCTGCATGCAGGATAATCCAAGCCGCTTCGCTCGCATCAAATTTTAAAAACTTATTAAAACTTCTGATGGCTTTGGGCCCCGTACTCATACCAATATCATTGATACTTTCATTACCGCGTGCGCTGTTGGCGATATTGGTTTTGATACCGCCTGGATGGATACAAGTCGCTGACACTCCGCAGTGCTGTATATTTAGCTCTTGGCGTAGGCTTTCTGTGAAGCCGCGTACCGCAAATTTACTAGAGTTATAGGCAGACTGTGACGGCTGAGCGGTTAGGCCAAAAAGACTTGAGATATTGATAATATGACCATGCTCACTAAACTGGCTCTGTTTAACGCTATTTTTGATTAATGGCAAAAACGCCTTGGTGCCGTAAACCACGCCCCAAAAGTTGATATTCATCACCCATTCAAGCTCACTAATACTACTGCCTTCGACGGTAGAGTAGAGTGCGACGCCCGCATTATTAAAGATAAAATTCACTTTGCTATGCTCAGCCATGACGCTATCAGCCCATGCTTCCACGGCTTTGTTGTCTGATACATCGAGTACGGTCAGGGTGACGTTGACATCATAACCAACGAGTAACTGTTTGGTTACTGCCAGCTGCTCAGGATTGATATCAGAGAGCGCAACATGGCAGCCCATTTTTGCCAAATGAACCGCGAGCTCACGTCCCATACCAGAGCCTGCACCCGTGATAGCGGCGACATGGTTTTGGTAATAAGAAGCAACATCAGTGTCATCTAATGGGGCGTGACTGGAAGAGAACGGCAAGTGTTGGCGCAATGAGGTCGCCATGGCGGTCACATAATTGAGCATAATAAACAATCCTTTGTATTATTAATCATATGGGATTCATACGGAATATATATGGCGATATATAGAAGTAAAGTAAAAAGGTCAAAACAGACTATCTACGTTAGCATAATTCGTGCCGATGCTTACTAGCGATTGATAAACGCTGCTGTCATTTTATGATAGGTATAATCCATACCTTTTAAAGCTTAATTTTGCCAACGTTGGTCGTAGGAAAAATAGCCCATTTAGATGACTATCGAGTGAATTGAAGACACGCCCTAGTATTTAAGACATCACTAACTGGTATTAGAATCACGAATAGTCGGATTGTTGATGGTTAATTCAGCTAATGAATAGGCATAAAAAAAGCGTCTAGCAAACTTTGCCAGACGCTTTTTTGTATTAATAGCTAATTAAGTATAACTAGCGATATTAACTGAACGATACCATACATTAAGATATTTCAGGCGTTTTACCTTCATTGATGACGTCTGCATCAACCATGACGGTCTTTGCATTTTCCATAGAAGGTAGCTCATACATGGTTTCAAGCAATGCGTTCTCTACGATAGAACGTAGACCACGGGCACCCGTTTTACGCTCCATGGCTTTTTTGGCGATGGCATCAAGTGCTTCTTGCGTAAAGTTAATCTCAGCACCTTCCATGTCGAACAAGTACTTATACTGTTTTACCAGTGCGTTCTTAGGTTCAGTCAGGATTTGTACCAATGCCTCTTCATCAAGCTCTTGTAGTGCAGCAAGTACAGGCAAACGACCAATCAGCTCAGGGATAAGACCAAATTTGATCAAATCTTCTGGCTCAACTTGCTGTAGCAAATCTGAGCTGCGACGGCTATCGTCTTTTGAGCTGACATCGGCGTTGAAACCAATACCGCCTTTTTCAGTACGCTGCTGAATGACAGCATCAAGACCAGCAAATGCACCACCAACGATGATAAGGATGTTGCTGGTATCGACTTGAATCAGCTCTTGCTGTGGATGCTTGCGACCACCATGTGGCGGAATAGCAGCCACGGTGCCTTCGATAAGCTTTAGCAATGCTTGCTGCACGCCTTCGCCTGACACATCACGGGTGATCGATGGGTTATCGCCTTTTTTACTGATTTTGTCGATTTCATCGATATAGATGATGCCTTGCTCAGCTTTTGCCACATCATAGTCAGATGCTTGGAGTAGCTTTTGCACGATGTTTTCAACGTCTTCGCCGACATAACCTGCTTCGGTCAACGTCGTGGCATCAGCCATAGCAAAAGGCACATCAAGCAGACGTGCTAAGGTTTGCGCCAGTAATGTCTTACCTGAACCTGTTGGGCCTATGAGCAAGATGTTACTTTTCGCCAGTTCAACCATGGCATCATCAGCACCAATCTTAGATTTTTTGCTGTCATTGGCCAGTGTTTGGCTAACTTTTAGGCGCTTATAATGGTTATAAACGGCAACCGCCAATGCTTTCTTAGCAGCGTCTTGACCGATGACATATTCATCAAGCTTGGCACGTAGCTCTTTTGGCGTTGGTAGCTTTTTATTGACCCAAGAGGTATCGATTTCGCTGTCATCATCGCCGTCTTCGGCACTGTCAGCGATTAGATCGGTACATAACTCAATACATTCATTACAGATATTGGCATCGTCAGCGGCAATCAGCTGCTGTACATCGCTTTTGGCTTTGCCACAAAACGAGCACTGCGGGGTATTGTCTTCTGCCATAAAAGGCGCTCCTAAAATTTTAAAACTTACAAATATTTTGATTGTTTGCATCAATGCCAAAACGCATCGCGCTCAGGCAGTTGATGTTTATCAAGGCTGTTATATGCTAATTATAAAGAAGTAGGGCGGCGCTCTAATACTTCGTCAACCAAACCGTATTCTTTTGCTTCGTCTGCATCCAACCAATAATCACGCTCAACATCTTTTTCAATTTTTTCTACTGGTTGACCCGTACGCTCAGCCAATATTTTGTTCAAACGTGCACGAGTTTTCAGGATTTCACGAGCATTAATTTCGATATCAGTGGCTTGACCTTGCGCGCCACCTGAAGGCTGGTGAATCATCACACGAGCATTCGCAAGTGAATAACGCTTGCCTTTTTGGCCAGCTGCCAACAAGAATGAACCCATGCTGTAAGCACCGCCCATACAGATGGTAGATACTTCAGGCTTGATGAAATTCATCGTGTCAAAAATAGCCAAACCAGCACTCACTGAACCGCCTGGTGAGTTGATATATAGGTGGATATCTTTGTCAGGGTTTTCAGCTTCTAAGAATAGTAACTGTGCGACGATGAGATTGGCCATATTGTCTTCGACTTGACCAGTCAAAAAGATAACGCGCTCACGTAATAGACGTGAAAAAATATCAAACGAGCGTTCACCGCGTGATGATTGTTCAACCACCATAGGCACTAATGCAGCTTGAGGTGCACTTTGGGTATATTGCATATCATTGTGCGCACTCATCAGCATATCAAAATGCGGGTTGGCAGTGATGCGATCATAATCTGTCATAAAGATGTCCTGTTTATAAGTACATAAAATAAAGGGATTGGGATTAGCGAACGGTTAAGATTTTATGGGTGCTTATCATGATAAATACTACCGCTTGTTGTTAACACTAACTAGATGCAATGCTACGATCTAGATGTCGCTAAAAATAATTGAGCTAATGGTAACTTTTTTATCGGTGCAATAGTAACTTTTTAATGTGAAAAATAATAAATGACTCCCTATTAATAAGGTGTTTGTATACATTTATCAAGGGGCTTAGTGACAAACAATTGATAAAGAAGGTGCTAATACTTGGTCTGGCCACCAATAAAAATGCCCTAACAAAGTGTTAGGGCATTTTTGTATTACTTTTAGCAATGACAGCCAGTGACAGGCAAATTGCTAAGAGGTATGCTGCTCACTGACAATGTCGACAACGTCAGTAATCATGCAAACTACATGGCTTGCTGCTGTTGTTGCTGAGCAGCTAGCAAGTCTTGGTAGCTAACTTCTTTGTCAGTTACTTTACCTTGCTCGATTAGATAATCAACCACTTGGTCTTCTAGTACAACAGACTCAATGTTAGCGCGCTGTTGCTTATCAGTGGTGTAGTACTCGATAACTTCTGCTGGATCTTCGTAGTTTTCAGCCGCTTCTTTGATGAATGTCTCAACGCGTGCTTGATCTACTTCTAAGCCTTTGGTATCGATAACACGAGCAACGATGATGCCAAGACGGGCAGCACGTAGCGCTTGCTCTTCAAATAGCTCATTTGGTAGCATGTCTTTATCGAAGCTATCAGCATTCGCGCCGAACTGCTGAGAAAAACGTTGCATCATCATGTTGCGTTGACGCTCGATTTCTTGCTCTAGCATCGCGTTTGGTACGTCAAACTCATTCTTTTCTAGCAATGCGTCAAAAGTCGCTTGCTTAACTTGGCTACGCGCAGCGTTTTTGATTTCGCGTTCCATGTTTTTGCGTACGTCGTCTTTTAGTTTTTCAACGCCGCCTTCTTTTACACCGAATAGCTCAAGGAACGCATCGTCGATTTCAGGTAGCTTAGATTTTTCAACCAATTTTACGTTGATTTTGAACTGAGCTTCTTTACCCGCTAAGTTTTCAGCTTGGTAATCTTCTGGGAAAGTCACTTCGATGATTTTTTCTTCGCCAGCTTTCATGCCTTTGATACCCGCTTCAAAGCCAGGAATCATTTGGTTGCTACCGATGACTAGTTTGAAGTCTTCAGCAGAGCCGCCTTCGAATTTTTCGCCGTCGATAGAACCTTCAAAGTCAAAAGTCACTTGGTTGTCTTTCGCAGCCATACCTTTTTTCTCAACGAATTCTTCACGTTGCTTTTGTAGGTTTTCGATCATGGTGTCAACGTCAGCTTCATCAACCTTGGCAGTATGACGCTCAACTTCGATCTCATCGATACCTTGTACGTCTACTTCTGGGAAGATTTCAACAGTCGCTTGATAAACCAAGAAATCGTCTTCAAGTTTTACGTCGTCGATGTTAGGCATGCCAACAGCACGGATGTCTTCAGATTTGATCGCTTCAAAAACGGTATCACGGATCACATCGTTGATAACTTCTTGTTGAATGCCAGCACCGTACTGAGAGCGGATGTGTGACATAGGGACGTTACCTTTACGGAAACCGTCAATCTTGGCAGTTTTCGCAACTTGGCGAATACGGCCTTCGACTTTGTTTTGAATTTTTTCGACAGGTACTTTAACCGTCAATTGGGTTTCTTTGTTAGATAGCTTGTTGGTTGTGACTTGTAAATCTGTAGCCATGTTAATTACACCTTTAGGATTAGATAGTACTTAAAATTAAGCAGTACTTAGGATTAAATGGTAATAGACAAACCGAGCCTCAAAATACGGGCGTGTACAACGGATTGCCGTTGGAATAAATAGGGGACAATGATAGCCCGCAACGTCTATATCAGTGTCAGTAGCAATCGCTGCCAGCACAAAATATAAAACTGCTGAGGTTGTAAATGCTATCAAATATCAATAATAAACCGTTAATACACCGCATAATAACGCTTTTTGGTGAATTATACAGACATATAACGGTTTTCGACAAAATTTTTAAAAGTAGAACAGTATAATCTATCTGATTATTAAAGTAAAAATTATCTGTTTGGTGTCATGTTTCCTTATGTTGCTTACCTTTATAGGAGTACTTATAAAGGCAGCTGCGCCAATAGCTGTTGAATGGCCTGACCGCGATGACTGATACTGTTTTTATCAGCAGCGCTCAAGCTAGCTGCACTGGCTTGCAAGTCAGGTAACCAAAACAATGGATCATACCCAAAACCACCATCACCATGTGCTGTCCCTGAAATCTCGCCATGCCATAATCCTTGAGCGATAATCGGCAATGGATCATCAGCATGACGCACCATCGCCAGTACGCAAACAAATAACCCTTTAACATGAGCATCTGGCTTCGCTTCGCGGATAGGCTGTAAGTCAGCGATGAGCTTGGCATTGTTGTTACTATCGTTACCATGCTCACCAGCATAGCGAGCAGAGTAGATGCCCGGTGCATTACCGAGTGCGGGTACACACAGTCCTGAGTCGTCAGCGATAGCAGGCAATCCGCTGATACGGCTGGCATGACGGGCTTTGATAATGGCATTTTCTACAAAGCTTAGCCCGTCTTCGATGGCATCTTCGATATCAAGCTGACCTTGCGGGATGATCGTCACCTCCAGATTGGCCTCAGCGAATAACCGTTTAAACTCAGCCAACTTGCCTTTGTTATTACTGGCGAGCACCCATTGGGTACTTGGTGCTGACTGTGTCGCATGTAGGGGAGTGTCGATGGTGCTTGTGTTGGTCATAGTGTCTTTCCGTTAAGCGGTTATGTGTGGTCTGTTTAATCTAGCTTTTGTTTTTAGTGTCTTTTACTATGTCTATAAATCTAGCTAACCGTCATATTTGCAGTAGCCATTGATGTCTGTAAGGTAGCGTGGGCTATCGGCTGGGCTATCCGCTAATACATAGCCAATGGCTATACTGATTGTACGGTCTATAACATTTGGTAACTGATACTTTTGGTCATTGTTGCTATAATACTCGCCAAGCTACAGCGAGTTATATCCTGTAACTTTTGAATATTTAATTAATAAATGCTTATGAAGTCAAATACTTGGCTTTTAAGCAAAGAATAATAGCAAGCAGTAACCGCTAGGTTCATTTTGGATTCATAATAATACGTGATATTGTATTGAGCAGTACCGTGTATCAAGCAATAATATTCGTTTCAAACAATAAACTCAGCCAATTTAGTCCGCTATTTTATAGTGTTTTTTGCGGTGTAAAAATAGCGTAAAATTCAGTTTCTATAATCAGTTTTATAAACTAACGGCTAAACAGCAAGGATAAAATAATTATGTCAAACATTACATTGCCAGAACTACCATACGCAAAAGACGCACTAGAGCCACATATCAGTGCCGAGACGTTAGAGTATCATCACGACAAGCATCATAATGCATACGTGACCAAGCTTAACGATTTGCTACCAGGTTCTGGTCTAGAAGACAAAACGTTGCCAGAAATCATCCTAGCGACTGCTAACGATGACAGCAAACAAGGTATGTTCAATCAAGCAGCTCAAGTATGGAACCACACGTTCTACTGGAACTGCATGACGCCAACAAACGGCGGCGGCGAACCTACTGGTGATCTAAAAGCTAAAATCGAAGAAGATTTCGGTAGCTATGACAAGTTCCGTGAAGAGTTCAAAAACGCAGCATTGACTCAGTTCGGTTCAGGTTGGGCATGGCTAGTCGCTGATAAAGTCGGTGGCAAATTGTCTATCGCTAAAACCCCTAACGCTGGTACGCCACTAGCGAACGGCCAAGTAGCAGTATTGACTTGTGATGTATGGGAACATGCGTACTATGTTGATTACCGCAACCGTCGTCCTGACTATGTAGACACATTCCTAGACAAGCTAGTGAACTGGGACTACGCAAACGCAAAATATAAAGGTCAAGATGCTGGCGTTGAAGAGTAATCTTTAACCACTAAGTATTTGATTGATAAAAAAGGACACCGCGAGGTGTCCTTTTTTTGGCTTAGTAATTCTTAATAGAACAACGATATTACGCGATACCGCCGTTAGCACCGATATTTTGCCCTGTGACCCAAGCGGCTTCTTCGCTCACCAAAAATGCCACCACACGGGCGATATCGACTGGTTCACCGATACGGTTGAACGGTGACATGCTAGCGAGGCTTTCTACCGTGTCATCTGCTTTACCTTCGTGGAACAGCTCAGTATCGGTAGGGCCGGGTGACACTGCATTGACTGTAATTCCTCGCGCGCCAACTTCTTTAGAGAAGATTCTGGTCAGCTGATCAACTGCACCTTTGGTAGCACAGTAGGTGCCGTAATTAGGTAGCAGCATACGAGTAGTCGTACTTGAGAGGTTCACAACACGGCCGCCGTCATTAAGTTTAGTCGCCGCCTCACGCAATGTATTAAACGTGCCTTTTACATTGATAGCAAATATACGGTCAAAGTCTTCGTCTATGGTCTCGGCAATGGGTTTATTGATCATTATGCCTGCGCTGTTTACCAAGATATCTGGCTTGCCAAACGCATCGATGGTGGCATCAAACATCGCTTCGACTTGCTTGGCATTACTGACATCGGCTTGCACAGCGATGGCTTCACCACCTGCCGATTTAATTTGGTTGACGATATCATTGGCCGCTGTGTCATCGTTTGCATAGTTAATAATTGTTTTGGCACCTGCTGCCGCAAGTAATATAGCTATCTGTGCACCGATGCCTTTTGATGAACCAGTTACAATCGCGACTTTATTATTTAGTGTTGTCATTATTATTCTCTCTATTATGGCTGATAAATATCAGAGTGCTTATATTGCACTTTGACTGATAATTTTTAATTGACGATACAGACATTACCAGTGTGCAAAGACAATGAGTAGAGCGGTTACGTATAATTATTTTAGGATAAGCTTATCCATTGTGTCTACGCAGATGCAAAGCATAAAGGTTAAGAGGTTGGCGTTGAAAAGTATTCTTTAGCTATTAAGGGTTTGGATAAAAAAAAGGACACGGTGAGGTGTCCTTTTTTGGTTTATAATTATTTCGATAGTTGAGCGATCTCAAATTTTAACAGAGATACATTTCAAGGAAAACTCCAGCCAAACCAAACCCAGTAGAGTACTAGAACTAAAGTAGCTATAACTAATATATAAGAGAGAAACTCTAACAAAAGAGTAGAATATATATTAAATTTAGAAAACCACCATTTAAGGCCGTTGATATTATAGTTTTCAGGCATTACAAGTTGTGCCCTAATATGGTCACTACTAGAGTAATTCTTTGAATGAGTCTCGAATAGTTTTAATATACTGTAATATGAATCTCTGAAAAGATCATAGGCATATTGATCATGTGGTTGGTTTAGGTATGGATATATCTTCTGTTTGAGTTCACCAAGCTGTGTTGCACAAGAATACATTTTTTCAGCCAAATTTGAATAATCGTTTCTATCAATTAAAAGTGAGTAAACTAATACTGCGATAGTTGAAAAAATTTGAATCAAGGTTACTAAATCGTTATTTATATTCTTCCCAAGACCATAAGCTTGCATCAAGGATATGAGAATTAACACCAAGGAGATTATTACAACTGTATAAGTTGACCACTTGCTATGACTTCTCAAGCATTCAGATGCATTAAATCTTGTTTTTGAAGTGGAATCTATTTTTTTGTATAAGTTATCGAAGCTATCTTCTTTCTTCAAGATTGTTCACCTTATTTTAGAATAGTTGTAATTTCATTACACCAGTTTTGTGATTTAAATATATGTAATATTTAGTCATTTTATAGAAGCGATAAAACCTCAAACCCAAATCTATCCAACGCTTCACGCAGCATCGCAATATTATAATACGCATGCGCGTTGACGGTGTTTTGAAAGAACATATACAGCGTGCCAAAGTACTGATGCTGATTGGCGATCGCTTGCATCTTAAACGCTATAGACACCTTTTAGCCTTATTAAGCACTAATCCTCATCAACCAAAACCCAACCACCATCGTTATCCACGACCGACTCATCAAACACTCTCACAAATCCTTGTTTCACCAGTTCAATGCGCGATACTTCAGGTTTATCATCAGTTTTGACAATGGGCGCATCTATAGGCGTAATCGATTGCCATGGCGACGCTTGTCCTGTTTTATTAGCCAATATAAAACTAAAGAACGCCGTGTCGCCTGCCATCATGCGCAGGTCATCAACGACCAACTGAACGTCTTGTTTGTTAGGCTCGGCAGCGTCATCAAGCATCGTTTGAGTTCGGTAGCCTGTCCAATCACCAGAGAACCAATCCAGCCTGTGTGCGTAGGGCTGGCTCGCTATTGGCAGGTTTGCACGTAGCGTCTGCGAGTTGTCATACTGCGTCAGATAGCGATACTCAGGTAAGCGACTGTCTAAAACGCTACCGCGTATCTCAATCAACTTATTTTGATCGTCTTCAGCGACTGTACGCCACATCAGGATAGTAGGTAGGACAGGCATGGTTTTGATACGGACTATATTGTCTATTTTGGCAGCCGCTAACGTTTGCTCAGCTTTGTCTTGCGCGTAATATTTTAGCCCTAACGAAAGCATCAGATACCCACTACTGATCACCAGCATCCAAATGGCAAGCCGTTGGCAATGAGCTAATACGCCAGTTTTAAAAATACCAAGCTTGCTTCCTTTTGTCAGCCCTACGATCATGGCGATGAGCAGTGGCAACGTATATAGCGGATCGATGATAAACATCGAGGCAATACTAAAAGGTGTCAGCGACAGAGACTCTTGTAGCGGCCACAACAATTGAGTGCCATAGACCGTAAAGCTGTCTAAAATTGGATGGGTCGTGAGCGCCAGCGTCATGGCTGTTGCCAAGCGCACAGTAGAGTAAGGCAGTGGCATGTTGCGCCATTGATGGTAACGACTGATTGCCCACGCGCCCACTATGCCGACTGCTGTGAGGACGATTAGCGAATGACTAAAACCACGGTGATAGGTCATATTGCTGATGGGATCAGGATAATTTATTAAGACATCCAAATCGGGCAAAGTGCCCAGCATTGCCCCGTATAGATAGCCTTTGCGCCCTTGGTATTTACCCAGTATCGCACCTTGTACACTAGCGCCTAACACAATCTGACTGAGTGAATCCATGGTTGTCTACTTGTATGGTTTTTTATTTGATTGCTTATTTGATTGCTTATTTGCTTTCTTATTGGAATGTGAGTAATGACTGACTATCAAATTAAACAGTTTCTGGTTTAAAAAATCTCAAAATGGTGAGCGGATAAAGCCTTACGCAGCATCGCAATATTATAGTACGCATGTGCTTTAGTAGTGTTTTGAAAGAAGATATAGAGCGTGTCAAAGTGCTGATGCTGATTGGCAATCGCTTGCGCCCAGTCCTGCATCTCCGCCTCACTATAGCGATAATCATGACGGTCAGCTGCGCTCATCGCATCCCACCAGTTTAGGTTATTGCCATGCATGCGTAGGTAGCCAGTACGTTCGGTAAATATCAATCGTGATGGTGGTAGGCCATTCACCTTTGGGTAATCAACGCTACACCAAATCAGACCTTGCTGCCGAAAGCTATCGACCACTTGCGATGTGTGCCAAGCGTTATGACGAAACTCAATGGTGAGTGGGTAGTCTTGAAACCAACTGACAAGCTCTGCTAGATAGAGACGATGCTCACGAGTACGATCAAAACCATGCGGAAACTGGAGTAATAATGGCGCTAAAGCATTTGCTTCGATAAGCGGAGATAAGGCGTTTAGAAATGCTTGTGCATGTTCGGAAGTACCTTTGCGTGCATGAGTAAAGTCTTGATGCAGCTTGACAGCAAATTTTAACTGACTGTCCGTTTGCACGTAGGCTTTATCAACCATCCCCGCAAAGGCTTTTTGTCCAATAGGTGCGTAAAAGCTGCTGTTAATCTCCACTGCGCCATATTGCTTGGCATACTCACGTAAAAAGTCGGTCTTCTTGGTGCCAGTAGGATACAGCGTACCGAGTAAGTCGGTATCGCTATAGCCACCAGTGCCAAGATAAATACGCGGGGTAGGGGAACTGTCCATGTTGACCACTCACTGCCGTTTGGGTAATAAAGTTTGCTGAGCTGTTTTTACTCAGTGGCTGTTCGCTACACTATTTCTTACGCGACCATAGCCATTCAATCAATGCCAATAGCGCATCGTTGTCTGTGTCAATGTTGTCGGTACTACTGTTCAAATCACCATTACTCATTTCGCGCATAATAGCAGCGCGCCCATCATTAAACAGCGATTGCGCATAGCTGGTGGCATTATCGACACCCATCAGTTTTACGTAGGTAGATTTGTCTAGTTTTTCATCGCTACCTGCAGGCTTACCAAGTGTATCAGTCGTCATCGTGACGTCGAGCACATCGTCTTGGACTTGAAAGGCTAGACCAATATGTTGGGCGCACTCTTGTAGTGCCATGCGCTGCGGAGCCGTTGCACCAGCGCAAATGCCGCCCATGAGCATCGCTGCTTCAATCAACGCGCCCGTTTTGTCACGGTGGATGGCTTCTAAATCACCCTGCACGATACTGGCACTGGCTTCGGCATTGAGGTCTAGCATTTGACCAGAGACCATACGTCTGGCACGCGGTGCAAATATTGCCAATAGCTGACTTGCGATATTTGCATCAAATGGCGCAAAGGTTGGCATTTCTGCGGTCAACACTTCAAACGCTAGCGTCTGCAATACATCGCCTGCCAGCAGGGCTGTCGCTTCATCAAAGGCGATATGAGCCGTCGGCTGGCCACGACGCAGCTCATCATCGTCCATACACGGCAAATCATCATGCACCAATGAGTAGGTATGTAATAGCTCTACGGCCAACGCAGCACGGCGTGACATATCGTAGTCAGCGTCATTTTCTAATAGCGCGTCCAGCTCAGCATTGAGAGTGTCGATGTCATCATTAGGCTCGTCTGGACGTTCATTATTGCTGCTATTAATACTGGCAAAAGCGCTGGCGACCATCAGTGGGCGTACCAGTTTGCCTTGTCCAGTCATCACGTAGCGACAAGCATCTACTAGCGGACTGGGGAGCTTCGCATAAGCAAACAAGACTTCGATGTCTTGCGCCAATTGCTCGCGCACAGCACCATGAAATTGCTTAGTGCTCTGAAAAGAGACAAAGTCAAAAGGGATGATGCCAACAGAGGTAGTGCTAGAAGTAAAGGAAACAGTCATAATCCAACCATTTATCAGGGATACAATAAAACTTATCAGGGATAAGGTAAAAACGCTATTAGTGTAGCATGATAGGCCATATTGCTTATGTGAGACACCGTATCAATTGATTGTTTTTTGCATTTTTCTACCAAAGTTTATTCAAAAAACAGAGCAATCTTAGCTGCAATATAGCGACAAGATTTCGTTACGGATGGATGATGTCACTCTCTGGTTGAATATGTTCTGATAAAAGAGCAAGCTAAGCGAGGTACATTAATCGTATCGCATCAACGGCCTATCATCTTTGAGGCGGTAGGCATGAAAATGAGCAACACGAAATAAATCTAAAATAACAATTCAGTATACATTTATTCACTAAAACGCTTTTAGCGTAAGGTAAATGCCTAAAAGTGATTTAAGAGTGACTTGCGAGTATGGTATTAGCTTGTGACAGTGAGGGGCATAATCCCCTACACTAATTGACGTGAAAATGGTCTGGTGGTGATTGTACTGGGTTTTTACTCAGGGTGTTCAATGGTCAATGTTGATCATGAGACCCTGTCTCAGTCAGTATCTTGAACATCAGTACCTGCAACAGCGGTATATAAATGAAGCGTCACATGATGTCATGTAAGAGACGCAAAATACGTGCATCATGATGAGTGCTGGATAATAAAGACATCTTCACTGGTGCGCTGGTTATATGTTTGTTTTTATAACATGACAAGCGCACAGTGCTATTACCCATTTTACTAACAGTAACTGGCTATTTATTTTAATTAAAAACGTAGCTTTCGTTATATAGAAAGGAGTTTCAAATGGTATATCAAGGAAATCGCATCACGGTGACAATGCTAGAGGATGGCATCGCCAACATGCAGTACAACGCCGAAAATGAGAGCGTGAACAAATTTGATGCCGAAACCAACAAGCAGTTTGGTGAAGCGGTGAGCGCGCTAGAAAAAGCGGACGACGTAAAAGGTCTTATCGTTACTTCAGCCAAAGGCGTGTTTATCGCTGGTGCTGACATCACAGAATTCGTCGGTTCTTTCAAGAAGTCAGAAAGCGAGATCAAAGAGTGGGTCGTTCATGTCAATGACGCTTTCAATCGTTTTGAAGACCTGCCATTCCCTAAAGTAGCTGCCATCAATGGCGCTGCAATGGGCGGTGGTTGTGAGATGACCTTGGTGTGTGAATACCGTGTCATGAGCGACAAAGCGATTATCGGTCTACCAGAAACTCAGCTAGGCATCTTCCCAGGTTTTGGTGGTACGGTCCGTAGTACGCGTATCATTGGTATCGACAATGCACTTGAGCTTATCGCGACTGGCGCTCCTAAAAAAGCACTAGCAGCATTAAAACTAGGCTTGGTTGACGCGACTGTACCTGCTGATGACTTGCAAGATGCCGCAATTGACCTAGTCAAAAAATGTATCTCAGGTGAGCTTGATTGGAAAGCAAAACGTGAAGAAAAACTGGCTCCAGTTAAGCTAAACCAGCTTGAGCAAGCGATGGCGTTCAACAGTGCCAAAGGTATGATCTTTGCCAAAGCAAATCCTAAGCAATACCCAGCACCAGCGCTAGCAATCGAAGCCATTGAAAAACACGTGAATTTACCACGTGACAAAGCAATCGAAGTTGAAGCGGCTGGTTTTGCTAAAGCGGCTAAAACCCCACAAGCAGAGAGCTTGGTTGGTCTGTTCTTAAACGATCAGCTAGTCAAAAAACTGGCAAAACAGCATAGCAAAATAGCACATGAAATCAATGAAGCAGCCGTACTAGGCGCTGGTATCATGGGTGGCGGTATTGCCTATCAAGCAGCTAGCAAAGGCTTGCCAATCATCATGAAAGACATCAAGTCTGAGCAATTAGACCTTGGTATGGGCGAAGCCAGCAAGTTACTTGGTAAAATGGTCGATCGCGGCAAAATGACCCCAGCAAAAATGGGCGAAACCTTGAGCCGTATCCGTCCTACTTTGAACTATGGTGATTTTGCTGAAACTGACATCGTTATCGAAGCAGTAGTCGAAAATCCAAACGTGAAGCGTGCGGTACTAAAAGAAGTCGAAGGCTTGGTAAAAGACGATTGTATCCTAGCGTCAAACACTTCGACTATCTCTATTACCTTCCTAGCAGAAGCGCTTGAGCGTCCAGAAAACTTCGTCGGTATGCATTTCTTCAACCCAGTACATCGTATGCCATTGGTAGAAGTTATCCGCGGTGAGAAATCATCTGAAGAAGCTGTTGCGACCACCGTTGCACTAGCGTCTAAAATGGGTAAAGTGCCAGTAGTAGTTAACGACTGCCCAGGTTTCTTAGTTAACCGTGTCCTATTCCCATACTTTGGTGCATTTGACTTGCTACTTAAGCAAGGTGCTGACTTTGCTCATGTCGATAAAGTCATGGAAAAATTCGGCTGGCCAATGGGCCCTGCTTATCTAATCGACGTCGTCGGTCTAGACACTGGTGTTCATGGCGCAGCAGTCATGGCAGAAGGTTTCCCTGATCGCATGAAGCCTGATTATAAAGGGGCTATTGAGCTTTTATATGAAAACAAACGCCTAGGTCAGAAAAACGGTGTTGGTTTCTATAAGTATGAAATGGACAAACGCGGCAAGCCAAAGAAAGTCGCTGACGAAGCCACTTATGAGCTACTAAAAACCACGACTGATAGCGAAACGCAGACGTTTGACGATCAAGCCATCATTGACCGCACCATGATTGCATTCTGCAACGAGACTGTCCGCTGCCTAGAAGACAACATCGTGAGCACACCAAGCGAGGCAGACATGGCGATGATCATGGGCGTAGGTTTCCCACCATTCCGTGGTGGCCCTTGCCGTTATGTTGACCAAATGGGTCTAGATAACTACTTGGCATTGTGTGAAAAATACGCACATCTAGGCAAAGCCTATGAAGCGCCGCAAAAGATTCGTGATATGGCAGCAGCGGGCGAGACCTTTTACGCAACAGCGTAATAGGCAGTCACTACTAGGATGAAGTGCCGTACGTTTGCTATTTTTGCATGAAAGCAATTGAGACATGAATCGTCTCCAATAGTGAACGTACGATTATAGTTGGTGCAATTTAATACTAGTACCAGGAAATCGAGCGCAAATGTACCTATTGTACTTTAAGCGAGATTGACGATATAGCCGTAGTAAATTGAGCTGACTACACTGACAATAAAAATTGAAAAGGAATATAGTATGACAATTTTAAGTCCAAAAGACGTGGTCATCGTAGATGGCGTACGCTCAGCGATGGGTAAAACTAAAAACGGTATGTTCCGCCACGTTCGCGCTGATAGCATGTCTGCTGAATTGGTACGTGCATTGGTCGAGCGTAACGACTTTGACCCACGTGACGTTGAAGACATCATCTGGGGTTGTGTCAACCAAACGCTAGAGCAAGGCCTAAATATTGGTCGTAACATCGGTCTGCTAGCTGGTATTCCAAAAACTGCTGGTGGCCAAACAGTCAACCGTCTATGTGGTTCTTCTATGCAGGCGCTTCATACCGCCGCTGCTCAAATCATGACCAACCAAGGTGATGTATTCATCATCGGTGGTGTTGAGCATATGGGCCACGTCGGCATGATGCATGGTGTTGATCTAAACCCTGCTGCTTCTAAGCATTATGCAAAAGCCTCAAACATGATGGGCTTGACCGCTGAGATGCTGGGCCGTATGAATGGTATCACTCGCGAAGAGCAAGATGCTTTCGGTCTTGAGTCACATCGCCGTGCATGGGCTGCGACTACCGAAGGTCGTTTTGATAATGAAATCATCGGCATCGAAGGTCATGATGCTGCGGGTCGTTTGCAACTGTGTACGGTTGATGAAGTAATTCGTCCAGACGCAACGATGGAACAAATGCAAAAGCTACGTCCAGCGTTTGATCCAAAAGGCGGCACGGTTACTGCTGCTACCTCATCTGCATTGTCTGACGGTGCGTCTGCTATGCTAGTGATGAGCGCCCAAAAAGCCAAAGAGCTAGGTCTAAAGCCTCGCGCTCGTATCCGTAGTATGGCAGTGGCTGGTTGTGATGCTGCTATCATGGGTTATGGTCCTGTACCTGCGACTCAAAAAGCACTTAAACGTGCTGGCATGAGCGTCGATGATATGCAAACCATCGAGCTAAACGAAGCATTCGCAGCGCAAGGCTTGTCGGTACTTAAAGCCTTAAACTTGTCGGACAAGCAAGATATCGTCAACATCAATGGTGGCGCGATTGCATTAGGTCATCCACTAGGGTGTTCAGGCGCTCGCATCACGGTTACCTTGCTAAACGCAATGGAGCAGTCAGATACTGAAATCGGTCTAGCGACGATGTGTATCGGTCTTGGCCAAGGTATTGCTACTGTTATTGAGCGTGTGTAAATTTCAATTAAGCTGATATTTGTTGGTTAATATGCTTTGATATCTTGTAAAATGAGCGCCTCTAACTTAAAGTTAGGGGCGCTTTTTTGTGCCCGCATAAAATAAAACAATGTAAATAAGTATGTTGAATCCAATCATACCGTTATTGGTTGAGTGAAAAAGGTTATCAAAATTAGAACGTGGTTTATTATAAGTGAATGGTGATAGTGCATGGATGATAGCAATAAGCGAAGCCAATA
The DNA here is from genome assembly GCF_030407455.1 of Psychrobacter sp. 5A.1. Classification (GTDB taxonomy): domain Bacteria; phylum Pseudomonadota; class Gammaproteobacteria; order Pseudomonadales; family Moraxellaceae; genus Psychrobacter. The sequence continues at coordinate 18,838 of NZ_JASDDJ010000008.1, forward strand.
TAGATATAAGAATAAAAATAGAAATAGAAGCAGAGTAGGTAGACAGGAGAGACGTAAACTTGCTAAGCGTAAAGAGCAGAAAACCCAACGCCCTAAAGGATCGATTAAACTAAAATTAAAGCAGGTGTTTTTGCCTTATTTGGGTTTAAGTATCCTGACCATTCTACTTTTTGGTGCTTTGCGTTGGGTACTTGATATTTATCTAAATATTCTGCCTTTAAAAGAAGGCTACTGGAATTTTGGCATTCCTTTTCTTTTATCTATTTTCGTCGTTGGTATTTGGATGTGGCCGAGGTATGAGCTTTTGACGTTGAAGTGGGCTAAGCGTAGTAGTTCAAGCTATTTTTTTATAACGATGGTTTTAGCATTAGTGATACCACTTTTGATCAGCCAAAACTATTTGTCCAAAGCGGCTTATGACGTCATTGAAGTAGACAGCTTGAATGATATTCGTCATTATCCAAAACAAAAATACTTCAAAGTTGGTAGTGTTGAGCCACTAAAATCAGAGAGTGTTTCTTATGTAGAGACACAAGTAATCAGTGGACGACATTTCGAATCGACATTGCATATTAATTATTACACTGCTACGCCATTTACAGCCGTTGATAATATTTGGCTAGGTTCTAGCTACCACACGAAATACGATAATCGAGAAGAGCAGAGCATTAAAGACAGACAATACTCAGCGTTTATTAATGAATCACGCCATAAATACGCCGCCGAAGATTTCTCTAATATCAGCTATTTTAGAAAGCTGAAGTCATCAAATGACAGAAGCGCCTATTTGTACACGATTTCTACAGCTAATAAGCAGTCTAATTTGCCACCCTTGGTATTAATGCCTGAAACAGGATTGCTTACTGACAGTTTAGGTCGTGATTTCGTCTGGGGGTTTGGTTCATTTTTTATTGGTATGGTGCTGTGCTTGTTGCTCGTTCTTGCAGCAGATATGGATAATCAAGAAAAAAAGAGCACGCGAAAACGTACACCTATCAAAAAACAAAAGCCCGTAAAAAAACGAGCACCAGTGAGTGATGTATCAAAAAGCCTAGTAGCTTTGTTTAGAAGTAATAAAAAGCGACCTGCAACGTTGGTATTAATCCTGACCTGTATAGGTGCATTTATACTCACCGTATTCATGGGTATGGATATTATTGCCCCTTTATCCAGACAGGTAAATAGTGTGGGTGGATTGACGATGGATGCGCTGCAAGCTGGTCAATATTGGCGAGTAGTGACATCGATTTTTGTACACGCAGGGATTATGCATTTAGCAATGAGTCTGGGGATGCTTTTTGCGACAGGTTATATTTTGGAAAAAGTATTGGGTCCTATACGTTTTGCGATTGCCTTTTTTATATGTGGGATTTTCGCTAATGTTTTAGGGGTACTATATTTTGATATGGATATGGCAGGTGTTTGGGGTGCTACATTTGGCTTGTTTGGTATTGCGATACCGTTGGTGGCCTTTAAGATTTTTAATAAAAAATATCGAGAAATATATGGCGCTACTGTGGCTGTCATACTGACTATTCTCTTATCCAGTATGTTTTTTGCTTTCATAAACACGCTCAGCTATATGGTGTATTATCTTCTGACCCTATGTGTTGGTATGATTTTCGGTGTGGTCATGGTTATGACCCAAAAACAGGCTTTGTTACGTAATGCTAGGCGCCACAATATATAGTTACTCACTTTTTGGTAGATGACAGTTTGAGTCAAGAGTGACAAGTTGTTATTAAAGCGGATGTCCATTGACGCACTGAACAAAATATGACTAAATAAGAGAGAGATGAACCATGGCACTGTTTATGATAATTCTAAAATAGTTTTAGTTGCAACTGTCAGCCGTACAAGGAGTGTACTATGTCTACTATGATTAATGATCGCACCTATCGAATCGCTCGTGAGAATACCCAGGCAATGATTGTCGATGTGCAAGAGCGCTTAACGCCGCATATCTATGACCACGAAAATATCGTCAAAAAAACCGTTACCTTGATTAAAGGGCTGCAAGCGCTCAATATTCCAATCATGCTCAATGAACAATATAAAAAAGGCTTGGGCGACACCTTGCCGGAGCTACGCGACGTACTCGAAGGAGACAATGCCAAGAGTTTTGAAAAGGTCACGTTTAGTGCCTGCGATAATAATGATTCATGGCACCATTTAGCGCAGCAGAACCGTAGTACCGTGTTGCTTTTTGGTGCTGAAGCTCATGTCTGTATTATGCAAACGGCACTAGATTTATTGGATAATGGTATGCAGCCTGTCATTATTGGAGATGCGGTGGGTTCTCGTTCTCCTTATGACAAAAAGCAAGCCATTCGCCGTATTCGCCGCGCGGGTGGCGTGATTAGCACTGTTGAGTCGATCTTGTTTGAGCTGTGCCGTAGCAGTGAAGATCCTGCGTTCAAAACCATTATTAATTTGATTAAATAAGTGTTTGAGCAATGAAAAGAATAGTGACTTGGCTAAGTTGCCTATTTACGGACTTGTAAGAGATAGCGTTTGGTAAAATAAGCGCTATTTTTTTGATGACACGCCCTACAGAAAACCAGAGAAAAACAATGTCACACACCAGCTCTACATCGTTCTCTACGTCATTGACCAAGCCAGAAACCGCTTCGAATATCGACATAGATGATGTCACGAATTTCTTATTGGAATTAGATGCGCTCAAACGAGTCAATCGCCGCAGCTATGTGACGCAAACCACTCGCAAGGAAAACTCTGCTGAACATTCCTGGCATTTAGCCATGGCCTGTTGGTCGATCGCTGATTTGTTTGCATTAGACGTTAATCATGAAAGGCTGCTTAAAATGGCGCTGGTACATGATTTAGGCGAGATTGATGCTGGCGATACTTTTTTGTATGCCAAGACACGTAATACTGCACACGTAGAAGAACGCGCTGGTATTGCTCGGTTACAAGCTGAACGTGGCAATGGTATTAGTAATTTAGGTGAAGTTTGGGAAGCGCAAGAAACAGGCGATAGTAAAGAGACGCAACTGCTAAAAGTGGTCGATCGTTTATTGCCTTTTTTGCTCAATCTAAATACCAACGGCAAGACATGGATTGAGCTGGAGGTCACACGCTCGCAAGTGGCTGGCGCGCATGCATTTATTAAAGACAGCTTTCCTTCCATTCATGATTGGCTATCACAAAACATTGACTATGCGACCCAGCAAGGGTGGCTGATTGATGCCTAGATCCATAAATCCGCCATTTTCCTCGTGTTAAGCCTCACCATCTACCTATTGAAATGCCTTAGATGATAGACGAGCGAACTGTTCAGTAAATTAAATAAAGAGACTGTTAAATGAGAGTAGCTGGCACTTATAAAATTTTCGCTAAATCGATCGTCTTTGTTGGCCTACTAAGTTTGGCGCAACTGACGCAGGCTGCCGAGCCTATTAGTAATGGTGGTAAATTGGCACACGATGCCAAAAAGCAAATCGGGATTACCACCAGCTATGATCCTGCTTATCGTAAATTAGAGTTTCCGCGTGGTGATGTGCCGATAGAAAGTGGCGTCTGCACCGATGTCGTCATTAGAGCGTATCGGCTACAAAATATTGATCTACAGCAATTGGTTAATCATGACATGAAATCTAACTGGTCGGCTTATCCAAAGAACTGGGGACTGAAATCGACGGACAAGAATATTGACCATCGACGTGTGCCGAATCTGGAAGCATTCTTTGAACGTCATGGACAGACATTATCGATTACGGATAAAGACAGTTTTCAAGCAGGGGATGTGGTGACGTGGCGACTACCGAACAGTAATTTGCCGCACACGGGTATCGTTTCCGATAAAAAGACAGCGGATGGCACACCGCTGATTATTCATAATATCGGACGTGGTACGCAAGAAGAAAACATCCTTTTTGCTTATCCTATCCATAAGCATTTTCGCTACTAGGGCGTGTCCCCATTTAGATGACTATCGATTGAATTGAGGACACGCCCTAGGGTCTGTTGAATAAATCACACCCATTAAAAAGCTCAGTTAAGGGCAAATTGAGATGCTTAACTGAGCTTTTTTGAAGTATTAAGGCGTGTTCTCCATTCAAACACGGCCTAGATCGCTCGATTATTTATGGTTGGCGACACCCAATAGCTGCCCCATTTGCACGATGCTATTGGCTTTCATACTATCTTGCCAGTCTGCCCTTGCAGCTTTTGGCAGTACCACGATAGCGGTTGAGCCTAAATAAAAACGTCCAAGCTCTTCGCCTGCTGCAAACTGCATATCATGATCGGACTCGAATATGTCGTCAGTACGAGCAATTTTGCCAGTCGCGACGGTTTCGATACCAGCGACAATCATAGCGCCGACCATCACCACGGCCGCTTTGCCATATTTGGTATCAAACATACAGACCAGACGCTCATTGCGCGCAAACAAATCTGGCACGTTAGCCGCAGTGGTATTATTGACCGAAAACAGCGTGCCAGGCACATAGCGAGTCTTGGTCAAAGTGCCCGAAAACGGCATGTGGACGCGGTGGTAGTTACTAGGTGCTAGGTAAATAGTCGCAAAACTGCCATCGGCAAAATAATGGCCATCTTCGCTATCAGCCAGCAGTTGGCTGACATCATAGTGACGACCTTTAGCCTGTAGCAACTGGTGATCTTCTATCTGTCCAAGCTGAGAAATGATACCGTCAGCAGGACTAACGATCGCATTTTCGGTGGTATCAACGGGGCGCGCATCTTCTCTTAACTCACGGGTAAAAAAGTCATTAAAGCTCTCATAAGCGTTAAGGCTTTGGCGTTCGTACTCGTCTAAGCTGATATTATAAGCTTTGGCAAAGCTACGAATAAAGGTGCGTTTGACATAAGGGTGGCGACTGGCGGCCAAACGTCCAGCGACTTTACTGAGCTTTTGCTGTGGCACAAGCTGTTGTAAGGTGGTAAATACATTCATAATAAGGCTACCAAAATAAGGTGTAATGTGATCAATAATAGGCAAGTTAATGACGGTATTTTATCATGGACAGCGCATTATTGTATGACCATAATCTGTTAAGGAATCAGTAAATGAAAGCACTCATACAACGGGTGAACCGTGCTAGTGTCATCGTCGATCAGCATTGTATTGGCAAAATAGACCATGGCGTATTGGCGTATATTGGCTTGGGGCATGAAGATAACTTGCTCACTGCTCAGCGCATGATCGATAAAATATTGACCTATCGTATTTTTGAAAATGACGATGACCCTGCCAAACTGGGTAAGCTGGATAAAAACGTTCAGCAGGTCGGTGGTGGGCTATTATTAGTCTCACAATTTACCCTAATGGCAAAAACGGACAAAGGGCGGCGACCAGACTTTGGCGGTGCGATGGCACCTGCTGCGGCGCAAGTGTTGTTTGAGCAACTGGTCGCTTATGCCAAAACTCAATATCCAAGTGTGGCAACGGGTCAGTTTGGTGCTGATATGCAAGTTGAGAGTGTCAATGATGGGCCGCTAAACTTTTTACTGGACATCTGACCGTAGAGTGTCATCAAGTTGTCATAATTAATCCGTTTAATAGGCAGAGACGGGTGAGTGTATATCACCTTTTTACATACTAGATTTTGCCCTCTAACACCGAGAATGTCCTATGTATAATGAGCAAATTTTGATTGTTGAAGATGAGCCTGCGATTCGTGAAATGGTTGTCATGACGCTAGAGATGGCTGGGTTTGATAGTTTACAAGCGGCCGACGTGTCAGAGGCGCATCAGCAAGTGGTCGATCATAGACCATCACTGATTTTGTTAGACTGGATGTTGCCTGGTGACAAGAGCGGTGTGGATTTTTGTCGTATGCTCAAAAACGATGAGTTGCTTTCTGAAATACCAGTCATTATGCTGACAGCCAAAAGTGAAGAAGACAGTAAAGTTCATGGTCTCGATGCAGGTGCGGATGATTATATGACCAAGCCTTTTTCGACCCGTGAGCTGATCTCCAGAATCAAAGCTGTATTGCGCCGCAGTAGCGCGATGAGTGGCGATAAACCGATCGAAATTGGTCAATTAAGCCTCGACACCAAAAGTCAGCGCGTAATAGCCGCTGGCAAAGTCGTCGATGTTGGCCCCACAGAGTATCGGTTATTGGCATTTTTTATGAGTCACCCCGAGCGTGCCTACACACGAACGCAGCTGCTCGATCAGGTGTGGGGCGGCAATGTATATATCGAAGATCGAACCATCGATGTGCATATCAAACGCCTCCGTAAATTACTGCGTCCCTATGAGTGTGATACCTTAATTCAGACAGTGCGCGGTACAGGTTATCGGTTTTCTAGCCTTATTGAGCACAGTTAGTCTGGTACAAATAATGCCGTAGTGACATTGAGGCAGCGGATAGTGCTAAGGATGAGAAATGGACAAGATAGCGCCAACACAAAGTAAGCAACCAGTGGTATCAGAGCAAATATCAACTCAAAGTACAGCGGCACAACTCAAAAAAATCGGCAGTGCATTGCGAGCTTTACGAGATGTGGTGATTTTGCTCAATAATGATGACAGTCTAGAGTGGTGGAATCAGGCAGCGCAAGACTTGCTAGCATTGCAACCCGAGGATAAAGGCCAAAGTATTTTTGACTTTATTACGGTACCAGAGTTCCATCAGTACTATCAGGGGACGACGATACCTAACGATGGTGTTCATATAGAGTCGTGGCGAGATCCCAGCCGTTATTTGAAATGTGAGTTGACACCTTTTGGCGATGAAAAGCTGTTGTTTATTTATGATGTGACTCGTTTACGGCACTTAGAGCAAATGCGTCAAGACTTTGTGGCGAACGTCTCTCATGAGCTAAGAACGCCATTGACCGTGATGATGGGTTACTTGGAGAACTTTTCCGATCAGCCTGATATGCCGCCGCAATGGCGTCGCGGTTTTGAGTTGATGACTCAGCAGACTGCCCGTATGAACAGAATTGTGAACGATTTATTGTTGCTGTCTAAGATCGAAATCGAAGAATCACACGAGCTACATTATATAGATATGACCAAGCTGCTAACCAATATCTATGACGACGCGCAGGCATATAACCAAGCATATAAACACATTATTCATTTGCATATCGACACGTATGACGGGATATATGGGTCAGAGATGTATCTGAACAGTGCGTTATCCAATCTGGTGATTAATGCGATTAAATACACGCCAAAGGGTGGCAGTATCACCATTAGTTGGACCAGAACCTCTGATGGTTGCCGCTTCGCTGTCGAAGATGATGGCATTGGTATTGCGCCAGAGCATATCACCCGCTTGACAGAGCGTTTTTACCGTATCGATAAAGGTCGTAGTCGTGCAACAGGCGGTACAGGATTGGGGCTGGCGATTGTAAAGCACGTCTTGCATCAGCACGAGGCGCAATTGCAAATTGAATCAATAGAGGGCGCAGGGTCGACCTTTAGTGTGGTGTTTCCAGCGGCTTACGTGAGATCAGCCATCGCAAATTGATATGAATAATACCCCGTATCAGTTTGAGTTTGGCTAAGCTTGGTTTAGCTTAGTTGAGACTCATCACTGAGCGCGGCACATGCGTTATTTTTTCTGCAAAAGCGGATAAGGGTTCACCGCACTGCCATTAATATAAATACCATAATGCACATGTGGCGGTGTCCCTTTTGCATTACCGCTATCGCCCACATAACCGATAATATCACCCTTATTGACCCAGTCATTGGGAGCGATATCGGCATAGTCCTCTAGATGGGCATAATAATGCCCTGCGCCACCAGGTCCTGCCACCACGACGATGCGTCCACCTAATGTATTCTCGCCAACTTTTTTCACAATCCCTTGTGTGGTCGCCTGTATCGGGGTATTGCGAGGTGCAAAAATATCAATGCCTTCGTGAGAGCGCCCTTGGCTACGCGCCGCACCCCACGTATCCGTCAAATGCTGATTTGGTAATGGTGAGGGAAGGCTGTTTTGTGTAGGAGGCGCTTGTTGCAATAGACTCAGCTGCTGCCATTTGGTAACCACAAATGACTGAGTTTGTTGACTCATATTGGGCAGCAATTTATCAAAGACAAACAGTAGCACCAGTAGTACAGTGGCCTTAATCAGTACGCTTAATACACGACCGAAAAAAGAGGGCTTTGACGTTGACGGCTGGTTGTTTCCATCTGCTGGCATTGATGTCTCTTATATATCTGATGTTGTTTGAGAATTTATTATAGAAGCCTTATCTGCTAAGGTCTATATGGCATTGTCATCTATGGCTGTTATCCCCATAAATATCATTGTGGTCAAATACAGACACAGACACAGCAAACACGCCCTAATAATACTTCTGCTACGCTTCGATGGTTGCTCTTAATGGTTAATTTTTTATGAATGATGTTTTTAACCCTGCTGATATTTTGACCACGGCTGAAACAGCGCTGGTTATCGATACCGAAACAGATCAGGGTAGTGATCCCCGACCTATCCAAGTCGCTACTATCAATGTGACAACTGGCTTTGAGTGGATGAAATACTTCAACAGTGGCCGATCTATCTCACCCATTGTCATCAAAGTTCACGGTATTACCGATGAAGATGTGGCTGGTCTTGAGCGTTTTGAGTTGGAACAGTTTGAATTGCCAGAGTATTTGATTGGTCATAATGTACGCTTTGATTGGCGAGTGATTGGCAGTCCGTCTGCCAAGCTGATTTGTACGGTGAGACTCGCGCGCGTCGCCTTTCCAGAATGGAGCGCTTACAGTCAGTCTAAATGTATCGAGCAGTTATTGGGTAAGGGCGAGGCGCATGCAATGACGATTGCGGCTCATGATGCGCTGGGCGATGCACGGATGTGCTATCTGCTGTATCAAGCATGTTGTGAACGTCTACAGATATCTCCAACGAATTTTGTGGCAGCCCATGCCATCTCTAATAAATCGACCCCTGTGAGTAAGATGCCGTTTGGCAAGCATAAAGGCAAACCGATCAAAGAAGTGCCTATCAGCTATGTTAAATGGATGATAGGCACTATTCATAACATGCAGCCGTCGCTGTATTCGGCTTTGACCAAGCGTATCAAAGCAGAAGAGAACGAAAGCGTGGAAAAGTAAATATCCCTCTTAATGCTGCTTATTCAGCCAGTCCACGGCCATCTGCCATAACGGCGGGGCTTTAGCATTGGTCTTACTACTAAAATAGCGCATATGGCCGATATGGTTTACGCCAAAATCTTCAGGATGCAAAAATCGTTTTTCGATGGGCATACTCGTAAATACCCGTATCATATCATCCATGTTTTCGCTATTAGCGATGTCATCATCACTAAAGCCGAGCCACAATGCTGGCATGCTGAGTTCATCATAAAAATGCGTGTGTATACTTTTGCCAAATGCCGTTTTGATATAGCCTGCGGCATTGCACCATTCACGCCATTGACGGGCCACACCGCGTGGCAGCGGCTCACCCATGCCCATTTTATCCGACGGTGTATAGCCCAATGTTAAGTTAGCGAGCGGAATAAACGCATCCATAAATCCCATCGCCTTGAGCTTATACGGCATATTCATGTTTTTGATACGTCCTGAAGAGCAAGCAACATTGAAGACTGAGGTAATCGCCTGATAGTTGGGCATTAAGCCAATCAACTGACCGCCTGCGCTATGACCGATGAGGTGATAAGAGGCATTAGGAAATTCATCTTGCAGCGCATCAAGGACGGCAGGCATGTCATGGCGACCCCAACTTATTAGCGAGGCATCACACTTTGCTAGGTCAGTCGAAAGCGATTCACCGATACCTTCATTGTCAAAGGTCAGCACCCCAAAGCCACTCTCTGCGAGATACCTCGCAAAATGATGATAAAAATGGCGTTTGATACCTGTGGCTGGTGCCATCATGATTGCTTTTTTCGTCGTATCTCTAGGACGATAGACAGTGGCTGCCAAAGCTTGATTACGATCGGTCATGATAGTCAGTGAGTAGGTATCGACATTGGTAACGCCATCAGTATTATTTTTTTCAACACGATTGTTATTGATAACAGGGGCTAATGACTCTGAAGTCGCAGAAATGTCGTGATTATTCATGGTGATACCTTAATGTGTTTTATTAGAGCGTGTCCTCATTTTTAGCTCATGGAGCGCTTAATATTCATATGGAGGACATGCTCTGGTAGATAATGAGTGTGGATCTGTGATGAGTCCTAAACCCTCATCTTTAAAATGTAGTCGTTGCGTAGTGATAAATCGTTGTGACTGTGTGTTGGCCTTGCTTATGTTAAGATAAATGCTGGCGAGACAGGCGGGCAAATATGACTTCCAAGTTTTGTACGGCTTGGTTGAGTTTGTCTGATAAACCATGTGCGTGACAATATAAATTAAGTGTGTCGGTATTTGACACGCCCTAATAACAAGCACTCAATAAAAACTGATTGGTGAATTAAGGAAATTATATGCAAATGAAAATTAATAATGATACGTACGAAGTGATTACTAGCAAAGACATCACGCACATCGAAAAAGCCGTAGACAAATCAACATTAGCCATGCCATTGGTGGCGGTATATTGTGGATCGCGTTTGGGTAATAGCGAAGTGTATGAGCAGGCAGCACGCGAACTGGGCAGTGCATTGGCAGCCAACGGTATGGGACTGGTGTATGGTGGTGCTAGCATCGGTCTGATGGGTGCGGTCGCCGATGAAGTTATCAAAAGCGGCGCTCAAGCGGTAGGCGTCATTCCGACCTTTATGCTCAAGCACGAAATCGCTCATGAACAGTTAACGCGCTTGCATCTGACGGATACCATGCACACGCGCAAAACAGTCATGGCAGAGTACGCAGATGCCTTTATCACTCTCCCAGGTGGCTTAGGAACGCTAGAAGAAATCATGGAAATCGCCACATGGCGTCAGCTGTACCAACACGAAAAACCCATGATTATTCTAAACATCAACGGTTTTTATGACCGTATGGTTGAGCATTTAAAATATACCACTGAGCAGGGTTTTATGAAGCAGGAAGATTTAGATCGTCTGGTGGTGTGCAATACCATCAGCGAAGCGATCGATATGCTACAGACAGTGGTGACCATCAATGAGGATGTAAATACAGAAAAAATGGCGGGTCGTAATAGCTAAGCTGTATAACACTCGTTAATAGATAATGGACGCTTAAGTATTAAGCGCCATTACGCAGAAAGGAGCAGATAACCAAAATTTGGTTATCTGCTCCTTTTTTGTATCTATTAAAAACCTATCAGCGAATCATAACTACTAGGGCGTGTCCTCATTTTAAAAATGGTGATAAAAATGAGATAAATCGCAGTCAAACAAGAAAAATAGCGCAGATAATATCGAGATATTAGTCAGCTATTTGACGCCGTTTGGCCATTTTTAACCCATTTAGATGACTATCGATTGAATTGAGGACACGGCCTAGGCATCAGCAGATGACAGATCGTTCAATGCCGCGTCACAAATACTACGATTGACATCGGCCATTGCTATTGGGAATCCACGCTGCTCAGCGAGCACGCGCGCGACTTTGTCCACAGCGACGCTATCATTATGTACAAGGTATGACCACTCATGGGCATAGCGGCTACGATTCATTGGCGTATCATTATTTATTAAGCCCAATTCGGTCAGCTCATTCACTATCTGATCCGCAGCAATCAAAGTTGAAGATGCTTTGACATTTTCTGCACGGGCATAGCGTATATTAGAATACAAGCTCACATCCGCGACTCGCAGCGTATCATCCTGTCCAGGAATCTGCTGTCCACCGTATAGCGCATTACCAACGGTACGCGCGCTATTGAATGTCGGTACAAACTCAGCCACATATTCAATCGCTTGCTGGCTACGTGCCTGTAAAGGGGCTTTATCCCAGCCATCTTCAATATAATGCACGTATTGCTGTGGCAGTTTGGGCTGCGCACTGTCTGTACTTGACGCGACTAAACCATCATCAAATAAGGTAATGGCTTTACTCATGCCATGTATCTGAAAATAGCCGCCAGGGTAGGGAGTGAGCTGTGCCATGCCTTCTGGTGTACCGCGCTGACCATAAATAATAATCTCTGGTATTTGACCACCTGCCTCACCCCAATGAGTGACATAAGAGGATTTGAACTCAACCATACGTGTGACTTCAACACCAACCATGTCATCGATAACACCAGTACGGAAACCACAGGCGTTGACTAAGTAATCCACTTCGATGGATTCTGGCTGAGATGTATTTTCTGGTTGATAGTCGATACGCCATTTTGTGACATGATGGTCAGCATTGGTACAGTTTTCGCAATCCACTGGTACGACTTTTTGTACAGCTGTATTGGTAAAGACATGTGCATGATCATATTCTTCTAGTGCCAGTGTTGCAGAGGCTGCCAAGCGAAAAATATTCCAGCCATACTCTTGAACGACAATCAGCGGAAATTTGACTTTATTCAAGTCCAAATATTTCGCAACCGGTATCATCCATTCATCAACCGTGCTGGGTACAGCGACTTGCTCACGCTCAGACAGCTCAATCAATTGGTCGTGACTGTATAGCTGGTAGTAGTCTGCAGGCTCACCCAATACTTTATTATTGGCATCTTGCTCAATCATTTCTTGATAAGCATTGGTCAAAATATCTAGACGCGGTAGCAAGTCTTCAGGCAGTCCTTCGTCACGTGTCGGCACGGCAAACACAGTGGGACGCACGTCGATGGTATGAGGATACAGACGCAAGATATCGATACATTGTTTGAGGAGTGCCACGCAATCTTCATCAGGTATCTCACGGTACAAATTACCACCCGCATGCAAATGACACATGGGCGGTCCATCAATGAGTGATTTTTTCTTCTCAAATAAATACGTCTCAAGTCCTAGTGCTGCAAGGCGAATAGCAATCGTTGCTCCCGCAGTGCCGCCACCCAAAATGCCAACACGTTTCGTGGGCAAGTTGTTTTGTGCCTCGTAAGATAGCGCCTCAGAATGGGCGTCACGGTTCAAGGATTGAGCGTGGTTTTTATCAAAAGGCTGAGTCATTGTCGTCGTTATATCCTTAATAGCATCCGTATTAGGCTGTGCTCGGTACATTTATCACATGTCTTGCGACTATCGATGTGTATGCGAATGATATGTGTGCGAAGGTGGTTAAGTTCAATACGCAAACTTGAACTTCATTTAAACTTCAATAGCCATCTTGTCGATTGTGTAGCCATACTTCACTTCCATAGGTATATTTTACGAAAAACTACAGCCAATATGATGGCAAATACGTAAGTACATGCATGAGTTTTGTCAACAAAGCGCTACGATAGAGGCATAAAAAGCAGACGTGAGCGAATGAGACAACAATATTTCACTTATCACTTACCAATTACAAGTGCCATGCTCGAATGTTTAACACACCCTAAGATATTCTAGGGCGTGTCCTCATTTTAAAAATGGTGATAAAAATGAGATAAATTGCCGTCAAACGAGGAAAATAGTGCAGATAATATCGAGATATTGACCAACTATTTGACGATGTTTAGCAAAATTTAGCTATTTTTAGCCCATTTAAAGGACACTCGTTTGAATTGAGGACACGCCCTAAATAAAGGGTAGTCCATTTAGATGACAATCAATTGAATTGAGAGCATTTCCTAGCAGTATAAACAACGACATTGGCATAGATCATTGGCGGGGTAATAAATAATAAGAAAATATTGATTTTGCATGTTTTCAGCCAGCTTTATGCTACTAATCTAGGGTGTAAGTGCTTAACTGCCTTGCAAATTTGCCGAAAAATCGGTAAAATCGCGGTTTGATTTTCCCGCTGGGGAAAGGCTAAGTGAGCAGAGGTGTGGTGTTGGATGCTGGAATAAGCCAGTGATGCAATTGCCATACTTGCAAATGTCCTTAGTGCCTCAGTTACGTATGACTATAGCTTGGCCTCAGGCCAATGATACTAAGCATACATCGGACATAGAGAGTTTATTATGCGTAAAGATATCCATCCTAATTACCAAGAAGTTTTATTCCACGACACTAACGCTGACGTTTTCTTTTTGACTCGTTCAACTGCTAAAACCAAAGCTACTCGTGAATACGAAGGTACAGAATATCCATACTACCCACTTGATATCTCAAGTGCGTCGCATCCATTCTATACTGGCGAACAACGCAAAACTTCTACTGAAGGCCGTGTTGCTAGCTTCAACAAACGCTTTGGTGCGTTTGGTGGCCGTAAGAAAGCTGCTGATACTGACGCTGCAGAATAATTTACACTTATTGTGTAAATATATTTCGCAAAGCAATAAAAAACCGCTGATTATTCAGCGGTTTTTTTTGTTTGAATGTTAACAGTCGTATTTTTGAAAGGTGGAACTAAGACGTCTTCTAAGTAGTGGAAGGGTCTAGCAACTGTGTAATCAGCTCTGACAATTGCTGCGCCCAATAGCCATACATGAGGCTGCTAGGGTGAAAGCCGTCACTGGCAAACATCACGGTGATATCGATTGGCGTGCCACTCGCATGCTCTTCTATCATCCGTGGAAAATCAGTTGCCATATAAGTAACGCTGTCATGCTCGGCGCATATTTTCTGCAATATCTTATCGAGAATTGAGGCTTTAGCACCGACAAAGTTGTTTAATGGGGCAGGGATTGCCGGCATTTGAGCCATTGGTGGTAGGCTTGAAAAAATCAATTCTCGCACACCAAACTTGCGCTGAGCAATAGCAATAATCGCTTCAATCTGCTGCTGCCATTTACGCGCAGAGACATTGGCAGTGGTGTCATTAACCCCGACACTCAATACCATGATATCAACCGCTTGACTAGGAGCGGGTAGGATATAGAGCCGACGCAAGATATCAAAGCTGGTGTGACCAGTGGTTGCTTGCAATGACCATGTCAGCTCATCAAACTGAGTCTGAATAACAGACTGCTGCTGCAAAATAGGAATCAGCTTGCCAGCTAATGCTTCTTGCTGCGTTTGACTACCCACACCAGCGGCGGCTGAATCCCCAACGATCATGACGGTGAGCGTTTTCTTAACAGCATCTTTTTGTGTATTGGCAGACAGGGTATTAGCAGAGTGGTTTAATTGAACATGACCATGCCTTTCGCCATGTGGTTCAGGCAAGCGAACCGTGTCACGCTTGATTCTGCGACCTTGATAGAGATAAACAGGGGCAAGCAGTACATCTCTTGCCACTGTCGCCATCTTATTGCTATTTACCATATTGCTACCATCCAGCACGCTCTCGAATAGTCGTGAGGTTGTCTTCAATGAACAACTTGCCATCGACATAAACGTCACGCAACAGGTTTTCCGCATCATCCGTTAAGTCATCGGCTTTGATGGTTTTTAGTTTTCCGTTGCTGTCTTTGACCAAAGCCAATCGACCTTTTTTTGAACGTTTCG
This sequence comes from Psychrobacter sp. 5A.1, assembly GCF_030407455.1. GTDB lineage: Bacteria > Pseudomonadota > Gammaproteobacteria > Pseudomonadales > Moraxellaceae > Psychrobacter. Next base: position 34,207 of record NZ_JASDDJ010000008.1, read on the forward strand.
AGCGGCTGGTGATGGGATCTTTATAGATATCTTTCCAGACACCATCGATAGAGATAGAACTGGCTTTCATTGCCCAGCTCATGGTGTCGCGGTTGACTTGCTGTAATAGACCACCGCCCATACCAAAGGTTACGTTTTCAGCGCTGAAGCCTGCTTTTAATATGACATCAATAATCTTGGTTAGGCTTTGTGGACTGATACCATCACCTTGGATGACTCGTACATAATCTGGTAATACCTTATAGCCTTTGCTATTCACAGTCGTTCCAAACTTCACTGCCAAGCGCTCTAATGCCTCGCGGACAACTTTGGTAGGCTCGCCACTGTCTGGTCTAATGACCAATGTGCCGCCCATGTTTTTTACGTCGTCTTTTAGGCTGCCACCCCAGATATTATCGATGGCGTTCCATAAGTCATAACTGTCTGAAACCACTGAAAAGCTTTTACCGTCGCCACCAAACCGTTCAATCATATTGGCAAAGGCTGCTGTCTCACCGTCACGGCCCCATGCAGTCATCGTGCTGTGTTCAGCTGCAGGGATAGAAAACGCTGGCATGTCTTTATCCATTTGATACCAGCGACTGGCAGCTACTAGTGCCGTCATTGAGTCAGTGCCCGCAAAGTTCACCAAATGTGCCAAGCTGCCGAGTGCCACAGATTCCTGACTAGATGCACCGCGTGAGCCAAAGTCGTGCAGCCTGAACGTGAGTGACTCTGTGTTATCTGCTGATTTTTCTAATGCTTTACGAATGATGTCTTTACAATAATGCGAGACACTGGCGACCGTTGATGGATACCAAATCGCGCGTAATAAGGCGGTTTCGATATAGCTTGGTAGCCAGTAAAATTCAGGGTCGGTATTGATGATTTGGCAAACCACATTGGACACTGGCACGATGCTGCCTTCGGGTACGGCTTGGATACGCAGTGGTAGATAACCATTGTGTTTTTCAATTAAATGCTCCCAACCCGCACGATTGAAGGTCAAGCCGTGTGCTTGCACGACCATTTCGGCTTCATCGATATCTTGATGGGTAATAGGGGTGCTCAGGTATTCTTTGATAAAGGCTTGCAGACCAAAAAATACCACATCATAGTCGCCTTTGCGCGCTTCAATATAGCTTGACAGATACTCACTACCGCTTGGATATTGCACCCAATGTGAGGTTTTATAGCTGTCGCTGTTAAGAATTAAATTATTTAGATTACTGGTATACATCACAGAACTCCTCTGCTTTGAAATGCCACAGCTGCTTTAATGAAAGAGCAGTTGCAGCGGTAAACCCTTGCCGTCTATCGACTTGGGCGGTGAAAGCTGTTGTACAAAAACGTGTGCAAAAAGGATCAATCAGGTTTAAAAATAAAAAACTAAGAAAATAAATTATATAGACTATAGTCGATTATAAGGTTGTAAATGATGTACTAGTCGGTCAATGTTATGTAAATTTACAACCCTACCATCTTGGTAATAATCGCATAATGGTCTTCGAACATCATGGCGGCATCGAGCTCTGCCAGCGGTAACCAAAAAGCTTTGGCTGCGTCATCACCACCTTTTACTTTTGGTAGACCTTTTGGGTCATTTTTCAGCTGAAAATAAAATGCTTGGGTAATCGTTCGACCACGTGCCGAGCGATAGGGATCATCAAAGGTATGCTGACTGTGACAAGAGCCACGCAACACCGCTTCAGGAACTTTGAGGCGTGTTTCTTCCCGTAGCTCACGGATACAGGCATCAAACAACGTCTCTTTTGGATTCAAGAATCCACCAGGCAATGCCCACAGTCCGCGCCCTGGCATACTACGGCGCTCTACCAACAGGATATGTCCGGACTGTACAATTAACGCATCAGCCGTCATAAATGTAGGCGGATAGGGGGCTGATTCCCACTGTCTTTTATATTTATCAATGAAATCGGCTTCTTCATGCAGCTGATGGTAATCGTCAGTTTTTTTGAAGTCATTCAGCACTTTACGGGTTGATTCGGGCGTGCGCTCAGGTGTCGGCGTGGCCCCCATCAGGTAGCTATCGCGAATCGGCGTGGCTGATAGATTGTGATAATTGGGCACTGAGACCGAGTCCCAGTTGGGGAATAGCGATAAATAATACGATGAGCTGTCTTTTGAATGACCAATCAACCCAATATCGCCCTGCAAATCACCAGTGACAGATTTTACGCCTGCCTGCACATATTGTAGCCAGCGTGTGTCGTTGTAGAGTGCATCGTCTAGACCCACGCAGTGAATACGTGCCGCTTCCTCTGCTGAGTAGGCGTCTTTAATCATGGCCGCACGCTCAGCGACGCTAAATGGATTGCGTAAGCTGCGTGGTAGATTGGCTGAGCCAATGAGCATAATCACATCATCCGAGCGCTTTAATGCTTCGTCGATGACGGCTTTATGTCCACGATGGAACGGCTGAAAACGCCCAATGAAAACCAAATAACGATAGTGTTTACTGCTTTTCTGATCAGGGGTTTGTGTGTCTGAACTTTGCTCTGATAATTCACTCATAGACGCCAATTTCCTACGACTTATATTTCATTGGTAAAAAATTAATAATGCCAATACTGACACAGCCGATGACTCGCTGACAAGTGGAAAGATGTTTGGGATAGTATAACGGTCAATGATGATGTGAATCATGATGTGACGAGTCCAGATAAATACGCCCATAATTTTAATGGGAGTGCTTTTCAATCCAAGCAGTCACTGTTGGCCAGATTTCTTTGGCAGCGTTACGGCTAATCATAATGCAGCCATGAGTATAGTCGTCTAAATCACCATGGCTGAGCGCGTATTCACAAAAGACATTTGCAGGATTTTTAAAGTCACCAGCTTGAGTGCCATATCACAAAATTTTTGGCTACATCTCTATACGGACAGCAGCCACGGTTTTAGGGTTTAGCATGTTCTCAAGATTTACCCAAACGGCGTGATAGCCAAATCCACCAGCGACCATCTCTTGCTTAGCGTGTTCAATAGACCACTCTTGCTCAATGATTCTATACATAGCGATAATCAGTCCCGTACGGTCAGCACCATGATAGCAGTGTACCAGTACGCTCTTATTTTGTGCCTGTAACTCTTTTATTGTATTTAAGGCTTTAGCGATTTCTTTTGGAGTAACATACCACGATTTAAGCGGTTGATTATATAAGTCTAAGGACGTCTCATTAACAATATCAGTTAGTAATTTTTCATCATCATTTCGATCAAAAAATCGTAAATTAAGGATAGCGTCAATACGATTGGCTTTAAGTAGAGGGATATCAGCTGCACGTAACTGCTCACTTCGAAACAGTAGCTTATCAACTTGATATAAATTGGTCGCCTTATTAATCAAGACTGCATTTTGCGGTAAGGATGGGGGAGCCGTAAGTTGAGTAGTAGCAGTTGACTGGCAGCCGATCATCAGACTGGCTAGACTCATAGAGCCTGCGACTAATATTGACTTGTAACGCTGTTGCCAGCGATGGTTATGGTCTATGGTACCTTTGTTCGACCTAGTGCTCAAAAGCTGGTTAATAAGCATAATTCTCATACCCTTAGTTTTGATTGGTTATCATTCTACCGCTACAGACTATTGGATAGCCATTATCAGCCATAATAGTTTCAAGCCTTGCAGTTGTTGTACATAATAAAGCGCTCATTATAGTAAGTGGCTAAGTGGCTAAGTAACTAAGTAACTATCGAGTATGACGCTCAATCCAATCGGTCACCGTTGGCCAAATCTCTTTTGCAGCGTTACGACTAATCATGATACGGCTGTGAGTATAGTCGTCTAAATCACCGTGACTGAGCGCGTACTCGCGAAAGACATTGGCAGGATTTTTAAAATCATCAAAGAGCATCTGACAACCATGCGTAGGAGAGATGAATCTATCTCCTCTCGCACTGATGGCGTATACAGGTATCGTAATATTCGGCATCTGTTGTCGATAGTCTAAAAGCTCGTCAGCGACGCCATTTGTATCAGTGCTAGCTTGATTAAATGTACTTTGCTTGATAAAGCTGCTTTTAAAGTTCCTTCGTAGGTTCCAGTCGTACCATTGACTCATCGTATGGTAGCTTTCGTCACAAGCGCCCATCTTCAATTTTCTGGCAGGGATAAAGCCCAGCAGTCGTGTGAGTATCTTGGCTGCAATAATTTTCGCATGGCTAATTGGCTTTGATGCTGCACCATAGGCTTGGCAAGCAAACATGCTGATGCTGTTTATTTTGTCGATATAGCGTGGGTTTTGAATTAAAAACATAATCAAACCAATACCACCGCCACTATGAGTAATACAATGCAAATTCTCAATTTTTAATTCCTCAAAAAAATAGCGGAAAGTTGCTTCATAGTCATAAGTAGCAACCGTCTCGAAATTGAATTTTTCTTTTGGCATTGAGCTGTCACCATGACCGCGCCACTCCATGATGTAGCAGTGATGCCCAAGGGCAGCCAGATACTCAGCAATTTTTAAGCAAGTTTGTTTGTCCGAAAAGGTACCGTGCGTCAAAAATATATTTTGAGATTTTATAATAGACAAGCTGTTTTCTAATGTGTTGGTTATCATACCGTCTTCTATAGTATCAACTACTTTCCAAACGGCAATCTTCTCATCATCTTTGGTAGTTATTAGGTGCAACGTCCGTGTCATCATAAAAATTATCCTATCCGAAAAATACGTAATATTTATACATGGCCATCAAAGCTACCATGCTCATAAAGCCAGTGCACAAAGTTATTCAAACTATCAATACTACGTCAAATATAAATGACTTGCTCAAACGAGATGTGAACGGTATCGCATAGCGAAAATGCTGAGTATGCTTGATAAATGGTATAGCTGTCTTTATATAGAGAATAGCTTAATATAGAGAGTAACTTGGCAGCCAACACAACTATTAGGCATGTTTGTTTTTCATTGTTTAAATATTGAGTTACTTTGCCAGTAGGTAGCATCATTAAAAAAATCAATGACAACCATTTACAGCGGCCACCGTTCAATTCACAGTAGCGTGGTCGGAATTGATGCTTGATTCAGGTATAATGAGTGCTATAGACGAATTAAACTTTATACTCATGGCGGGCAGCGTCATACAATAATAAATCTCAAATATTGCTAGCCTGCATGTTTTATACAAGCCGTAAAAATTTTAAACATTCAAATTCACGACACAGTAGCCATAATAGATATAGCGTTTGTGTCATAACGCATAGGAAACATTATGAGTGAGCATGACCAAGTTGATAGCCCAGTAGCGCCATCAGCAGACTATGAATCAGCGCTAGATACGGATCAGACTGAAGCAAAAAGTAATATTACTATTACTGAGTCAGCCCAAGGGTATTTGGCAGATTTGTTATCTAAGCAAGATACAGACGGTATCGGCGTACGTATTTTCGTCGAGCATCCAGGTACGCCACGTGCAGAGTGCTGTATGGCGTACAACCAACCGGGCGAAGAAGACAGCGCTGATCTGCGTTTTACGTATGACAGTTTTTCTGCATTTATCGAAGCGGCATCAGTCCCTTATCTAGAAGATGCGGTCATCGATTATAATAAAGACCGTTTCGGTGGTCAGCTGACTTTCCGCGCGCCAAACTCTAAAGTGCCAAAAGTAGGTGCGGATGCCAGTGTCGAAGAGCGCATCAACTACGTATTGCAGTCAGAGATTAATCCAGGTTTGGCAGCGCATGGTGGTGACGTACAGTTGCTTGAATTGATTGATGAAGAAGGCGTTGGTCTTACAGCCGTATTGAAATTCGGTGGTGGTTGCCAAGGGTGCTCAGCCGTTGACATGACCTTGCGTCAAGGTGTCGAAGTACAGCTCAAGCAGCAAATACCAGAGTTGACCCAAGTCATTGATGAGACCGATCATACCCGTACTGAAAACGCTTATTACAAATAAAAGTCTAGCTGGAAACTGCAGACTTAAGTAATAGCGAAAAGTTATTTTAATTAAAAAGCCAAGTTTTAATGAACTTGGCTTTTTTTATTGCTATGATTTGGTAGATTGTTTTTTAGCTGAATTTTCAGTGGTAGGTTGTTGATTAATAACTTTTATCGAAATAAAGGAATATATAATGAGTGACGGACAAGCAGACCAGCAAGCAGCCCAAAAATCAGAGACCCCTCAACGTCTTGAAACCTTAGCGATTCATGCCGGTTATAGTGTTGAACCCACCACTAAAGCCGTCGCAGTACCTATCTATCATACTAGTTCATATGCGTTTGATAATACTCAGCATGGTGCAGATCTGTTTGATCTAAAAGTCGCAGGCAATATTTATACCCGTATCATGAACCCGACCAACGCTGTGCTAGAAGAGCGTGTCGCAGCGCTAGAAGGTGGTATCGGTGCGCTTGCCGTCGCATCTGGTATGGCTGCCATCACTTATGCAATTCAGACCATCTGTGAAGCGGGTGATAATATCGTTGCGGTGTCGACCTTGTATGGTGGTACTTACAATTTATTTGCCCATGCGTTGCCGCGTCAAGGTATCGAAGTACGCTTCTTTGACCACAAAAACCCTGAAGCGATTCGTGATTTAATCGATGATAAGACGAAGATGGTCTTTGCAGAAAGTATCGGTAACCCATTGGGTAACATCGTAGATATTCAGGCGTTGAGTGATATTGCTCACGAATATGGTGTGCCAGTCGTGATTGATAGTACGGTTGCGACACCTGCGCTATGTCGCCCTTTTGAGTTTGGTGCGGATATTGTCATTCATTCATTGACCAAGTACATGAGTGGTACAGGTACGTCGATTGGTGGTGCGATTGTCGATAGTGGTAAATTCGCATGGGGCGATTATCCTGAGCGTTTCCCATTATTAAACACGCCAGATCACAGTTATCACGGTGTGAACTTTGTCAAAGATGTGGGCGCAGCAGCCTTTATCGCTCGTGCTCGTGTGGCACCGCTGCGTAATACAGGCGCGGCACTTAGCCCGCTAAATGCTTTTGGTATTTTGCAGGGTATGGAGACATTGAGTCTACGTATGGAGCGCCATGTACAGAATGCTCAAGCCGTTGCGGAATATCTGCGTGATCATGATAAAGTTGCTTGGGTGAAATATGCGGGTTTACCGGATCATCCTGAGCATGAGCTTGCTAAGAAGTATATGAAAGGAACGCCATCTGCTATTTTGACCTTTGGTGTTAAAGGTGGTCTAGAAGCAGGTGCACGCTTTATCGATGCGCTGCAACTGATTACTCGCTTGGTCAATATCGGTGATGCCAAATCATTAGCTTGTCATCCAGCTACGACCACCCATCGCCAGTTGAATGAGCAAGAACTTGCCAATGCTGGGGTGAGTACTGATATGGTACGACTATCGATTGGTATCGAACACATTGAAGATATCAAAGCAGATTTAGAGCAGGCACTAGCTTCAGCTTAATACTAGAACAGAAGACTCTCATTGAACTGAGTAACTTGCTTATTGAGTGACAAAAAAAGCCCATAGCGAATTCGTTATGGGCTTTTTGTTTGACTAAACGGTTTTGACACTGATAATCGTATTTTTTGAGTTTAGTATTATGCTGATAGGACGCGCTGAGCAATATCTCTATAATCTTGTGAATCTAATCTTGGCCCAAATTGTTGAATGACTTGTGCTGATATTTCGCTGGCAAGTCGACCACATTCTGGCAGACTATATTGCTGTGACAGCGCATATAAGAAGGCACCCGCATAGTTATCGCCTGCGCCATTGGTGTCAATGACATCGGCCACTACTGGCGTTGCAACCTCATAAATTTCCATTTCTGCCTCGGCGTTAGGCTTGTGGGCGATGACTGCACCATTAGCCCCATCAGTGACGACCGCTGTTTGGCAATATTCAAGCAGGGCACGTGCGGCGGCTTTAACTTGTTTTTTATCCGTGAATAGCTTGGCCTCTTCGCTATTGCAGAATATCACCGCGACTTTATTGCCCAGCATATTGAGTAAGCCATCTTTGGCAAATTTTACCACTGCAGGATCAGCAAAGCTCACCGCGATTTTTGCATTATGAATGCCTGCCTGTTGACGTAACTGAATCATCGCTGGTTGGATGCTCTCAGTCATGGCCAAATAGCCTTCTATGTATAGCCAGTCTGCTTGCATCAAAGCATCAAAGTCGACATTGTCAGCAGTGATATCGCTTGAAGTGCCGAGATAGGTCTGCATGGTTCGCTCGCCATCTTCTGTGACGGCGACCACGCATGAGCCAGTCACACCGCCTGCGTGGATAGATTTTTCTGAGGTAGACACGCCAGCTTCATGCAAGTCTTTAAGATAAAACTCGCCTTGAGTATCATCGCCGACACGGCAAGCATAAAACGGCTTACCGCCTAGACTGGCAAAGGTAAACATGGTGTTGGCTGCTGAACCGCCGCCCGCTTGTTTGGATGGCTCAATCTCAGCCAGCTTAAAGTAAGCCAGTAGTTGCTGCTGCTCTTCGATACCTGCCAGTGTCATATTACCTTTGGTCAGTTCAGTCTCTTCTAGCGCAGCATCAGACAGCACATACTCGTGATCAACCAACGCATTACCTATCGCCATTACGTCGTACATTGCTTACCTCTCCTCGATTAATGTATCAATATGATTTTTTATCGTTAAAACTATTCTGCCTGTAGTTCAAGCAAGCGCTGATAGAGCGCATTCTTTTTTACACCAGTGATGTCAGCGGCCAACGCGGCAGCTTTTTTGACCGATAAATCCTCTAGCAAGCGCTGTAGCAATTTATCATGATTGGTGATGTCGTCAGTGTCTTTTGCCACACTGATGCCAGCGACGACCACGACGATCTCGCCGCGCTGCTGATTGTCATCTGCTTTGACAAATTCGACCAACTCGCCAAGAGTGCTCTTGCGTACCGTTTCAAAGGTTTTGGTCAATTCACGGCAAAAAGTCACCGCACGATCTGCACCAAATATCGTCGCCATGTCTTCTAGACTAGATACGATACGATGCGGCGCTTCGTAAAATATCAGGGTTTCGGTACGCGAGGTAAGGGCACTCAGTTGTTTTTGACGACCGTGCATTTTTGCTGGTAAAAACCCAATAAAACTAAATCGATCGGATGGTAGCCCTGCGACTGACAATGCGCCAATTGCAGCAGATGCCCCAACGATAGGTGAGACCGTCACGCCAGCTTCATGCGCCGCTTGTACCAATTGATAACCTGGATCACTGACCAGAGGCGTACCAGCATCGCTAATCAAAGCGACCGAATGACCTTGCTCGATCATCTCAATGATTTTGGGTGTCTGAATGGCGCTATTGTGCTCATGATAGGCCCACAGCTTGTTATGGCCTTTTTGCTTTGTGGTGGTATCATCATCACTTTCAACACGATTTTTGGCATGATGAGTCTCTGAGTCTGTTGTCTCGTCAGCTTTACTGCCTTTGGTATCAATGCCAAAATGCGACAACAGCTTACCTGAGGTACGGGTGTCCTCACAGGCAATAATCGCAACCTGCTTTAGAACATCAATCGCGTGTGGCGTCATGTCGGTCAGATTGCCAATTGGCGTGGCAACGATATAGAGACAAGCTGGCATCGCGGTAGGAGTAGACATGAAAACCTCGGGTCATTAAAAAGAATATGGTACGGTTGCCCATACCGTCATCATCTAATGTATGTTTCAGCCAAATAGTGAGCGATTACATACTTATCGATGACACAGCTAGAGCGTGCGAAAGTGGCTAGTTTAGCATGTTGTGCTATGATAATTCTCAAATGTTAATCAGGCGAATTGACCTTATGCCGAATCATAAGCCCTTGACCCTCACCTCACCGAGACAACGCCAAGGTAGTCGGTTTGAAAATCAGGCGTGTGAGTTTTTACAAGCGCAAGGGTTGAGGGTGGTGGTGCAAAACTGGCAACAGCCAAAAGTAGGCGAGCTGGATCTGGTCATGCTTGAGACAGGCTCTGCATGGTCAACGCTAGTGTTCATTGAAGTTCGGCAGCGCAAGCGTTCGGTCTATGGTGATGCGGCACTCAGCGTGACGCCAAGCAAGCAACGCAAACTTATTAAGTCGGCGCAGTATTTTTTGCAGCAGCATCCTGAGTATGCTCATTATGACTGCCGATTTGATGTCATTGCTTATAACACGACAGGTACGATGAATCCCAAAAATGTGCGGTTAGATAATCAACCAGAATGGATTCAAGGTGCTTTTATAGCGAATGCTTGGTCATAAAATAAATGAGGTAGACGCTGAAAAACAAAGCGCCTGCTCGCACCTGGTAAGTAGGGTCTGTTGAACATTCAAATGTGGTGCTGGCAGTCACCATTTTTTAGACAATATGCAGTGAAATTTTTGACGCCTAGTTATTCTAGGTTAGACAATTTCGCCATATATTGGCAAAAAAGAGTACTGCCCTGAAAGGCTGATGCTAAAATCCCCCCAAACGTTGTTACAAACCTAGCTAAGGTCTCGACATTATCGTCGGCTTGCGCCTAGTTTGGTGAAATTTTAGCAATCAGCAGCTCTAATATTTGAATGTTCAACAGACCCTAAGGTTCGTTACCAAAAACCTAACCGTTTATCGCTAAAATTAAGTAAAGTAGCAGTTATGGTCAATTCCCTATAAAGTAGATACCGTAATTATCTTGAACTGATTTTAGCACTTGGTTCTTAGATTAATATTGGCTCAACTCATTGAATTTATAAAACCGTCACAATCATGTTCTAAGAGGTAAATAATGACACGGATGCATTTGCGCACTGCTATTTTTGGTTCATCACGACGTATTACGACAGGTATTATGATTGCGGCCTGCGTGGTCAGTACAGGCTGTGCTACCAACTATCTAACCAACAGTACAGAAGGAACGTACGGTGTGCCCATGACCGAGCGCACGATTCCGCAGCGTCTACTCGATCGTAGTATTGAACATACTGCTAAAATCAATGTATACGGGCTAAAAGAAGACTTGCAGCAAACCAGTCGTATGGGTATCGATAGTTTCAATAGCGAAGTGCTGCTCACAGGTGAAGTGCCAACTGAAGCGCTCAAAGCAGAGGTCGAAAACGTCGTCAGCTCCATGCCAGATGTACGCCATGTCTATAACGAGATGGAAGTGAGTGCCTCGAAAGGTTATAGCGCAACCGTCCATGATGGTTATATCACTTCAAAACTACTGGCCAAGGTCGCCGCTAGCGATGGTGTGAGAGCGTCACAGCTTAAAGCAATCACTAATAATGGCGTGGTCTATATTATGGGTCGCATGACACCTACTCAGCAGAGTCATTTGATTGACATCGCCAATACCACGGTTGGCGTTACCGAGCTGGTATTGCTGACGACCGTCGTTGATGACAGAGGTATAAAAATAAATGACGCTGACATTATGTACGAGAATAATGTATCCAATCCTGCGGTAGCGCCAGCTGCTCAAGATACGGCTATTGGCACGGCAACACCCATCGTAATAACAGAGGATGATGCCGCTACCGATCAACCGTCATCAAGCCCTTATATCAACCTTTATCGGAATCCATAAAAACCCTTAGTGGGCCAAGTGATGATTGATGTTAATCACAATAAGCCTAAATAGTGATAACAGTAAAAGCACGAGAATTTTTCAGCCAGTGAGTACTATATCAACCGTAAAACGTAGCAGAAGCAGCACATTGGCCACTGATAGATTAATATAAAAAGTATCAGTGGTTAATGGATAAAATAATAGCGCTGTCAGGATGCTACTCATTATTGATACATAAATATAATAGGATACTGGCAATGAAGAATTCGCAAAAATACATGCAGCAGAATGAAAAAATGAGTGAAAGCACCCTTAATCATGTAGAGTCACACAACAAATCTGCTAAGAGAAAAGCACGTACGCTAAGGTTTGGCGGGGCAGCATTATTCGCATTGGGTAGCATCGCGCTAGCCACACAAAATGCACAGGCTTTATCACCGCTCGCGATCGTCAATGGCATCACTACTAGCGGCGGTGTTGGCGTTAGCAAAGACATTTTATACGGTGACGAGCCCTCACAAGATCTAGATATTTATTACCCAAAGCCTTTGACACAGGCAATGAAAGCCCAGAGCGCTATTGAGGATACCTATCCGATGGTGGTGTTTGTCTATGGTGGCTCGTGGGAAAATGGTACCAAAGAAGAATACGCCTTCGTTGGTCAAAGCTTGGCCAAAGCAGGGTATGTCACGGCAGTGATCAATTATCGCAAAGCCCCTGAGCATGTCTATCCGGATTATGTCGAAGATGCGGCACAAGCGATTGCTTGGAGTATGGATAACGCGGCCAGTCTGCATGCTGATCCATCACGCTTGGCGGTGATAGGGCACTCAGCTGGCGCATTTAATGCTGTGGCAGCCGTGTCTAACGAAGATTTTTTGGCGCCTTATGGCATGAAGCCAACAGACATTGCAGCTGTCATCGGTATAGCGGGACCTTATAGTTATGACTTTACCCAGTTTGATAGTGCTAGCGCCTTTCCTGCGGATGCAACGCCTGATCAAATAATGCCAGATCGTCAGATTAAGGGCGCGCAACCACCGTATTTATTATTGACCGCTGAAAAAGACAAAATCGTACATGACACCAATACTATTAAAATGACAGAGGCACTCAAAAAAGCAGGCGTAACGGTGGAGAATGGTAAAATCGAAGGTGCCAGTCATGCCACCAGCATCGGTGCGATGGCGCCACCGCTACGTTGGTTGAATGATGTGCGCGCGCAAGTGCTGACATATCTAGATAAAACGCTGAAGTAGTTTATCGCTATATCTCTCAGTGAACGTGATTGTTCAACACCCCCTGCTATTGCCTCAGCGCTTGCGTGCTTAAACATACTTGCGCAAGACAGTACTGTAAGATATGCAAACTCTTGTTATAATGTGATTACTTTAAATCTATACCCTATTCTAAACTTTAAGGCAGACTATTTTATGAGCATGAACGCTGACGATTTGATCGCATTTTTACAGACTCACTTCCCAGACGCTTTTATTCAAGCTGCCAATCAAGGTAATAAGTTTGACGTACGCGTGGTTGATGCCAGTTTTGAAGGCAAGCGTGCCGTCCAACGTCAGCAAGCAGTGTATGCATTAGTCAATGATAAGATTGCGAGTGGCGATATTCATGCCCTCAATATCCAAGCACTGACGCCTGCTGAGTGGGACGTTCAGTCAAAAGGCTAATCAAATAGCTGTCTATATGATCAGAGACTACTGAATCAGCCGCATGAATGGTTGGGTTCTGTCGTGCTGGTTTTCATAATTTTTTATACTCATCGCTAGGTTGTCACCTTTATGGATCAATTTTTAATCACTGGTAGTAGTCGTATCGCAGGGGAAGTCACCATCTCAGGCGCCAAAAATGCCGCTTTGCCGTTACTCGCAGCTATGATATTGGCTGAGACTCCAACGACACTGCATAACGTGCCGTCACTACAAGACGTGCGAACGTTGATTGAATTGATCGGTGGTATGGGTATCAAAATCCAAAAGCAAGATGATACGGTCACTTGCGATACCAAGAGTATCGATAACTTTTATGCCCCGTATGATTTGGTAAAAACCATGCGCGCGTCAATCTTGGTGCTAGGGCCGTTACTCGCACGTTTTGGCGAAGCCGAAGTCTCATTGCCGGGCGGTTGTGCCATTGGTTCACGCCCTGTTGATCAGCATCTAAAAGCGTTTGAAGCCATGGGTGCTAACATCAGTGTAGAGAATGGCTATGTAAAAGCCCAAGCCCCAGCAGGTGGCAAGCTATTGGGTTGTAATTTCTCATTTGATATGATCACGGTTGGCGGTACTGAGAACGCCATCATGGCAGCAGCATTGGCCAAAGGCACAACGGTTTTAGGTAACTGTGCATTAGAGCCAGAAGTGGTTGATTTGGCCAATATGTTGGTCGCGATGGGTGCCAAAATAAGCGGTATCGGTACGTCAACGATGACCATCGAAGGGGTAGAACGTCTGCATGGCTGCGAGTATTCAGTCGTACCTGATCGTATTGAGACAGGCTCATATCTTGCTGGCGCGTTGATGACACGCGGTGATGTATTGACCAAAAACACATCGGCTCTATTACTAACACCAGTATTAGAAAAGTTCGAAGACATGGGTGCGGTTATTACGTCTGGCGATGGTTGGATTCGCGCACAAATGAAGGGTCGTCCAAAGGCAGTTGATATTCGCACACAGCCACATCCTGGTTTTCCAACGGATATGCAGGCACAGCTGATGGCTATTGCTTGCTTGGCTGAGGGTACGAGTACCTTTATCGAAAATATCTTTGAAAATCGCTATATGCACGTCCCTGAGCTAAATCGCTTGGGCGCCTCTATTCAGGTCGATGGTCATACTGCGGTAGTAAAAGGTGTTGAGAACTTTACCGCGGCACCTGTGATGGCAACTGATTTGCGCGCATCTATGTCATTGGTAATGGCAGCGGCAACGGCGGAAGGCGAGAGCTTAATTGACCGCATTTATCACATCGATCGTGGTTATGAGCATGTTGAAGAAAAGCTACGTAGCCTTGGCGTAAATATCGAGCGTATTAATACCAACGCTTAGTATTGATTCACTCAATATCGGCTGTTACGCGTATTACGTTCTAAATTAAAAACGCCCCTTTAAATAGGGGACTGCACATGGATATGATGTCATTATGACTGAGACAAGCAACTCTTTACCAGCCAGCGGTTTATTAAACGAAGTAAACGATGCGTTTTCAGGTCTAACCTTGGCCTTATCAAAAGGCCGTATTTTAGAAGAGACCATGCCATTGCTGCGTGCAGCTGGCGTTGATCTTTTAGAAGACCCAGAAGCCTCGCGTAAACTTATTTTTCCAACCTCAAATCCAAACGTGCGTGTATTGATATTACGCGCCAGCGATGTACCGACCTATGTCGAACATGGCGCAGCTGATTTTGGGGTGGCAGGTAAAGATGTGCTGCTTGAGCATGGTGCCAATCATGTTTATGAATTGCTCGATTTGCAGATTGCTCAATGCAAACTGATGACAGCGGGTGTGAAAGATGCTCCGCTACCGAATCGTCGCCTGCGTATCGCGACCAAATATGTCAACGTGGCTCGTGCTTATTTTGCAAGCCAAGGTCAGCAAGTCGATGTCATTAAACTCTATGGCTCAATGGAACTTGCGCCATTGGTTGGCTTGGGTGATTTGATCGTCGATGTGGTCGATACGGGCAACACGCTGCGCGCCAATGGACTTGAAGCCCGCGATCACATTTGTGATGTTTCCTCACGTCTTATCGTCAATCAAGTCAGCTATAAGCGTAAATTTGCGCTACTAGAACCAATCTTAGATAGCTTTAAAAATAGTATTGCCAATGCCTAATAACCCAGTGCAAGTCATTGGTAATATAAAGCATGGTGATACGAATTTTTAAACCAGTTTAGCAGGCTATGAATGATATAGCGTGCTAAACTGGTTTTGTTGTCTTAGCGTACAAAAAATAAAATTACCGTAAAATTTAGACCAGAAGACAGCGAATAAGTCGCAGGGTTTGTGAGTGACAAGCCTACTTTATGTATTTTCAAACCGTTTATTTTTAGCACTACTTTCTGCTTAGATATAGGATTAGGTCATGCGCCAGTTAAGTACCCAAGATGCCGATTTTGATAGTCAATTGACACAATTGCTTGCCTTTGAAACCGTCAATGATGCTGAATTATTGCATACCGTCGACGATATCATCGCCCAAGTACGCGCTGATGGTGATAGCGTCGTATTGGCATTGACTCAGAAATTCGATCAACATCCAGCGACGACGATGCAAGAGCTAGAGCTGTCTAAAGAGGCGCTTGCAGAAGCGTTTGCCAATCTTGATGACAAAGTAAAGACAGCGTTGATCACAGCGGCCACACGGGTGCAGACATTCCATGAGCGCCAAGTACAAGAAACATGGCAATACGAGGATGAGCTTGGTAACCGTTTGGGTCAAAAAATCACACCACTTGATCGCGTTGGTATTTATGTACCGGGCGGTTTGGCCTCTTATCCATCGTCAGTACTGATGAACGCCATTCCTGCCAAGGTTGCTGGCGTCGCTGAAGTTATCATGGTTGTGCCCGCACCCAAGGGAATACTAAACCCATTGGTATTGGCAGCGGCGCATTTAGCCCAAGTCGATCGCGTCTTTACCATTGGTGGTGCACAGGCTGTGGCAGCTTTGGCTTACGGCACCGACACTATCCCAGCCGTGGACAAAATAACAGGACCTGGCAACAAGTATGTCGCGGCGGCCAAACGTGCAGTATTTGGTCAAGTTGGCATCGATATGATCGCAGGCCCTTCGGAAGTGTTGGTCTATGCAGAGGGTGAAGCGCAAGATCGAGCGGATTGGCTAGCGATGGATTTATTGTCACAAGCAGAGCATGACCGTATCGCTCAAGCTATCTTTGTGACCACCAGTGAAGCGCAGCTCAAACAAGTGGCGATTGAGATAGAAAAAGCATTGGCTGAGCTACCAAAAGCAGATATCGCCCGTGATTCTCTACAAAATCGTGGTGCACTTATTCTAGTCAAAGATCGATGCGAGGGCATGGCGCTTATCAATCGTATCGCCCCTGAGCATTTGGAGTTATCTGTTGATAGCCCTGACGCACTGCTAGATGATATTCGTCATGCAGGTGCTATTTTTATGGGTCGTCATACACCTGAGGCTATAGGGGACTACTGTGCAGGGCCCAACCATGTATTACCAACATCAGGTACGGCGCGTTTTTCTTCCCCACTCGGTGTGTACGATTTTCAAAAAAAATCATCAATCATTTATTGCAGTGAATCTGGCAGTAAGCCATTGGCTGAGACGGCAGATATTTTGGCGCAACGTGAGGACTTAGAAGCCCATGCGCGTTCAGCTCGTTATCGTTATGAGTAGTGTATGTGGCGTGGTTTCGAATTTACTTGAATCATTTATGTTTAATAATTTATGTGGCTAATAGTAGGATAACTTATGAGTGAGTTAAAGATAGACACCAGACTTTGGTCATCTAAAGCGCGTAATTTGTCACCTTACGTTCCTGGCGAGCAGCCTCAACATGAGAATTTGTGCAAATTAAATACCAACGAAAACCCATTTCCGCCATCACCAAAAGTGGGTGAGGCAATTGCCAAGGTTTTAGAGCAGCAAGCTGATGATTTGCGTTTGTATCCAGCGCCTGAGTCTGATGATTTGCGTGCCGCCTTAGCACAACTGTATGAGCTTGATATAAACCAAGTGTTTGTTGGCAACGGCTCAGATGAAGTATTGGCATTGGTATTTGCCAGTTTCTTTCTAAAAGAACGCCCTGTTTTGGCTCCTGATATTAGCTATAGCTTTTATCCAGTATATGCACAGACCTTTGGCATAGAGCTGGTAAAAATAGCTCTAGAGGAAGATTTTAGTATTGACCCTGATGCTTATCGTCAGCCTTGTAGCGGTATTATTATTGCCAATCCAAATGCCCCAACTGGACTGCTATTATCGCTTGCCGATATTCGTAAGCTGGCTAGTGAGCACTCCAATGCTGTGATTGTGATTGATGAAGCTTATATTGATTTTGCTCATATAGACGAAAGTAATGTAGATGCGCAAGTCTCAGCAGTGAGATTAATCAATGAGTTTGACAATGTTATCGTGACGCAGACTTTTTCCAAATCACGTTCGCTCGCTGGCTTGCGTGTCGGTATGGCGTTTGGTAATGTTTCATTGATTGAAGCATTGACCCGTATGAAAAACAGCTTTAATAGCTATCCGTTAGACAAATTAGCGCAAGCGGGTGCGACTGCCAGTGTCTTAGATGTTGACTATTTTGAGCAAACCCGTCAGCAGGTTATTGAGCTACGTGAGTCATTAACAGCGGATTTAACGGCCTTGGATTATCAAGTGCTGCCATCACACGCCAACTTCATTTTTGCCCGTCCAGAAGATGGCAGTGCGAGTGAGGTGGCTAATGCGTTACGTGAGCAGGGCATTATCGTGCGTCATTTTGATAAGCCGCGCATCAATGAGTACTTGCGTATTACCGTTGGTACAGCAGAGCAGAATGAGCGTTTAATTGAAGCTCTAAAAGCCTTACAAGTTGCTGCTGAGTAATATTAGATTGATAGCTTAATATAGAATATTGATAGGTAAGTCTCTTTATTCAGAACGCACACCACTATCGATAAGTCTTAAAAAAGGCCTGCCAACATATCGTTGGCAGGCTTTGTTTTTGCTTGTAATTAGAAACGATAGTTCACGTTGGCAGCCTACGATTTTTGAGCCAGTACTGACAGTAGATTACCTACTTTATCCAAACATTCCTGGTATTCAGCATCGCAATCAGACGCAACCGTAATACCACCTCCTGCCCATAGGTTGACATGTCTTGCTGTGTCTAGCTCATTGTGTGATGACGCGTTGGCTTGCAGCGTACGAATGAGTACATTCCATTGACCACTACCATCAAAATTCATATAACCCATGGTGCCACAATAAGCACCGCGTGGCGTGGTTTCCAGTTCAGCGATTATCTCGACGGCGCGCTTTTTTGGTGTACCAGTGATGGAGCCAGCAGGCAAACTACCAAATAGTACCGCTAATGGATGAGTATCAGTTTTGAGTTCGGCGCTGATGGTGCTGACCATATGATGCACGTTACTAAAGCTCTCAATCGCAAATAACTGCGGTACTTTGACGCTACCTATCTTGGCATATTTACCCAGATCATTACGCAACAAATCCACGATCATGACATTTTCGGCACGGTCTTTTTCGCTGTGGGTCAGTTGTTGTTTATACGACTCATCTTGTTCATCGGTGATGCCACGTGGCATGGTTCCTTTGATAGGCTTAGTGAGAATACGATGCTTACCCGTGTTATGGTCTTTAGTAAAAGTAAAAAACAACTCAGGTGAGCAACTTAATAATTCAAACGGATGCGTGGGTATATGAGTGTTTATATTGTCAGTTACGTCACTCACCGACAAGTATCCTGCAAAAGGTGCTTTTGTATTGCGGTATAGCGCAGGCAAATAATCAATAAGTGCTGAGGTTGATTGGGTAGAATCATGGTTATACGGCAAACAGCCAGACCATTTTTGCGTTAAGTTGATTTGGTAGCAGTCGCCTTGCTGTAAGTAGTCCTGAGTTTGATTGAAGGCTTGCTGATAATCCTCTTTACTCCAGCGTGATTGTAAGACCAAAGGCGTCATATTTAGTGATGCTTTAAACTGTACTTGATTGAGATATTTGTCGGACAGTTTTTGATCCAGTTCATCTAGGTAGGAGGTAAGAGCCGTTAAAAGAGTGTCTTTTGTTTTATGACCGATATTCTCAGAAGCGTCATCGTTGGTCAGATGAGTCTTTAACACCCAACCAACGTTGCCAGTTTCTGCTTGGTCAGTTTCTTCAGGGGTAAGATAAATATCATAATGTCCCAACGAGGCACACGGCTGCATCGCC
Organism: Psychrobacter sp. 5A.1; assembly: GCF_030407455.1. Taxonomy (GTDB): domain Bacteria; phylum Pseudomonadota; class Gammaproteobacteria; order Pseudomonadales; family Moraxellaceae; genus Psychrobacter. The sequence continues at coordinate 53,633 of NZ_JASDDJ010000008.1, forward strand.
AATTCAATCCTATCGGCAGGACTTAGCTCATAAGCGGTAATATCATAACCAATAAAGCCGATTAGACCATGATGATAGTTGGATTTGGTACTTTGTTGAGTATCTATATATGCCGTATCGTTATCCGCTTTTTGAGCATTGCTATAAGCGATAAGCGCATCTTGCCACTCTAGATAGCTCAGGTAAGTTGTCGTGATAGCATGGCTATTATCCATGCCAATAACGCTATTCAAGTCCGTACCACGGCAGTTTTTGATTACCTTATAAGTATTTAATGAGTCATTAGAGGAGTGCTCATCAGCGGGGTAAACAGACCAGCTGACTTTTGGCAGTAAACCAATCACTGGTTGACCATCATTATTGAGCCAAACAAATTGCCAACTCGCTTTAGTATCTTGATCGAGCAAATGGCGTTGTAGCTGCGGCATCAGCGCTGCGGCAGACAAGTCACCGAACCGCCAGCTAGGCTTATTAGCTGGCGATGGCACAGAATCTGTCTGCTCAGTCGTCTTTTGGTTTGATACAAACATGGTTTACGCGTCAAACTTTTTGATGATTAGCGTGGCATTAGTACCACCAAAGCCAAAGCTATTGCTCATGAGTGTTTCAAGGTTGGTCTCGCGCATTTCAGTGACAATATCAAAGCCTTCAGCCGCAGGGTCTAAGTTCTCAACATTGATACTTGGGGCAATAAAGCCATCTTGTAGCATCAGTAGACAATAAATCAGCTCTTGCGCACCGACCGCGCCCAAGCTATGGCCTGTCATTGATTTGGTTGAGCTAATAGCAGGTACTTTACTGACATCATTACCGAACACTTTAGCAATCGCCTTAAGCTCAGTGATGTCACCTAACGGTGTGCTGGTACCGTGGCTATTGATATAGTCGACAGTTTGCAAACCAGCTTCGGCTAGTGCTTGCTGCATACAGCGTACGGCACCTTCACCACTTGGCGCAACCATTTCAGCACCATCAGAGCTGGCACCATAACCGACGATTTCAGCCAATATGTTGGCACCACGTGCTTGTGCATGTTCTAGACTTTCAACCACGACCATCGCACCACCAGCAGCAATCACGAAGCCATCACGATCTTTATCATAAGCTCTTGAGGCGCGCTGCGGTGTCTCATTATACTGCGTACTGACTGCACCCATCGCATCAAACATACAAGACTGTGTCCAATGTTCCGCTTCGCTACCGCCGGCGAGTATCACATCTGCTTTGCCTAACTGAATAAGTTCAGCCGCATGACCGATACAGTGCGTTGAGGTGGCGCAAGCAGAGGTGAGCGAGTAGGAGACGCCTTGGATTTTTAAACCTGTTGCCAGTGCCGCTGATACTGAGCTGCCCATCGTTTTTGGCACAGCCATCGCGCCGACACCGCGCAGACCTTTATCCCGCATGGCATCTATGGCATTGACAATATTCTCTGTCGATGCGCCGCCAGAGCTTGCGACCACGCCCACGCGTGGATTATTATTGATGGTTTCAAGCGACATACCAGACTGCTCAATGGCATTTAAAGCACTGACATAAGCGTATAGACTGGCATCACTAAAAAACCGCTTCAACTTACGATCGATACCACTAGTATCAAGCGTCGACTGGTCGATACTGCCGCTAACGTGTGATTTAAACCCATGCTCAGCATAAGCCTCATTAAATGTAATGCCAGACTGCCCTTGCTTTAGAGCGGCAGTAACCGTGGCTAAATCATGTCCGATACAAGAGACGATCCCTGCTCCAGTGATAACAACGCGGCGCATATTCTATTCCTTATGAGTAACGATTTTTCACAATTATTTTTAATAATCGTTTTTAAGTATGTATTTCTATTTAAGGGGCTGTAGTAGATAAGGATTAAACATCACACCATATTCTCAGAGTTTTAAGCTGAGTAGACGGTGATCCATAGTTGAATCTAAACTCACACTCTTTTAAAAATAAATGGAAGTTCTTCTTATCGATCCCATTATATTTTCTGAGTATTCGTTTAGACTGGTTCCAAAAGTTCTCAATGCCATTGATGTGATTGTTTTTACCGCAAGTAAACTCTTTAGAGTGATTGACTCTGAGGTGTTTAAACTCGCTCACATCTAACGCATTGTAACTTCGATAACTATCAGTATAAACAAAGCTGTCAGGCTTGATTTTACGCTTAATAACAGACATTAGAGTCGTCTGTTTGGTGTCTGCTACGACAATGGTATAAACCTTACCATTTCGTTTTAGAATACCAAATACAGCTGTCTTACCAGCAGCCCCGCGACCTCTTTTGCCTTTGCGTACGCCGCCAAAGTAACTTTCATCTAATTCGACTTCACCATCAAAGAGCTCATCAGCTTCTAATGAGAGATGGTCGTCTATTACAAGTCTAATTTTATGATAAAAAAGTGCCGCAGTGTTAGGTTGAATGTCGAGCAAGTCTGCGGCTGTTCTAGCAGTCACTTCAGCCGTGAAAAACTCTAAGAGCCTTCGCTGTACTTTTTTACTTAGTTTACAACGGGTTATCTTCATAAAAGTAGTCTAGCATAGTGCTTATCTACTACAGCCCCTTATTTAATATTAGGATGTATTGAGCGTCAAAGCCTCATTTTACAATCATTGTGATGATTATAGTAAGACTATATGCTTGGTAACTGATTATTTATAAGTAACGAACTACTTATAAATATAAGTACAAGTGTACTGTGAGTTATGGCACATGATAACGTATCGAGCGTCCAAAATCTTTGTACAAGTGCAAAATAACGACAAAATCGCGCTTGCTGTCTAAAGCCATCTAAAAAGACCATTTGATTGAAGACAGCTTATAAGATGGTATCAATCATACATCAAGTGATACTTTTGGATACAAAATTTGTGATTGCGATAACATTGTTCGCACTGACATCGATTATAGTGATTGACTAGAATGGCACATCTATTATTATAAATCGCTTACAATAAAACAAAATCACTCATCACATTAAGGACATCACGATGGCGAAGCGTAGCACTCTCTCTAAAGGTATCACTACCGTTGGCTCTTTTACTCGCAATAATCTAGAGCGCATGGGCGCTATGATTGATAGCATGAATGCTAAGACGGGCAAACCGCGTCAATACAAAGCAGTCAACTTAGGCGATGAAGACTATCAGCAGGATTTGTTCCGTGAGCAAACGTTGAAAGCCACTCAGCAATTGTTAGGGCCACGTTTTGCCACCTATGGTAAATATGCCAAAAAAGTAGTGCCAAACAGTTTTTTTCAGTCGACGGTCGATGGCGCTTTTGCACAAGTGGCAAACCTTGCCTCTAATTGGAGTCAGATTGATTTACCTAATGAGCATCGTTTCGCCAATATCGCAAGCTTGGATGATGAAGAGCGTTATGCATTAGCCACTGATATCGCCAATCAAAATCGTGCATTGGCAACGATAGGGGGCCTAACAGGTTTGGCTGGGCTTCCTGGTTTACTGGCTGATACACTTTGGCTTTTATTGGTATCATTACGTACCGTCTATCAGTTAGGTGCTGTCTACAATAAACCACTCACAGGTAAGCAAGGCGTCAAGATGGCTTATGAGCTGCTAGCGAATGCTGATCTGAGCAAGATGCAAGAAAAACAAGCATTGCTAGCAGGTATTGGTATCGGCAAAGGCTTATTGGATAATGCCCAAAGCAGTGGTCTACACAATGAGCTAAAAAACCTAGGTCTAAAGGATAAAAACGTCAACTTTTATGCAGAACAAGTTGACAGCATTGCCAGTCAGGTCGGTATTGACTTGGATAAAATCAATTTAACATGGATACGCAAATTCTTACCAGTTACCGCTGTTATCGTTGGTATGCGCTACAACAGCCAGCTCATTGATGAAGTGATTGGCGTGGCTCAAGCGACTTTTGCCCCAGAAGCCAAACTTGCCAATCGCGCAATCACTGATGATAGCGGTAATGAAGCTAAGGTAAACAAAACAGCTGACAATGACAAGCAGCAAGATGCTGAGAAAGAGTCAAGCAAGGATACCGATAGCAAGAAAGACACTGCTGAAGAAAAAAACAACCATCAAGAAGCTGATGAAAAGATCGTGAAAGAAACGCAGAAAGACGACAATGACAAGCAAGGCAGTCAGAACAAATCCTCTGACAGCAAATCAAACAAGACGGCTAACAAGAAAAGCAAATAAGGGCGTCTAAATAATCAGACTTAAGTACCTTCTGTCTTAAGCCAGCTTATATCATAGAAGGATTATGAGCTGGATATCTACTATCAATTTTGGCGATAGTGTCTTCTTTCTCTTGAAAAACAAGATAATATCGCCATTTAGTATTTATAAATTGCTATTTATTTATAGTTAAATATCCTATTTAAATCGTTCGTGACGCTACTTTCGATATACTGTATGACAATCTACTTTTCAGCTGATTTTTAACTAAAAATAGATAAAGTGTTATAGTAGTAGGGTGAATGCATATCTATCAAATGTTGTAAAGTGCAATCACGCATAAGTGGTTGAAATAGCAGCAACAACTCTTTATAATACACTGTCCTAAAAATGGGTGTACCAAAATCTGTCATTAAAGTCAGATGGATGGTGCGTTTCCCCATTTTTTTGTTTTATACCAAACGGGAGAAGGATGCCTCATGGCAACAACTAACCAATTGATTCGTAAAGGTCGCAAAACCATCAAGGAAAAGTCAAAAGTTCCTGCGTTGGAAGCGTGCCCACAACGTCGTGGTGTATGTACTCGCGTATATACTACTACCCCTAAAAAACCTAACTCAGCCATGCGTAAAGTATGTCGTGTACGTTTGACTTCAGGCTATGAAGTATCAAGCTACATCGGCGGCGAAGGTCATAACTTACAAGAGCACAGTGTTGTTCTTATCCGTGGTGGTCGTGTAAAAGATCTACCAGGTGTACGTTATCACACCGTTCGTGGTGCATTAGATTGCGCAGGCGTTAAAGACCGTAAGCAAGGTCGCTCTAAATATGGTGCTAAGAAGCCTAAAGTTTAATAACTAATCGTTATTAGCTAAGCTTTTTTATACCAAACATTAACTGTGCATGGGTCTGGTGTTGACAGTATTATTAAATTAGTAATTCACTGTTAAAACATACCGCCGTGCAGTAAGGCTGACTGACAACTCGATATAACGCCATCCAATATTAATTGGTGCGAGATTGTGAATGTCAGACACTCCTGAAGAAAAGGATATTTATTATGCCAAGACGTCGCGTCGTTGCTACCCGTGAGATCCTACCGGATCCTAAGTTTGGTAGCCAAACTGTTGCAAAATTCATCAACCATGTAATGAGTCATGGTAAAAAATCTACTGCTGAGCGTATCGTTTACGGTGCACTTGAAACAGTAAGCGAAAAACGTAAAATCGAAGATCCAGTATCTTTCTTCGAAGAAGTTTTAGAAAATGTACGCCCAATGGTAGAAGTGAAAGCTCGCCGCGTTGGTGGTGCAACCTACCAAGTACCAATGGAAGTACGCCCCTCCCGTCGTACTGCCTTGGCTATGCGTTGGTTAGCTGAAGCTGCTGCTAAGCGTTCTGAAAAATCAATGGCTTTGCGTTTAGCTGGCGAATTGAATGATGCTGCTGATGGCAAAGGCGCTGCTATGAAAAAGCGTGACGAAGTTCACCGCATGGCAGATGCTAACAAAGCGTTCTCTCATTACCGCTTCTAAGCTACTGTTTATTAGTAGTAGCTTTAGATTAGCTGGCTGAAGTCAGCTAATCTTACACTGTTATTTATTCTATTGATTGCCGCCATCATTCATTCAGTTGTATATAAGTTTTACTTATTAACGATTGAGATGGCGGACATCTATCAAGATGTCTCTCTTAACAAGCACGACTTTCACTAGAGAGCATCCCAAATTTGATGCCACACTATTCTTAGTATTTGCTCTTTTTTTGTCCGTATTAGGCTCAATAATCAGTAAGTAATATTACGAAGCTGAACGCTTTGTCATAGAGTATGAGGTAGAGACACAATACATTATTATATACACGACTTTTCCTAGGAAAACACTATGGCTCGTAAAACTCCCCTAAAACGCTATCGCAATATTGGTATTTCAGCGCACATCGATGCTGGTAAAACGACCACTACTGAGCGTGTTTTATTCTATACCGGTATTAGCCACAAAATTGGCGAAGTACATGATGGCGCAGCCACTATGGACTGGATGGAGCAAGAACAAGAGCGTGGTATTACTATTACCTCAGCGGCAACAACTTGTTTTTGGTCAGGTATGGCTAAACAATTTGACGAACACCGTATCAACATCATCGATACCCCAGGTCACGTTGATTTCACGATCGAAGTTGAACGTTCTATGCGTGTACTTGATGGCGCTTGCATGGTTTACTGTGCAGTAGGCGGCGTTCAGCCACAGTCTGAGACCGTTTGGCGTCAGGCTAACAAATACAAAGTGCCACGTCTTGCATTTGTAAACAAAATGGATCGCGTTGGTGCTGATTTCTATCGTGTTATCGAACAGATCAAAACTCGCTTAGGCGGCAACCCTGTACCATTGGTTATTCCAATTGGTAAAGAAGAGGACTTCGAAGGTGTTGTTGATCTAGTCACCATGAAAGCTATCTATTGGGACGAAGCGTCTCAAGGCATGGAATACGACGAGCGCGAAATCCCAGCTGAATTGCAAGAAAAAGCTGAAGAATATCGCGAGATTCTTGTAGAAAATGCTGCTGAAGCAAACGAAGAACTCATGAATGAGTATCTTGAAAATGGCGAATTGACTGTAGAACAGATCAATACTGCTATTCGTCAGTTGACTATCGATAACCAAATCATTCCATTGCTTTGTGGTACTGCCTTTAAGAACAAAGGTGTACAGAAGATGTTGGATGCGGTTATTCAGTATCTTCCAGCACCAATGGATGTACCTGCTATCCGCGGTATTCTTGATGACAAAGATGAGTCAGAAGGTTTCCGTGAAGCATCTGATGATGTACCGTTCTCAGCTTTAGCATTCAAAATCATGAATGACAAATTCGTTGGTAACTTAACCTTCGTTCGTGTTTATTCAGGTGTTTTGACGCAAGGTAGCAGCGTATATAATCCAGTTAAAATGAAGCGTGAGCGCGTTGGTCGTATCGTACAGATGATGGCTAACTCTCAAGAAGAGTTGCAAGAAATCCGTACTGGTGACATCGCTGCATTGGTTGGTATGAAAGACGTAACAACTGGTGATACGCTATGTGATGAGCAAAATGTTATCACGCTTGAGCGCATGGAATTCCCAGATCCAGTTATCAGCCTAGCGGTTGAACCTAAGACCAAAGCTGACCAAGAAAGAATGTCAATCGCTTTAGGTCGTTTGGCTAAAGAAGATCCATCGTTCCGTGTACACACTGACGAAGAATCTGGTCAGACAATCATCAGTGGTATGGGTGAGCTGCATTTAGAAATTCTTGTTGACCGTATGAAGCGTGAATTCAACGTTGAAGCTAACATCGGTGCACCACAGGTTGCTTATCGTGAAACGATTCGTAACACTGTCGAACAAGAAGGCAAATTCGTACGTCAAACAGGTGGTCGTGGTAAGTTCGGTCATGTTTGGTTACGTCTTGAGCCACTTGATCCAGCTGGCGATACTGAGTACGAATTCGCTGAAGAAGTTGTTGGTGGTACTGTACCAAAAGAATTCCATGGTGCCGTTGATAAAGGTATCCAAGAGCGCATGAAAAACGGCGTACTTGCTGGTTACCCAGTAGTTGGCGTAAAAGCGACCTTGTATGATGGTTCTTATCATGATGTCGATTCTGATGAATTGTCATTTAAGATGGCTGGTTCTATGGCCTTCAGAAAAGGTTTCATGGCAGCTGACCCAGCACTACTTGAGCCAGTAATGAAAGTAGAAGTTGAAACGCCTGAAGATTACATGGGCGACATCATGGGCGATCTTAGCCGTCGTCGTGGTTTAGTACAGGGTATGGAAGACTTACCTGGCGGTACTAAACAGATTCGTGCTGAAGTACCATTAGCGGAAATGTTTGGTTATGCCACTCAAATGCGCTCAATGTCACAAGGCCGTGCTACTTATTCAATGGAATTCCAAAAGTACGCTGAGATTCCAAAATCAGTTGCTGCTGAAATCATCTCTAAGTTCAACAATAAAGATGATGACGAGTAAGTAAAAATTTATTAAAGACGGCAATATAGCTAATATCATTATATTGTCATCGAAAAATACGCCAATAACTTGTTAAAAGACTTGTTATTGGCTGCGATTTTCTTATAATATCTGCACATTAGTATGTGCAACCTTTTAACAATTATCTTAATGTGGTCAAGATTGCCTTAATTATCATATTTATATGAGTTAAGTCTTGAACCCCAAAAAAAGAGGAAATACCCATGGCAAAGGCCAAGTTTGAACGTAGCAAGCCACACGTCAACGTCGGTACAATCGGACACGTTGACCATGGTAAAACAACCCTTACCGCTGCAATCGCAACCGTAGCTGCAATCACCTCTGGTGGCGAAGCCAAAGACTACGCGTCTATTGACTCAGCACCAGAAGAAAAAGCACGTGGCATCACCATCAACACCTCACACGTAGAATATGACACAGCAGCACGTCACTATGCTCACGTAGATTGCCCAGGTCACGCCGATTATGTTAAAAACATGATCACTGGTGCTGCTCAGATGGACGGCGCAATCCTAGTCGTATCTGCAACTGACGGCCCTATGCCACAAACACGTGAGCACATCTTGCTTTCACGTCAGGTTGGCGTACCGTACATCATCGTATTCATGAACAAATGTGATGTTGTTGATGACGAAGAATTGCTTGAGCTAGTAGAAATGGAAGTTCGTGAATTATTGAGCGACTATGACTTCCCAGGTGATGACACGCCAATCATTCATGGTTCAGCGACTGAAGCCCTAAAAGGCTCACAAGAAAAGTATGGCCAACCAGCTGTCGTAGAACTACTAAACGTTCTTGACACCTACATCCCAGAGCCAGAGCGTGACGTTGACAAAGCATTCCTAATGCCAATCGAAGACGTATTCTCAATCTCAGGTCGTGGTACTGTTGTAACTGGCCGTGTTGAATCTGGTATCGTACGCGTTGGTGACGAAATCGAAATCGTCGGTATCCGTGACACTCAAAAAACCACCTGTACTGGTGTAGAGATGTTCCGTAAACTGCTTGACGAAGGTCGTGCAGGCGAAAACTGTGGCGTACTACTACGTGGTACTAAGCGTGAAGACGTACAACGTGGCCAAGTACTTGCTAAGCCAGGTTCTATCACTCCGCATACCAAGTTTGACGCTGAAGTATATGTGTTGAGCAAAGAAGAGGGTGGTCGTCACACACCATTCCTAAACGGCTATCGTCCACAGTTCTACTTCCGTACTACTGACGTAACTGGCGCAATCCAATTACAAGACGGTACTGAAATGGTAATGCCTGGTGATAACGTTGAGATGGGCGTAGAGCTTATCCACCCAATCGCTATGGACAAAGGTCTTCGCTTTGCAATTCGTGAAGGCGGCCGTACTGTAGGCGCTGGTGTTGTTGCTAACGTATTGAACTAATCTATTAGTCTCAGTAATGAGATTATAAGTTAGTCATAAAAAAGCCATCCTGTTATAGGGTGGCTTTTTTTATTGAGGAGTATCAAACACGCCCTAGTAGCCTTAGAGTACGACGATTGATCGATATAGTCGATGAAATACGAACCTGCTACGTCGTTACCCATCCTTAGATGTACTACTTGTGCAATCTGCAGTCGGCTGCCTTGTACCCGTTTTAGAGTTCTTTGACTATAGTGTTTTTGAGGGTGATAGCCGTTTATTTGTTATATATCGTATTGTAATCTGTGGCATAGCTTGTTATATTAGCGCTGCACTTAATGCTAGTGGCGATGCCAATTTGCAGTAGGGGGCGTATATTATTAATATACATACTCTCACAAAGTGTAAAATCAGGTAAAAGCGATAATTTTACCGCTAAAGGCTTGCATTCTACGCTCAATATTGTATAATGCTGTCCTTTACACCCATAGGCGATTGGCTCAATTGGTAGAGCATCGGTCTCCAAAACCGAGGGTTGTAGGTTCGAGTCCTACATCGCCTGCCATCTTCTTATCACATCTTTGTTGTACCCCACCATCTCCGAAGCGAGTTCTTTATGAGCAATGATCAAGATAACCTCGAGACTAAGTTATCTGATGCCAAGGCGGTTGCTGGTGGAATGCTGTCTAAAGATAAGCACATCTCAGCGAGCGGAGCTACCGCTGTTGAAGTGGCTAAGACTGGCTCAATAAAAGATTTGATTTTGTGGCTACTTGCCGCAGCTGTTTTAATCGGTGCGACTCTAGTTAATCAATATCTACCAGGCTATTGGCAACCCGCCAATGATGTCTGGGTACGTATTGGTATTATTGTCGCACTTGTTGTATTTGCATTAGTCTGTTTGGCGCTAACGCATCAAGGCCGTGCTTTTAAAATATTATTAAAAGACGCTGCCGTTGAGCTTCGCCGAGTAACATGGCCAGGTAAAGACGAAACCTTTCAATACACATGGCAAGTGATTGTCGTGATTGCGATTGCTGGGTTTTTTATTTGGTTGTTGGATAACTTTTTTAATTGGTTCGTTGGTATCTTTATCGGTTAATAGCACGTATTAGTGGCTATTAACGAGACATTTACTTATAACGACTTATTTATAATGATCAGGAGCGTGATATGCGTTGGTATATTGTCCAAGCGTTTTCAGGATATGAAAAACAAGTACAACGTTCATTAACTGATCGTATCAATCGTAGTGACTTTGCTGAGTCATTCGGTGATGTATTGGTTCCTACTGAAGAAGTCGTCGAAATGAAAGACGGCAAAAAGCGTAAAAGTGAGCGTAAGTTCTTTCCAGGATATGTATTGATCCAAATGGAAATGAACGATAATACCTGGCACATCGTAAAAGACTGCCCACGTATTATGGGCTTTATTGGTGGTACGCCTGAGATGCCTGCACCAATCACGCAAGTAGAAGCTGATCGTATTTTAAACCGTCTCAATCAGACTGAAACCGATCCTCGTCCTAAGACTCTCTTTGAGCCAGGCGAAGAATTATTGGTTATCGATGGTCCATTCACTGACTTTAAAGGGTTGGTAGAAAAAGTGGACTATGAGAAGTCTAAACTACATTTGACCGTAAACGTATTTAATCGACCGACTCAGGTTGAGCTAGAGTTTAGTAAAGTTGAAAAACTAGACTAAACCAGCAAAAAATTCATCAACCGGGGAGCTGTTAGTCAATAAGCTTATATAGCATATTGATTTGGCGTTATTACCCATTTAGGAGAGTATCATGGCTAAGAAGATTGATGGTTACATCAAACTGCAAGTGCCTGCAGGCAAAGCAAATCCTTCACCACCTATTGGTCCAGCTTTGGGTCAAAAAGGCGTGAACATCATGGCGTTCTGTAAAGAATTTAACGCTGCGACCTCAGGCCAAGAGCCAGGTCTGCCGATCCCAACTGAGATCACAGTATACAGCGATAAGTCTTTTACCTTCATCATGAAGTCACCACCAGCTGCATACTTACTACGTAAGGCTGCTGGCGTTGCTAAAGGTTCTGGTACACCAAACACCGCTAAAGTCGGTAAAGTTGACCGTGCACAACTAGAAGATATCGTTAAGACTAAGAATGCAGATTTAACTGCAGCTGATCTTGACGCTGCTGTCCGTACCATCGCTGGTACTGCACGTTCAATGGGTATTACCGTGGAGGGTGTGTAAATGAGCAAGCTAACCAAACGTCAAAAAGAAATTCAAAGCCGTATTGAGCACGAAAAGCAATATACGATTGAAGAAGCGGTTCAGATCTTAAATGATTTGCCAGCGCTAAAATTCAAAGAGTCTATTGATATCGCAGTAAACTTGGGCGTTGACCCACGTAAATCTGATCAAGTGGTTCGTGGTGCAACTAATTTACCTGCTGGTACTGGTAAAACCAAACGCGTTGCTGTATTCGCTCAAGGTGCTGCTGCTGAAGCCGCCAAAGAAGCTGGTGCAGACATCGTTGGTTTTGAAGACCTAGCAGAGTCAATCAAAGCCGGTAATATGGACTTTGATGTTGTGATCGCAGCACCTGATGCAATGCGTGTTGTTGGTCAGTTGGGTACTATCCTAGGTCCACGTGGCCTAATGCCTAACCCAAAAGTTGGTACAGTAACACCAAACGTTGCTGAAGCTGTGACTAACGCAAAAGCGGGTCAAGCACAGTATCGTGTTGATAAAGCTGGTATCATCCATGCTACTATCGGTCAAGTTGGATTTACTGCTGAGCAAGTTTTGGAAAATGCTCAAGCACTAATCACAGATCTAAAACGTGCAAAGCCTGCTACATCTAAAGGTACTTTCATCAAGAAAATCACCTTGTCTAGTACGATGGGTCCAGGTCTAGCGATCGATGCAGTTCCTTATCGCACTGCAAAATAATTAAGGTCTCTATCTTCAAATATTTTGAATGATGAGCACACGCTATATTAAAAAAATTAGGTCAGCGTAGTATTTACTACGCTGTCTAAGACCGTAGGTAGAGAGTGGTTTAGAGTCATACATAACGATTTTTGGATGGTTAGATATGACAATGAGTCACTTTTGTTAATCGACGACAGATGAAAATCTTAGTTGTCCTACGCAGACGGTGGCCCTCACAGTTTAAGACACGAGCGCATAGGGTGATATGACTATTTATATGGTCATCAAACTATTACTCAACGTCATTCTGATAACGGTGCCGTAATCAGTCGTTACCAATAGATGCTTTTTTAAATAATTGAATCAGTTGGTAATGTGTCGTATCAAGTCAGTCTTAGCTTAAAGTTTAAGCGCCTGAAATTTTCGAATTTTGAGCACTTTTACTATAAGTCGATTGATAAGATTAAAGGAGTCAACTTATGGCATTAACGCTAGAGCAAAAACAACAAGTTGTGGCTGAAGTGTCTGAAGTTGCTGCTAATGCTTACTCAGCAGTAGCTGCCGAATATCATGGTATTGGTGTTGCAAAGCTTACTAAGCTACGCGAACAAGCCCGTGAGAAAGGCGTTGTTTTGAAAGTGGTAAAAAATACACTAGCAAAACGCGCTTTTGAAGGCACTAAGTTTGAGAGCATGTCAGACCGTATGACTGGTCCACTACTTTTGGCTTTCTCTATGGAAGACTTGGGTTCTGCTGCTAGAGTTGTTTTCGACTTCAGCAAAGAAACCAAAGCTTTAGAGACCAAATTGGTATCAGTTGGTGGTGTTGTTTATGGTCCAGAAGAGCTAGAGCGCGTATCGAAGCTACCAACTCGCGACGAAGCAATCTCTATCTTGATGGCTACTATGAATGCACCAGTGACCAAGCTTGTCCAGACTATGAACGCTGTTCCTGGCAAGTTCGTTCGCACTGTAGCGGCAATCAAAGACGCAAAAGAAGCTGCTTAATTGCTTGTTTTAACGTAACTTTAACATCGCTTATTCTGGTTGCACTTTATTGTCACATTCGACAAGCAATCAGAGCGATATTAAAATCAATTAATTTTTATCAGATAACGGAGAGTTCTCATGGCACTATCTAAAGAAGACGTGTTAAACGCAATCGCTGAAATGTCAGTAATGGATATCGTTGAGCTAATCAGCGACATGGAAGAAAAATTCGGCGTAACAGCTGCTGTTGCTGCTGCACCTGCTGCTGCTGGTCCTGCTGCTGCTGCTGAAGAAAAAGACGAGTTTGACGTAATTCTTGCCAGCTTTGGCGAGAAGAAAGTTGGCGTAATTAAAGCCGTACGTGAAGCTACTGGTCTTGGCCTAAAAGAAGCGAAAGATTTGGTTGAAAGCGCTCCAGCTCCAATCAAAGAAGCCGCATCTAAAGCTGAAGCTGAAGAGTTGAAAAAGAAACTTGAAGAAGCTGGTGCAACTGTTGAACTAAAATAAGTTTAACACTGTACGAAAAAAAGCTGGTAATGCCTTGCATTGCCAGCTTTTTTTTACTATAATTCGTAGCTTGACCTTTTGTGTCTGCCAACATACGTATGCAACATCACGGTGGATACCCATCAAAAGGACAGACGATATACATGCAAGCACACATGCCAGTTTTTGAAATCAGTTAATGTTAGCTAAACGTCCGTAGATGTTTGGCATTTTTTTGTGTCTGCATGCTTTCCTATTAACACTATAGTTTATACTGATTCTAGAAGTTATAGTTACCCCAGTTACCATTAATTCTGAAAGCTGTTGATCTTAGGTTATCCATTTAGCATGGTTTTACTGTCAGTAGGTAGGCTCGTAGACGGTATATATCACCGACGACAATGGTTTTGATAAAAAAGAGTCTAAATATAACCAGTTTTAATAGTAGGTAACTTAATAGTAAATAACTTAGCAACACCCTTAAATAAATTGTTTTTTTGCATGTATTGGCAAGTTAAGCCCTAAAGGCAACCTATTATAAGTGATTGAATTTATCGATTTGAATAGTCATATAGACTGATTCAAATGTCGATGACAAGATTAAAGAAAGAGTGTTAAGCAAGCACTGGTAGTAGCAGTAGTAATTGATAGAAAAGACATGAACTGAACACGAAAACCCGTTTTATATTATCGTTTACGTCGCTAAGTTTGCATCGTATTTATGCATGCTGGCCACGCTTTTAATTTGTTTCCACGTTTACTGTAAGGACTCTCGATGGCATATTCTTATACTGAAAAAAAGCGTATTCGCAAAAGTTTTGCTGAATTGCCCACTGTAATGGACATTCCCTATTTACTGTCTATTCAAGTAGATTCTTATGAGCAATTTTTGCAAGAGCACAAAAAGCCAAAAGCTCGTGAGAATACTGGTTTGCAAGCTGCGTATTCCTCTATTTTCCCAATTGAGAGTCACTCTGGTAATGCTGAGTTGCAATTCGTTGAGTATTATTTAGGTACGCCTGAATTTGATGAGCGTGAGTGTATCTTACGTGGCTCAACGTTTGCTGCGCCGATGCGTGTCAAAATCCGCTTGATTATCAAAGATAAAGACAGCAAGGATAAAGACAGCAAAGCGGCTATTAAAGATATCCGTGAGCAAAGCGTTTACATGGGCGAAATGCCTTTGATGACTGCTAACGGTACTTTTATTATCAATGGTACTGAGCGTGTTATCGTATCTCAGCTACATCGTTCACCTGGTGTGTTCTTTGATCATGATAAAGGTAAGTCGCATTCAAGTGGTAAGGTGCTTTATAACGCCCGTATCATTCCTTACCGTGGTTCATGGTTGGACTTTGAATTTGATGCAAAAGATTTAGTCTTTGCTCGTATTGACCGTCGCCGTAAACTACTTGCGTCAATCATTCTACGTGCGCTTGGTCTGACCACTTCTGAAATCTTGGATTTATTCTTTGATAAAGTCGCTGTTTATAAAGGCGAAGAGACGTTTGAAATTGATCTGGTTGCGGATCGTCTACGTGGCGAGATGGCTCAGTTTGATATCGTATCACCTGAAGGTGACGTTATCGTAGAGCAGGGCAAACGCATCAACGCACGTCGCATCCGTCAGCTTGAAGAAGCAGGTATGACGAAGATTGCTGTGCCTGATGAATATCTATATGAGCGCATCTTAGCGGAAGACATCGTTGTTAATGATGAACTCATCGCGAAAGCCAACACGCCAATTGACCATGAATTATTGGTTAAGTTGAGCGCGTTTGAAGCCAGTGAATCTATCAAAGAATTCAGCATTCTATTCACTAACGATATCGATCAGGGTAGTTATATTGCTGACACGCTACGTGCTGATAGCACATCAAGCCGTGAAGAAGCATTGATCGAAATCTATAAAGTAATGCGTCCAGGTGAGCCACCAACGGTCGAAACTGCTGAAAAACTGTTCGAAAGCATGTTCTTCAATGCAGATCGTTATGACTTGTCAAACGTTGGCCGTATGAAGTTCAACCGTCGTCTAGGGTTAGAATTTGATAATACAGATGATCCAGATATTCAGCGCGCACGTAGTGTTTTGACCAATGCTGACATCGTGAATGTATTAAAAGAATTGATTGAGATTCGTAACGGTCGCGGTGAAGTAGATGATATCGATCACTTAGGTAACCGTCGTATTCGTTCAGTCGGCGAAATGGCAGAAAACCAGTTCCGTGTTGGTCTAGTACGTGTAGAGCGTGCGGTCAAAGAGCGTTTGAGCTCAGCGGAATCTGATAACTTGTCACCACAAGATTTGATTAACTCTAAGCCAGTAGCGGCTGCGGTTAAAGAATTCTTTGGTTCAAGCCAGTTGTCACAGTTTATGGATCAGAACAACCCGCTGTCTGAAGTTACCCATAAGCGCCGTGTATCAGCGTTAGGACCTGGTGGTCTAACTCGTGAACGTGCAGGCTTTGAAGTACGTGACGTACATGATACGCATTATGGCCGTGTATGTCCGATTGAAACTCCTGAAGGCCCAAACATTGGTTTGATCAACTCACTAGCGACGTTTGCGAAAACCAACAGCTTTGGTTTCCTAGAAACGCCTTATCGCCGTGTGGTTGATGGTAAAGTGACAGACGTTATTGAATATCTATCAGCGATCGAAGAAGTAGGTACTGTGATTGCACAGGCTGATTCTCCGATGACTGAAGATGGTGCGCTTTCTGATGAAATGGTCAGTGTACGTAGTTATGGTGAATTTGTTCGTATGCCGCCAGAAAAAGTGACGCATATGGATGTGTCGCCAAGTCAGGTAGTATCGGTCGCAGCAGGTCTGATTCCGTTCCTAGAGCATGATGATGCTAACCGTGCCTTGATGGGCTCGAACATGCAACGTCAGGCTGTTCCTACGCTACGTGCTGATAAGCCGTTAGTTGGTACTGGTATGGAGCGTTACGTTGCTCGTGATTCTGGTGTTTGTGTGATCGCTAAGCGTGGCGGTGTGATTGAAGATGTTGACGCCTCACGTATCGTTGTTCGTGTAAACGAAGACGAGATGATTGCTGGTGAAGCGGGTATTGATATTTATAACTTGATCAAATACACGCGCTCTAACCAAAACACCTGTATCAACCAACGTATCATCGTTAACCAAGGTGACGAGATTGCTTTGGGTGATATCTTGGCTGATGGTCCATCAACGGATCTTGGCGAGCTTGCACTAGGTCAGAACATTCGCATCGCATTTATGCCGTGGAATGGTTACAACTTCGAAGATTCGATTTTGCTATCTGAGAAAGTGGTTAAAGAAGATCGTTTCACTACTATTCATATCCAAGAATTGACCTGTGTGGCGCGTGATACCAAGCTAGGTACAGAAGAGATTACTGCTGATATTCCAAACGTTGGTGAAGCGGCATTATCAAGTCTTGACGAAGCAGGTATCGTCTATATCGGTGCTGAAGTTGACGCTGGTGATATCTTAGTTGGTAAAGTGACGCCAAAAGGTGAAACGCAACTAACGCCAGAAGAGAAACTACTCCGGGCTATCTTTGGTGAAAAAGCGGCTGACGTAAAAGACACGTCGCTACGCGTACCGACTTCAAGTAAAGGTACGGTTATTGATGTACAGGTCTTCACCCGTGATGGTGTCGAAAAAGATGCACGTGCAAGAGCGATCGAAAAATCGCAGCTTGACAGCTATCGTAAAGATTTAAAAGAAGAGCTACGTATCTTTGAAGAAGCGGCTCGCGGTCGTATTGGTAATCTATTAGATGGCCAAAAAGTCAGTGGTGGTTCTGGTCTGAAAGCCGGTACAGTCATGGCATTGGCTGATATGAAAGATATGAGCCTTGAGACTTTGCTTGATATCCAACCAGTGGAAGAAGAAATCTCTGAGCGTCTCACGCAAATCGCTGATTACTTGGTTGATAAGCAAAAAGACATCGACGTGAAATTTGCTGAGAAAAAACGTAAATTGACCGCTGGTGATGACTTACAACATGGCGTACAAAAAATCGTTAAAGTATATCTAGCGGTTAAGCGTCGTATTCAGCCTGGTGATAAAATGGCTGGTCGTCATGGTAACAAAGGTGTTGTCTCGCGCATCATGCCAGTTGAAGACATGCCTTATGATGAAAATGGTAATACCGTTGACATCGTATTGAACCCACTTGGTGTACCATCTCGTATGAACATCGGTCAGGTTCTAGAGACGCATTTGGGTATGGCAGCGAAAGGCTTGGGCGAAAAAATTGATGGTATGCTGAAATCTCAAGCAGCGATCAAAGAGCTACGTGAGTTCTTAGACAAAATCTATAACCAAGTAGGCGGCGAGCAAGTTGATCTTGATAGCTTAACTGATGATGACATCATGGCCCTTTCAGCTAACTTACGCGGCGGTGTACCGATGGGTACAGCAGTGTTTGATGGTGCAAGAGAAAGCCAAGTCAAAGATTTGTTAGAGCTTGCTGGTATGGATCGCGATGGTCAGCAGACGTTGTATGATGGTCGTACTGGTCAGAAGTTTGACCGCAAAGTAACCGTCGGCTACATGTACATGCTCAAACTTAACCATTTGGTTGATGACAAAATGCATGCACGTTCAACGGGTTCTTACTCACTAGTCACGCAGCAGCCATTGGGCGGTAAAGCTCAGTTTGGTGGTCAGCGCTTCGGTGAGATGGAAGTCTGGGCACTAGAAGCATACGGCGCGACTTACACGTTGCAAGAGATGCTAACGGTGAAGTCGGATGATGTTGAAGGCCGTACTCGTATGTACAAAAACATCGTTGATGGTGAGCAGTATATGGATCCAGGTATGCCTGAGTCGTTCAACGTACTGACCAAAGAAATCAAATCATTGGGTATCAATATTGAGTTAAAACAAACCCATTAAGCACGGCTGACTGAAGCTAGCTTTAACACGGCTTCGGTTAATTATTATCCTTAGTGGTCAACCTAAAAGCAGTACGCGCATCGCTGCTGCTTTTAGTGATTTGTCTCAACCCTGTTCATTGCCTTCATTCATCTTATCTGCGTCAATGGTACGCTGTCAGATGATTATAAAGATAACGGAGAAGCAACTTGAAAGATTTACTCGATATCATGCAAAGCCCTACCGGCAACGGTAATCAAGAGTTTGATAGTATTCAAATTACTTTAGCCTCACCTGACGTCATCAAGTCATGGTCGCATGGTGAAGTAAAAAAGCCTGAAACCATCAACTATCGCACATTTAAGCCTGAGCGTGATGGTCTTTTCTGTGCCAAAATCTTTGGCCCAGTAAAAGATTTTGAATGTTTATGTGGTAAATATAAGCGCCGTAAATTCCAAGGCGTTATCTGTGAGAAATGTGGTGTTGAAGTAACCACTGCCAAAGTCCGTCGTGATCGCATGGGTCATATCGACCTTGCCAGCCCTGTTGCGCATATTTGGTTCCTAAAATCATTACCAAGCCGCATCGGTCTATTGCTAGACATGACGCTACGTGATATCGAGCGTGTTCTATATTTTGAAAGCTACATCGTGACTGAGCCTGGTCTAACCAGCTTAGAAAAATACCAGTTGCTTGATGATGAAGATTATTACAAAGCGCTTGAAGAATTTGGTGATGAATTCACGGCCAAGATGGGTGCTGAAGCGGTTCAAGACCTATTAAAAGATATTGATATTGATCTTGAAGTTGATGAGTTGCGCGAAGCGATTCCACAAACCGGTTCTGAGACCAAGCTTAAAAAGATGTCTAAGCGTCTTAAGTTATTAGAAGCATTCCGTGATTCTAATAACAAGCCTGAGTGGATGGTAATGAACATCTTGCCAGTACTACCACCAGATTTGCGTCCGCTAGTACCACTAGAAGGTGGTCGTTTTGCGACGTCAGATCTAAACGATCTATATCGCCGTGTGATCAACCGTAACAACCGTCTAAAGCGTCTGCTTGAGCTGAGCGCACCTGACATCATCGTACGTAACGAAAAACGTATGTTGCAAGAGTCAGTGGATGCGTTATTAGATAACGGTCGTCGCGGTCGTGCTATCACTGGTAGTAACAAGCGTCCATTGAAATCTTTGGCTGATATGATCAAAGGTAAGCAAGGTCGTTTCCGTCAAAACTTACTTGGTAAACGTGTTGATTATTCTGGTCGTTCGGTCATCGTTGTAGGCCCAACACTACGTCTACATCAGTGTGGTCTACCGAAGAAAATGGCACTAGAATTATTTAAGCCATTTACTTATAACAAACTATTGTCTCATGGTTTGGCGACGACGATTAAAGCTGCCAAAAAGATGGTAGAGCGTGAAGAGCCACAAGTGTGGGATATGCTGGCCATGGTTATTCGTGAGCATCCAGTACTCTTGAACCGTGCGCCAACACTTCACCGTTTGGGCCTACAGGCATTTGAGCCAGTACTAATCGAAGGTAAAGCAATCCAATTGCACCCGCTCGTTTGTACCGCATTCAACGCCGATTTTGATGGTGACCAAATGGCCGTTCACGTGCCATTGACGCTAGAAGCACAGCTTGAGTCACGTGCCTTGATGATGTCTACCAACAACATCTTATCACCAGCTAACGGTGATCCGATCAT
Source organism: Psychrobacter sp. 5A.1 (assembly GCF_030407455.1). Taxonomy (GTDB): domain Bacteria; phylum Pseudomonadota; class Gammaproteobacteria; order Pseudomonadales; family Moraxellaceae; genus Psychrobacter. Next base: position 74,158 of record NZ_JASDDJ010000008.1, read on the forward strand.
CGTACCATCACAGGATGTGGTACTAGGTCTTTATTACATCAGTCGTTCATCAATCAATGCCAAAGGCGAAGGCATGATTTTTGCCACCGTTAATGAAGCATTGCGTGCGATTGGTTCGAATGATTTACATGTAAACGCTAAAATCAAAGTGCGTGTCACTGAGACACATATTGATGAAGATGGTAACCAAACCAAAGAAATCAGTATCAAAGATACGGTTGCTGGTCGCTTGCTTATCTGGAACATCATGCCTAAAGGTATGTCGTTTGATGAGTGTAACCAAGAAATGACGAAGAAAAACATCTCTCGTCTAATTAACTCTTGCTACCGTAAAGTAGGCGTTAAAGAAAGTGTTATGTTTGCTGACCAATTGATGTATCTTGGTTTTGCTCAAGCGACATTGTCTGGCGTGTCTATTGGTATCGATGACATGGTCATCCCACCATTGAAGAAGCAAATCATCGAAGTAGCAGAAGGCGAAGTTCGCGAAATCGAAGATCAATTCGAGCAAGGCTTTGTAACTGCTGGTGAGCGTTATAACAAAGTAGTTGATATCTGGTCACGTACCAATGACAAAGTCGCTAAGGCGATGATGGATAACTTGGCCACTGATAAAATCATGAATGCCAAAGGTGAAGAAGAAGAGCAGAAGTCATTCAACTCTATCTTTATCATGTCAGACTCTGGTGCTCGTGGTAGTGCGGCACAGATTCGTCAGTTGGCTGGTATGCGTGGTTTGATGGCTAAGCCAGATGGCTCAATCATTGAAACGCCAATTAAAGCTAACTTCCGTGAAGGTTTGACCGTACTACAGTACTTCATCTCAACTCACGGTGCACGTAAAGGTCTAGCAGATACGGCACTGAAAACGGCCAACTCAGGTTACCTGACTCGTCGTTTGGTTGATGTCGCACAAGATTTGGTTATCACAAGTGATGACTGTGGTACTGAGCAAGGCTTGCTCATGAAACCACATATCCAAGGTGGTGAAATCATCGAGAAGTTGGGCGAGCTAGTACTAGGTCGTGTGACTGCACGTGATGTAACTTATAACGATGACGCTGATAAAGTCTTGATTCCAGCTGGTACATTGATTGATGAGCATTGGGTAAACGTGCTTGATAGCAATGCGATTGATGATATCTGGGTACGTTCAGTTATTACTTGTAATGTTGAGCATGGCGTTTGTTCACAGTGTTATGGTCGTGACCTAGCTCGTGGTCATAAAGTGAATATCGGCGAGTCAGTTGGTGTTATGGCCGCTCAGTCTATCGGTGAGCCAGGTACTCAGTTAACCATGCGTACGTTCCACGTGGGCGGGGCAGCAAGCTCAGCATCTGTGGACAACAGCATCTCTGTACGTAATGCAGGTCAAGCGCATTTCGAAAACATGAAAACGGTTCAACATACCGATGGTCACTTAGTCATCGTATCTCGTTCAGCTGAAATTGCGTTGACCGATGAACTTGGCCGTGAGCGTGAGCGTTATAAAGTACCTTACGGTTCTAGCGTTCTTGTGAAACATGAAGATCACGTTGAAGGTGGTCAAACCATCGCTAAATGGGATCCGCACACGCATCCTATCATCACAGAATTTGCTGGTACAGCACGCTTCAGTGACATCACTGATGGTATGACTGCTACAGTGAAAGTTGATGATGCGACTGGTATGAGCTCATTTGAGATCCTTGCTACTCGTGACCGTTCAAGCTCAGCAAAAGACTTACGTCCTGCGATTATCTTGAACACTGACGAAGGCAAAGAAGTGGTTTACTTCTTACCAGCCGAAACCATCATTCGCGTGAGCGATGGTGAAAAGGTTGCCGCAGGTTCGATTCTAGGCCGTGTACCACAAGCGTCATCAGGAACTAAAGATATTACCGGTGGTCTACCACGCGTTGCTGATTTGTTCGAGGCACGTCGTCCGAAAGATCATGCCATCATGGCAGAAATGTCGGGTGTGGTGAGCTTTGGTAAAGAGACTAAAGGTAAAAACCGCTTTATTATCACCAATGAAGATGGTGAAGTGCATGAAGAGCTGATCCCTAAATGGCGTCAAATCAACGTCTTTGAAAACGAGACGGTAGCACGTGGTGAAGTGATCGCTGATGGTCCACAGAACCCACATGATATCTTACGTTTGAAAGGTCAGACTGCACTTGCTGATTATATCGTCAATGAAGTACAGGACGTTTATCGCTTGCAGGGTGTGAAAATCAACGACAAGCACATCGAAGTTATTATTCGTCAGATGTTGCGTAAAGTTGAAATCACTGACGGCGGCGACTCAAATCACTTCAAAGGTGATCAGGTAGAGTATGCAGACATCAAAGCATTGAACGCGAAGCTAGAAGCGGAAGATAAATTCCCAGTACAGTTTGAGCGTCAATTGTTAGGTATCACTAAAGCAAGTCTGGCAACAGAAAGCTTTATCTCAGCGGCTTCTTTCCAGGAAACAACCCGTGTACTAACGGCAGCAGCTGTCACTGGTAAAGTAGATGAACTACGTGGTCTGAAAGAAAACGTGGTTGTTGGTCGCTTGATTCCTGCAGGTACGGGTCTTGCTTATCACAAGGCGCGTAAAGAGAAAGCAGAACAAAAGCTACAAGACAAAGATCTCAATGCAGCGTTTGACATGACTGCTAGCACTGATAGTAAAGACTTTGCTAGCTTTGATGAAGCCTTTGCTCAAGAGTTAAATCAAGATAATTAATCGTATTAAGTATCTTGATTCATTCTTAATTTGATAAAAAAGCCAGCCTAAGTTGCTGGCTTTTTTTTGTGTGCAAAAAACAGAGAAAGGCATGGTGCTATTGTCCAAAAAAATAGTACACTGGAGAATATGCCCTCATTTATTATTGATAGAAGGATAAGTAGCAAATGGCAGGTAAAACACGCGTCGCCAAATACCAAGCAGATCGAACCAATCAAAAGCTATATTTTTGTCGTCTGGCCTGTCAATCAGCAGGCAATACCAATGATAAGCAGTTATACCAAGCACACTGCGAGACCGCTATTTTTCATTTACACGGTGCTTTATTAGCATTTACTCAAGAGCTGGGTCATTTTTATAGTTTGAATATGACGGCCCCAACATTATTAAATATTGAGCAAACATTGAGCGAGCGTACGCAGGTATCGCCTGAGATTCAGCGCTTGCAGCAATTACAGCAGCAGGGCTTTATCGCTAATATAGAACGTGCTTATCAACGTTGTTTGTACGCTGTACCATCAGATACGGTTATAGATGAAAAGCAAAATGGCGATTCAACATCACCGGACCTTATTGTCAATGTGGTTACTTTATCAAACCAGTGGTTACCAGACGAGGCGACAATACGAGAGTGGCGGCAACAGTTTTTAGAGTTGATTGAGCAGTTACGTGCAGGTATGGTTGAGTTTTAATGAAGACTTAGCTCACAAAAGAATGGCCTATTCAGTGAGTATTGAATAGGCCATTCTTTTGTTATATTAAGTAGCGCTGTATACCCTTTATTCTGGCATCGGTGGTATGCGATCAACTGGTGTGACCGATAAGGGGTTCTGTGGTACGCCATCATTACTACGGCGACTGGTAGATGAATTATTCAACTCTGCCGTAGGTTTAGGCGTTGGGGGAGTACGCTGCTGAGTTTGCGTGGCAACTGGTTTTTCTGACGTATTTGTTTCGGAACTGTCATCTCTACTTGCTGTTTTTACCGATTTTTTTTGTCGCTTGGTAGAGGTAAAACCTTTGCTGTTTGGTACCCACTGACGAGGCGTATCTTTGAGTTGCGCTTTCATAAAGTCCATCCAAACTGGAAGGGCTGCGACCCCACCATATTCACGGCGACCCATAGTCGCTGGTTGATCAAAGCCCATCCATACTACTGTTGCATTGGTAGGGTGAAAGCCTGCAAACCAAGCATCTTTAGCTTTATTGGTTGTACCAGTTTTTCCGCCAATATCATCACGACCCAACGCTTTTGCTCTCCGCGCAGTCCCAAGCTGTACAACATCTTGTAATATATCTGCCATCTCAAAAGCGACTCTAGGCTTCAAAATTCGAGGTGCTTGCTTGGCTCTTATATACTGTATCGCAGGTGCTTTTAGACGATCAGCCTGTGGACCTGCGTTATAAACAGTTAAATCGGTTTTCTCATCAGTGATGCTATCGTCCGCATCATTTTCTGCCATTTGATTGTCAATAGCTGTTTTATTAGTCGTGTTATTTGCATTTTGAACTGACTGGTCATATTCTTCAATTAAGTTTTTATTGAGCTTCTCAAGTTCTTTATTAAAGCATGATGCACAGGCTTGTCGCGGGTTGGCTTGAAACAGCAGCTCGTTTTTATAGTTATAAATTTGCTCTATAAAATAGGGTTGTACACGATGACCGCCATTAGCAAAAGTGGCATAGGCAGTGGCCATTTGTAACGGTGTGGCTTGCCCTGTGCCTAGCGCTAACGATAAAGTGGTTGGTAGTTTCTCTTTATCAAGCCCAAATTCATCTAACAGATTGCGCGCATCAGAAATACCCACCGCCTGTAGCAATCGAATAGAAACCAAATTACGTGACCGATATAGACCGCGGCGTAAAGTAATATCTCCCAAAAACTTTCCATCTGAATTCTTAGGTTTCCAATCACCTACCTGAATAGGTCGATCAGAGACCATCGTATCTGGACGATAGCCTTTTTCTAATGCCGCTGTATAAATCAGTGGCTTAATGATAGATCCTGGCTGTCTCCAACCCTGTAAGGCACGGTTAAACTTGCTGTGATTAAAATCAAAGCCACCAACCAAGGCATTGACCGCGCCAGTTTCTGGATTCAATGAGACCAAGCTACCTTGTATTTCAGGTATTTGACCTAATTGCCAGTTGCCATTTGCAGTGGGTATCACGCGAATAATATCGTCTTTTTTGACGATTTGGCGGGCGTTACTAGGAGAGTAGCCAATACGATCGGCCGAAATATATTTACGTGCCCAGTTCATGCCAGACCAGTTAACGGTTACTTTTTCGCCAGATTGGAGTATGGCTTCGAAACTACGAGAATTGACTTTAGTGACTTTAGCAGGGGACATATTACTATAGCGTCGAAAGTTTTCGAGTGGCTCGTCATTTGCTTCAGCACCGCGCCAACCATGACGATGCTCGTAAGCAACTAAGCCTGTCAATATGGCCGATTCTGCATCTGTTTGTGCCTTGCTATTCACTGTAAGGCGCACGCGCCAGCCACCGTGCATGACTTGATCGCCATAGCGTTCGACTAAAGAGGCACGCGTCATTTCTGCCAAATAAGGCATATTTACATCGAGTTTTTCTTGATAGAGATTGATGCCGATAGGTGCGCTGATAGCTTCGTCATATTGGGCTTCGGTAATATAATCCAACTCATGCATACGTCCAATAATCCAATTACGCCGAGTCAATGCACGTTCAGGATTGGCAACAGGATTGTATTTAGAAGGGGCTTTTGGCAGACCTGCCAACATTGCCATTTCAGCAATGGTGAGACTGTCCAATGATTTACTATAGTATTTCTTGGCCGCGGCACGGATGCCATAAGCGCCTTCACCTAAATAGATTTTATTAACATAGAGCGTCAAGATGTCAGTTTTACTAAGCTCATCTTCAATTTTACGCGCTAAAAATAATTCTGTTAATTTACGATTTAGGGTACGTTCTGGGCTCAAGAAATAATTCTTAGCAACCTGCATGGTAATGGTGGAACCACCTGTCTGACCGTCATCATCAGTGACTGCTTCGGTAACAGCGCGACCAAGACCTTTAATACTGATGCCACTATGTTGAAAAAAAGAGGCATCTTCGGCTGCTAAAAAAGCATGCGTTAAATCTTCGGGAATATCATTAAAACTAACTGGCAGCGATAAACGATTGCCATACTGACCGATTAACTTATCGTCACTACTATAAATCTGTAATGGCATTTCTAATTTGGCAGTTTTAATTTCTTGCGTACTAGGTAAAGTTGGCGATAAATACATCGCCATCCCATAGAAACCAATGGGTACAGCAAGTATTAAAACAACTGCCAATGCTAGGCAAGCGATAAAAAGTCCCACCAAAAAGCGAATGAGACGAGCGGTAGCATTTTTCTTGGCCATAATAAGACTTATTAGTTAGAATTTGTAGCAGATAATATTATTATACCTTGAACAAAATAAGCAGGTCATAATAAATGTGTAAGTTAGACTTAATATATTTTTTAAATGCTTGAATCTATCTATTAAGTAAACTATTGTATTTAATTATTACAAATAACTATACCAT
>NZ_JASDDJ010000080.1:0-685 GCF_030407455.1 Psychrobacter sp. 5A.1
CATTATTCTAGATTGATATGTATTTAGAATGAATTAATCAAGGATGATCTGATGACCGCTATCACTGTTAAAGTAAACAATAAAAACGCGACAATTACTGAGCATAAAGTGTTGGCTAACAGTGGCCAGCCTACTGTCATTAAAGCCGCTGATAAAACCAATTATGAGTTTTTTGATGAGACAGCAGGTCGTGCTCCAAAAAATATCGTTACTAAAAGAGTGGATAAAGATCTTCATGCCTCGTTCGAAGGTGAAAGTATAAACCCTGACCTCATTATTGAAGGGTTTTACGATACGATCGACAGTGCTGTTATGAGTGTCGCTGAAGATGGTAGTTATTACTATCATTCACCTAATGCAGGCCAAATGGTCGACTACACTAATGAGCTACAAGGCAGTCCGACGCAAGGTCAATTGACTGGCGAAAACCTAAAGACGAACACTTGGTGGATGGCAGCGAATGAAGCAGCTGGCTTTAAAGTGATGCCTTGGTTAGCAGGTTTAGGCACTATTGGTGCAGGGTTAGCAGTCGCGAAGCGTTCAGACTCAGATGATAGTGAAGACGGCACTAATGGTCAAAATGGTGCTTCCGCCTATGAGGTATGGGAAAGGACTTGCAGGCAATGCTGGTAAGAGTGAAGCGCAGTTTATCGACGCCATCACGGGCGCCCAAGGGATCGCTGGT
>NZ_JASDDJ010000080.1:784-12745 GCF_030407455.1 Psychrobacter sp. 5A.1
AGGTGTGGGAGGCGATACCAGGCAATGGCGGCAAAACCGTCGCAGACTTCATCGACTCTATCACTGGTGCTGATGGCACCAATGGCACAGATGGCACAGATGGCCAATCGGCCTATGAGATCTGGGAGGCGCTACCTGGCAATACGGGTCTGACACAGCAAGACTTTATTACTTCGCTACAAGGCGACACAGGTGCTTCCGCCTATGAGGTATGGGAAGGACTTGCAGGCAATGCTGGTAAGAGTGAAGCGCAGTTTATCGACGCCATCACGGGCGCCCAAGGGATCGCTGGTGCCACGGGCGCTGATGGGGCCTCCGCCTATGAGGTGTGGGAGGCGATACCAGGCAATGGCGGCAAAACCGTCGCAGACTTCATCGACTCTATCACTGGTGCTGATGGCATAGATGGCCAATCGGCCTATGAGATCTGGGAGGCGCTACCTGGCAATACGGGTCTGACTCAGCAAGACTTTATTACTTCGCTACAAGGTGCTGACGGTAAAGACGGTGACAACGTTCCCCTTGTCAACATATTAGAAGGGGATGATGCTCTAATTACTGGTTCCGATTTGCTTGAAGCAGGCAAAATCGCGGTTGCTATTGCACTACCAGATGATGCGCAAGTAGATGATATTTTGACAGTCAACGGTATTAACACCTCTATTACTCAAGACATGATTGACAACGGTTTTATGACCTCTGTAGATATTCCAGCAGAAGGAGAAACATTATTCGTCAAAGCGGTAGTCACTTATCAAAATGGCACTCAATCAGGCACTGGTAAAGATTTTGCGAGAGTGGGCGATACAGAAGCCCCTGTTCTAACAGTCGATCCAATGGTGATTAATGGCCCAGATGATGATGGTAACGGCAAACCTGATAGCACTACGATTACAGGCACAACCGAAGCAGGGGCTATCGTTGGCGTCGATATCAATGGAGATGGCAAGTCTGATTTTGTCACTATCGCTGATGCATTAGGGGATTTTAAATTAACAGTCAAACCTGCGCTTGATAAAGACCAAGAAGTACAGGTCACGGCTACAGATGCTGCAGGTAATAGCTCTGAACCACAGTCAGTCATTGGTTTGGGTGATACAGTTGCAGCATCTGAACCTATTATTAATGTACCGATACCCAGTGGTAGTGAAGGTGAATACAACGAAAACGATTTGAATGTTGATGGCACCGTTACCGTCGTAGTTGAAGCTCCTAATGATGCACAACTTGGTGATACATTGATCGTTAATGGTCAAGAAATCATATTAACTTGGAAAGTGCTGGGCACAGGTTACTCATTAGATGTTCAGCCTGGTAGCACAGTGACCGCAAGCATCAAGGACAAAGTAGGTAACGAAAGTAATACCGCAACGGCCGCTATCAGTATTGATTTTGCAAGCCCTATCGATGCTCCTGTCATTACCGACAATGTGGCCAACAATGGCAGTGGTGATGTGCTTACCACACCAGAACTCATTGCCGATGGGGGTATTACCAATGACAATACTCCAAGTGTGGTCGTACCTGCTGATCAAGTCGCTAATGGCACACCGCAGTTGGTGGTTAATGGTACGGTGGTGGCCGCCGATGTTACTGTAAACCCAGATGGCAGCTACACGCTAACGCCAGTGGTTGCTTTAGATGATGGTGAGTACACGCTTAGCTACAACATCAAAGATACTTTTGATAACGTGAGTGGCAATGCCCCTACAGTGACCGTAACAGTAGACACAGTCATACTTATCACCGCTCGAGACGATCTTGACAATCTTGATCTGACATTGCAAGTCACCACGTCTGTACCCATAAATGCTGCTGAATCTACAACACTTGAAGCCTTTGGTGGAAATAATGGCGCGGACAGTGATTTAAGCTTTACAGTGAGTGCTAATACAAACGGTACTGTCAATATCGAGGTTACAGAAAATGCATTAGTGCAAGTAGCTGATGCGATAAGTTTTGAGATTTACAATAGTAATAACGAGCTTCTATACATTGCTGCTAATGCAAACAATCCACTGGTGGGCAATGTTGCTGGTTTAGAGGTTTTAGGTTTAACGAATAATAATGGTAGTTTGACAGCAACAGTATCTGGCTTACAACCAGATGATTATAAGGTAGTCGTAAGCAAGGATAGCAGTGCCCTAGAAACGCTTATAAATAATCTCACAGTAGCAGAGCTCGGTGAAGCAGGTGTGGTATTAGGGCCTGACAATCAAATTGCTATTTTAGATGCAGTGGAAGTGGGGCTAGGTGTCCCTTTGGGTCCTACCGTCAGATTAACTCTTGAGCTTGCTCTAAACTTAACAACAGACATAGGTGTTGGTGAGTTCCTCAGTATAGCCCAACCGATTTTAATTGCCGCAGGTGCGTCACTTGATCCTTTGCTAGACGCAGTGGCTGCCCAAGTTCTTAGCAATACCTTGGCGCTACTCGAAACTACTGAGGTCACTGCTACATTAACTGAATATAATTTTGATAATAACACCGTGGCTACAGGTAATGTTATCAACCCTGAGCCTTCAGTCACTGATGAGTCAGGTGAAGATGTTATTAATCCAACCACCACGCTTACTACGATAGCGAGCAATAATAATTTATCCTCAGTACCGACGCCTACTCAATTAAACGGTGTTGATGCACTTGCTATCAATGGTGAGTACGGTGTGCTCATTATTGATAAAAATGGTGAGTATACTTATACGGCTAACGGTGATTATGCATCGTCAGGCCAATCAGAGGTATTTACTTATACTATTTCTGATGGGCTGACTAGTGATACTGCAGAGCTAGTCATTGACCTCAATTTCACAATTGATATGGCCGCTGGTGATGACATTGTTAATATCACCAATAATATACTTCAATCGTCGTTAGATGGACTAGATGATAGTGCAAACACTATCAATATCGACGCAGCTCTAAATATTAATATTATAGGCGGTGAGGGTTTTGATACTATTAACTTAACTGGATCAGGCCAAACCCTTAGTCTATCTGATATATTGCAAACAGAAGTGATTGATATTATTGGTACTGGTGCTAATACGCTTACTATCCAAGCAGCAGATATTACCAACTCAGGAACATCGAGTCCCATTTATGTGAAAGGGGATAGCGATGATACCGTAGATTTAGGCGGTATTGGTGCTGATCTTAGTGACGTAGATGGCGCGAACAACCCTTCAACTTGGGTCGATGCAGGAACAGATGTCACAGATGCTAATGGTCGAGTATATAACGTGTGGCAATTAGACAGTGATACGGCTACACAGATTTATATTGATACTAATATCACCACTATTATCTAGGGCGTGTCTTCATTTCAAAAATGGTGATAAAAATGAGATAAATTGCCGTCAAACGAGGAAAATAGTGCCGATAATATCGGGATATTAACCAGCTGTTTGACGATGTTTGGCAAAATCTAGCTGTTTTTAGCCCATTTAGATAACTATCGAGTGAATTTAAGACACGCTCTAATATTGGCTAATCGTATTTTACTCTTTAAAACGCTTCCAAAATGGAGGCGTTTTTCACAGGGTTTATCTAGGGTCTGTTGAACATTCAAATGTGGTGTTGGCAGTTACTATTTTTTAGACAATATGCCGTGAAATTTTTGATGCCTCGTCATTCTAGGTTAAACAATTTCGCCATATATTGGCAAAAAATAGTACTGCCCTAAAAGGCTATCGATAGAATTGAATACACGCCCTAAACACCTTAAGGTTATCAAATAATAAGAACCTTTGGTATAGAGATTTTTCTAAGCCTCTTCAGCGGTGTCGTTAGTCTCAAATTCAGCAAGCATGTCTGTGATCAGCTGATCTTTTTGGTGCCATATCTGCTCGACCCAATCAAACATCTGTGTTTTTATTGCTTCATCTGTTTCATAACCGCCGTTCTTGATAGCCGTAAACAGATCTTTGGGTATCTCAATATGTCGTACATCGACGCCTAGACGTTTGATATTGCCTTTCCACAAATCACTATAAGTGGGCACACCATCAGGATAGACAATCGTCATGTCCAAAATCCCATCGATTTCTTCCCCTAAAGCACTCATCGCTAGAGACATCCCGCCAGCGCGTGGCTTAAGCAAATGTGTATAAGGGGATTTTTGCTTGTCATGTTTGCTAGGGGTAAAGCGTGTTCCTTCTAGATAGTTCAGTAGCGTAAAAGGCTTGTCTTTGAGCAACGCGCAGGCTCGTTTTGCTTCTTCGATATCCTTACCTTTTAGGGCAGGGTTTTTGGCGACAGCTTCTTTGGAATGTCGACGCATCATGGGAAAATCGAGAAAATAGAAAGCTTGACCAATGACGGGGATATATATGAGCTCAAACTTTGTAAAAAAACGCGTCAAGGGCAAACGGTTTTCACTGATATATTGCACAATACTGGTATCAACCCACGACTGATGATTGCTAACCAGTAAATACTTACCGTTTGTATGCACGTCGTCAGGCAAATTAATGCGCCAGTCTTTGCGTGGTAATACGTTGTCGATCAGAGCATTGTTACTATTGATCCAATAATTCGTCACATCGATAACGGCTTTGTCAGCGATGGCAGCGCCAGTGATGGCTTTCGTGGCGCCCATTACCCAGACAGGCAGGCCAGCCAAGATACTATTAAAGGTAATAACACTGGTGGCAGTGGTCAATGATGCTGCTTTGCCCAGTTTTGGGGCGCGTTCATGTAATTTTTGAACGATTGATTTCAATCGCATATTAAATCCTTTTACTCATATCTATGATGAGATATTGATAATGTTGCTGCATGATTCTAGCAGAAATCAATCTCAGTGTACGAGTGTTGCCAACAAATAATAAACAGTGTTTATGAGTCAAAATATATAGGGCGTGGCATTGATTCGCACTTTTATATATTGAGTGATCTTAAAATGGCTACATTTTGCCAAATTTCACCAGAAGTCTTGTCAATATGTTTGTATTTATGGCGAGCCCTTCCTTGTTTGACCAAACTTCTCCTCCTTTTAAGCCTCACAATCTAAATGAGGACACCGCCTCGACTAATAGTGGCTTATTCAAAAAAATAGATCGCAGACCATAAAAGCTGTCTGATTTATCTATGACAATGAATGGGGAAAAAAGGAAGGCGTTACAAACCGTTTGGGGTAGAAGTGTTTTATAATCCTATTTCGGCTTTAAATATAGCGCTTATATTATGCCTCGTCTATAATTTTTTCGTCTATGAGCTTTATTTGAAAGGCATTTTTAGTTCATTTGCAGATTAGGGTTCAGATGGAGTATACGCTTTAGAGGCGTAAGCTTTTGCTCAGACAAAAAAAGGGCGTATCGAGGAATTATCTCAATACGCCCTTTGTGCTTCAATCAGTCGAGTGAGTCAAAAATCAACAATTAACAATCAATATCCACTATTTTACTTAGCCATGCATACCGCGGATAGGATAGTTGTTTTCTGGATTTCTAACGAAGGCCAAACCATTTGCCAAGGCTTCAAGATCTGGTCTAGAGAATGGTGCGTTTGAGATATCAACAATATGCACTTTTCCTTCAGCATTGATAACGAACACAGCAGGCTCAGCGAAAGGATGATCGGTCTCTTTTTCTGAACGTGGGTCAGAGATATACAGACCTAGCGTGTTCATCTGTTCGATGGTCAGACCGTAAGCCATAGGGAAACTAACATCTATCTGATCTAGATGATCTTCTAACTGCTCTTTGCTGTCTGCCGATACTGCGATGACATCAATGCCTATATCATAGAAAGAGTCTTTCACAGTCTCTAAAGTATTTAGATACTTTGTGCAAATCGGGCAATGCTTACCACGGTATACAACCACCAGTTTCCAGTCATGACCGTTTTCGGGTTTGCCTAACGAAGTCATTTCACCATTTAACACTGGTACTTCCATTTCAGGAAACGTAGTACCGGCTTGAATTTTTTGAGCATAATCTGTTGACATAATTTTTATCCTTTTTACATAGTATTTTTATGGTTAGTGTTTATTTGTTCGTTTATTCAGTGATTTGAGCATCTAATTTATCTTGAGTTTTTAGCTCAAAATCTGAGTCGTCATGACGTTCGTGTAATTGCTCAGCAGGTTCACCCCAAGTGCGGTTTACCTTGCGACCACGTTGCACAGCAGGACGTTCTAAAATCTCAGCTGCCCAGCGACGCACATTTGGATAGCTCTCAACTTGTAGGAACTCTCCTGCATTGTATGCTTCGCCTAGTATTAGATTGCCATACCAAGGCCAAGTGGCGATATCTGCAATCGTATATTCATTGCCGCCTAAATAGCGATTTTCTGCAAGCTCACGTTCTAGTACATCTAACTGGCGTTTCACTTCCATCGTGAATCGATTGATAGGGTACTCAAATTTTTCGGGTGCATAAGCATAGAAATGTCCAAAACCGCCACCAAGGTAAGGAGCAGAACCTTGTAACCAAAAGAGCCAGTTCATCACTTCAGTGCGTGCGGCAGCATCTTTAGGAAGTAGCTTTCCAAATTTTTCGGCCAGATAAAATAAAATAGCACCACTCTCAAACACACGGCTGCCTGTCTCTGTATCCAAAAGCACAGGAATTTTTGAGTTTGGATTCAACTCAACGAAACCTGACGAGAATTGTCCACCTTCACCAATTTGAATAAGATGCGCATCGTACTCAGCTTCTGTCACACCTAACGCCAATAACTCTTCGAGCATGATGGTGACTTTTTGGCCGTTAGGGGTGCCCATTGAATAAATCTGCAACGGATGTTTGCCGCGAGGTAGTTCTGCTTCATGCGTTGGGCCAGCGATAGGGCGGTTGACACTTGCCCACTTACCACCGCTTTCTGCATCCCATGTCCAGACGCTGGGTGGCTCGTAATGATTAGAGTTTGACATAATGATGATACCTTTTTATATACTGTGCTCAGTAGGGTGTAATTGGTAAATCAGATCCAGTTTATGGTTTTTATTCTGGCATGTCTGCTAGTTGCTTTAAGATATTTTTGTAGTTTTCTACACCTTGTGCGCCGCTCACCAGATGCCGACCATTAAAGATAACCGATGGTACGCTTTGAACACCTTGCTGCTTTGAATGCTGTACGGCTTCACGTATCACATCGGCAAAGCGTTGATCTGCGATAACGGTAAGCGCCTCAAAACGATCTAGTCCAATATCTGCTGCGACATCTGCCAGTACGGTACTGTCAGCCACGTTTTTATTATCAACGAAGTGCGCAACAAACAATGCTTGTTTTAGGTCGTGCATACGTCCTTGCTGATCAGCCCAATGTAGCAATTGATGGGCATTAAAAGTATTGTAAGTACGAAAGTCATCGGTAAACTGAAAATTGAATCCAGCTTCTGCACCTGCTGCTGTCATTCTGGCTCGGCTCTCTTGAATGTCCTCAGCAGTCGTACCGTACTTCTCCATAATATGCTCACGATAGTTTCGTCCTTCGTGCGGCGTATTAGGATTTAACTCAAATGGATGCCAGTGAATCTCGTGCGGCGTGTTGGTTTGTTTTAGTGCCTCGGCCAGTTGGCTATAACCGATAGCGCACCAAGGGCACACAACGTCTGACACGATGTCTATTTGTAAGGGTTTTTTTGCCTGTTCCATAGGATCTCTCATTAGCGATAAATTAAAATGAAAAACTGCTGCCCGAAGATGTTTCGAACAACAGTATGAAAACATCAAATGGACTGTGTCAGCGTTAGCCGAAAAACGTATTAGTCAGCTTTGTGCCATTCAAATTTCTGGAATGGTTTGTCAATTGGTGTGTTAGCTAGGTGGTTCGTGTAGTTACTCATTACTTTTTGAGCAGCACCAAGGATAACTTCAAGAATTTGACGCTTGGTGTAGCCTGCATCTAAAAATTCTTGAACCGCGCTGTCATCAACGTTACCACGATTACGGACTACAGATAGTGTGAAGGTACGCAATGCTTCCAATTTTTCAGTTGGTAGTGGCGTTTCATCACGTAATGCATCCGTGATAGCGTCATCTACTTTCATGCTTTTAGCAATACCAGTATGAGCTGGTACACAGTAATGGCAAGCATGCTCAACGTTGATAGTTTGCCATACAACCGTGGTTTCTTCATCATCAAAGCTGCTGTCTAAAAACAGTTGATGTAGCTGTTGGTAGCCTTCGAGCAAGCCAGGCGCTTCAGCCATCACGGCGTGTAGGTTGGGTACCATGCCAAATGCTTTGATAGAAGAATCAAGTAAGTCTTTGCTTTCTGCTGGGGCTGTGTCTTTATCGTGTAGAGTAAATTTGGTCATAACATAATTCCTAATAATAGGTTTGAGATTTGGTGTGTTTTACGTTTGCATGCCAGCTTCAAAGCAGTCGCCGATTTACATTTAATTATTATCTTGAGTGGTTACTCAAAATTAGCGGCTTTGCTTAGTAAGCGAGTCAATAGAGACCACTATAAATGATATTGAGCAATCGCTCAATAATTATTTGAGTAATCGTTCAATTAAATTGTAATGGCTCAATTACATACCTCTTAATAATCGAAATTATGACAGTAATATCAATACTTTAATAAAGTAACACTGTGTAAGTAATGATATGAAGATAACGATAGAAAAGTGGTTGTTCGACTTTGAGACGATTGTTAATGCTAAGAAAACCAATCGAACTGTCATCTTGAGGTATTAAGGCGTGTCTTCATTTCAAAAATGGTGATAAAAATGAGATAAATTGCCGTCAAACGAGGAAAATAGTGCAGATAATATCGGGATATTAACCAGCTGTTTGACAAAATTTAGCCTTTTTAAGGCCATTAAATGTATCAATGTGCTAATTGATGACACGCCCTAGTATAGAAAAAATAAGAAGGAGAGCAGCGATATGCTCTCCTTCTTATTACAGATATATCATGATTTCAATACTGAGTGAATCGAGACGAAATTAATTAACTTCGGTCATCTCATGTACAACAAATGACTCAATCGCGCCTTCTGTTGCGGTGGAGAAATCTTTTAGGTGTTGGTTTTCCATATGGATTTGCCATAGCTCGCGGGTGGCCCAGCTTTCATGAAACATAAAGTGAGTGGGCTTTTCATTATCTTGGAACAAATCATAACGAATACAGCCTTCTTCGCTGCGGGTAGCTGATATGAGTTTTTCGAGCTCAGCTTTTACGAGAGCGATGCTGTTGTCTTTTGCTGTTATATGAGCAATAACCGTTAATGTAGACATTTTTAATCCTTTGTATTAGTGTGATGGTTAGATAAGTTGTGAAGATACCTGTTGGCAAAAGTGACTATGTAAGAACAAGGTTATATCGACCCTATGTTTATTATATCAATATATAACATTTCTTGAACGACCGTTCATTTGTGGTTATATTGTATATCAGACAATAAAAATGTGCTTCAAATTGCGACGTCTGTTTTTGTTGTCTCATTACAGCTTTTATAGCCATTAATATAGTCACCAGATTTGATAGTCATTAGACGACTGTCTTCTAATAGGATAAGGTTATGCTTAAATTTTATTTTCACCAAACACCAAACCCAATGAAAGTAGCATTGTTTCTTGAAGAAACTGGGCTGCCTTATGAGCTTGTGGCAGTAGATACGCTAAAAGGGGAGCAGCATACGCCTGAATACCGCGCTATCAATCCAAATGGTAAAACACCTGCCCTTGAAGATGATGGCAAACGCGTGTTTGATTCTACGGCTATCTTAATGTACCTTTCCGAAAAAACAGGAAAGCTGGCAGGACAGCCAGAAGATCGTAGTGAGATGCTGTCGTGGCTAATGTTTGTAGCAACGGGTTTAGGCCCTTATTCTGGTCAATCTGTTCATTTTAGGCACAAAGCGCCAGAAAAAATTCCATATGCGATTAATCGTTATCTTCGTGAAGCTGAACGTCATTATGAAGTGCTAGAGACACATCTAGAAGGTCGTGAATATATGGTCGGTGATAGCTATTCAATCGCTGATATTTCTACTTGGGGCTGGATTGATAAGGCGACAGTCGTGCTAGGTGAAGGTGGTTTAGATAATTACCCAAATCTAAAGCGTTGGTTTGATAGTATTGACGCCCGTCCTGCTGTACAAAAAGCCCGTGACATTCCTGAAACTATTGATTTCAAAACGGAGTTTGATGACGTTGCTGCACGCGCGCTTTACCCGCAAAACTTTGATAAAAACAGTTAATCACAGCAAAGCCCTTCAAACAGCCTTGCCCTTCAAACAGCCTTATAGTATAAAAAGTGATTAAAACCAGTAACTAAGGTTGATTCTACAAACTTTGCCTTAAAATAGATTTTATGGCAAAGATATTAAGGTGAAAATTATGAGTGCTCCGATAAAGTTCAATCGTGAGGATGTGATCGAAAAAGCAAAAAATCTCTACTGGGAAAAAGGCTATCACGCGACATCGATGCGCAACCTGCAAGATGTGGTGAACCTGCACCCAGGTAGTATTTATGCAGCTTTTGGTAGTAAAGACAAGCTGTTCACAGAGTCATTGAGCCGTTACGCAGCAGATGGTGCCAAGAGGTTGGCCGATTGTATTGAGCAAACAGACACAGTGCTGGATGGTTTAAAAGACTTTATTCATACGGTGATTGTTTGTAATAGTGCGACTGCGCCAAGCGGGATGTGTATGATCGTCAAGACAGTCGCTGAGCTTACTCAGAATGACAGTCCAGATTTGCTAGCGCACGCCACGAGTATTTTAGAAAGTATAGAGGCGTCGTTTGCCGTTCTCTTTGGACAAGCCATTGATAGTGGCGAGATTAGTGCAGAGAAAAATCCCATTGAGCTGGCACGTTATTTCCAAATTCAAATTATAGGTCTCAGGACTTATGCACAAGTCACCAAGGACAGCGATGCAGTAGAAAAGTATATTGACGATATTTTCAAAAATATCGTGTGACAATGTTACATAAAAAGCAGCCTCTCCAGTATATAGTCACGCCGTTATTTTTTATATGACACCATTAATTTGGTTGTGACCGCTCGTGCATTTCATCGTTGATCAATCATCATGGCATTACTAAAAACCCTGACTGCTAATGTACTAGCAGTCAGGGTTTTGTCGTTTATTACAGCGCTTTTGGATTGTCATTGATGAACTTCAGTAAAAGTTCAGCCAACGTTTCGCCTTGGTCTTCTTGCAGGAAATGACCACCGTTAGTGATAGTCGTATGATTTTGGCCTTTGGTACCCGGAATCAGCTTTTGCATGATGCGATCGCCGCCACCAGTTACGGGGTCAGAATCACTAAACAATGTGATAAATGGCTTGGTCCATTTGCTTAGCTCAACCCAAGCCGCTCGATTATTCTCTGAAGCGGGATCGTCTGGCGTTGTAGGTACAAGTAGTGGGAACTGTCTCGCGCCTTCTTTATAGGACTCATCAGGGAAGGGGGCATCGTAAGCATCGATTACCGCTTGTGAGAGTGTCGTTGTGGTACCGCTTTTTATGGTTGCTCCTACATTAAATTGCGGCGTCTCTTGTGAGAACTGTTGCCACTTGCGAAACCCTTCTCCAGGATCATGATCCCCAGTCGGCAGCATCGTATTACCTGCTGCGACGCGATCAAATTTATCAGGATGTGCCGCTACTAAACGCAGGCCGATCAAACCACCCCAATCTTGACAAAATAGCGTGATGTTCTTTAAATCCAACTGGTCGAGCACCGATTGCATCCAGTCGACATGGCGCTGGTAAGTGTAATCAGTACGCGATGCTGGCTTGTCTGAACGTCCAAACCCAGGTAGGTCTGGCGTAATCACACGGTGTCCTGCAGCGGTTAATATCGGAATGACTTTACGATACAAATAAGACCATGAAGGCTCACCGTGTAATAACAAGATAGGCTCAGCATCGCTTGGGCCTTCATCAAGGTAGTGTACTCGTAGCTCACCTCCCTCTGTAGTGGCATAATAAACTTGGACAGCTGCTAAGAGGTTATACTAACCCAAAGAAGGAAAATAGTATGACCAACAAA
>NZ_JASDDJ010000081.1 GCF_030407455.1 Psychrobacter sp. 5A.1
ATACTAACCTATGGAGCTGTATTTAGATTTACTTTTGGGGTTACAAGTTCTGTAGGAATTGGTTTGGTTCTTTTATTCGTAACAAAAATATTAGGCTGCTTGACTTAACAAACCCCGATATTAATAGCGTCACCCAAGAAAAGTGAATTTCGTACTCCAGCCCTTTACACTGTATAGAGAATAGCATATAGAGCTTTTCCGACTTGTCAGAGCAAGATTTTTCTATGGTATATGCAGATATTGATGATATTTTAAACACCATAATTTTGAGGGACTTACCACCTAATAAGTTATAGTTTCAATAAGAACTTGACCTACTTTAGCGTTAACTATTTCTAGTATCGATCTCAATTTTCAGCATAGCTCAAACTGACTACATCAGTATATTTATACCGACTCTAATGCTTGCTGGCATGCTTGAGCTAAATAAGGGTCAACACTGTCCTGTTTGAGCAGCCATTTAATATAGCCAGTACCTTCAGAGCTCGCAGCTAAATCTGCAATAGCCTCACCCTTATGCTTACCAAAACTTAAGTGTGTGGGTATACGTGCCATTTGACTAAACTCATATAAGTTCTCCACATCACTTATCTCATGACCTTGACTGTTAGCCATATCAATCAGACTACCAAGCACTAGCTCAGTGAAGTAGATGTCAGCAATGGCAGCATGCGCGTTCTTTGCTTGAGCGCGCGCTATATCACGGTGGAAGTGATAGAGAAGGGATACTAGCTTATGGCTCTCAAGCGTAGGAAGGAGAAAGTTAGCCATCGCATTGGTACAAATTAACTTAGGCTCATGGGTCACGCCAGCATTTTTGAGAACGGCCATGTCAAAATCAATATTGTGGCCAATTAAATACTTAACACTACTAGGTAGTCTGAAGTTTGTATGAGGTGGTTCATCCGCCACATCCTCATCACAAATGTGTGATATCGCCATAGAACCTAAGCTGATTTCTTTTAGGGGATTAAAGCGCTTCGCTCTTGGCGCTTGTAACACAGTCACCTTGCCATTAATGATATCAACGATAGAGTAGGCCGCTTCAGTCATGTGCGGTTCAATCAGCCCTGTGGTTTCTGTGTCGAGTATATATGTGGTCATAATTGGCCTTAGTAGTACTTAATTTGATATGAGATATTTACTTTTTACGAGCTTATCTAATTTATCAGTACTGTATTAGCTACTAGTGATATCTTGCTTCACCTTATGCTACCTTCAGTCGGAATATCATAGCTGTTACTCAATGACTTTCAGCTTATTGACTTCAGTTACTATCATATCTATTGTCGAATGAACCTCTGCAATCGTAGTCATTCGTCCGACACAAATTCTAAAGGCGCATTCGGCGACTTCCTTTGCTACACCCATCGACTTCATGATAGGCGAGTATTCACGATTTAAACCATCACAAGCAGATCCAAGCGAAAAAGCAATATTTGGTTGTACGTTGTTAAGAAGTTGCATACTATCAATATTTTCAATCGCTAAGTATAAGTTACCAGGATGGCGATCATCTAAGTCGCCAAACACTTGGATTGCAAGAGCTTGATTCAAACCATTTAGTAAAGTATCTCTTAGTTCTGTCAATCGTAAAATCTCCGCTTCTTTACTTTCATCTAATACTCTAGCTGCTTCGGCAAATCCAACGATGAGCGGCACAGGTAACGTGCCAGCACGAAGTCCAGCTTGTTGACCACCACCAGAAATTATGGGCATAAACTCAGGATTCTGAAGATGCTTTGAGTACAAGAGACCAATACCTGATGGCCCATATATTTTATGAGCAGATAGTGTGAGAAAGTCCACTTCCAAATCGTGACAGGCGATATTCATATAACCCGCTTGTGACGCATCGACATGTAACATCACATTATAATGCTGGCACAGCTCAGCAACTTGATAGATAGGCTGGTTTGTTCCTATAACGCCATTGGTCATAGTGCAAGAAACCCACAGAACATTATTCTGCTCAAGTTTATTCTTCATATCTTGTAGATAAATAACACCTTCTGATGTAACTTCTAAATAAACCAAATTAAGATTATATTTATCAGCGATTATTTCTAACGGGTTTAAGACGGATTTATGTTCTAAATGACTAGTTAGGATAGTATCTGCTTGCGGGCTTATTTGTTTGGCAATGGGAATGCCTGAATAGATAGCTAAGTTGTTCGCTTCAGTGGCACCTGAGGTAAACAAGAGGTCTTCCTCAAAGCAGTCATATATATCAGCGAATGTCATGAGGCTATCACTGACTAATGTTTGTTTTTTCCAACCAAACGAGTGTCCTTCTGAATGAGGGTTGCCAGGCTGAGACCATACGCTTTGCATAGCTTTAATAACTGATATATCGCATGGAGTATGTGAATTATAGTCTAAGTATATGTTTTTCATAATATTTTCATTATTTATTTATATGGGGCAGTCTTTAAGATGAAAAGACTAGAATCTGATTACATAAAGATAGTAACATGATATACTCTTGCATTGGAGAGTTGTTCCAATGCAGAAAACAACTAGACAAGTTTATTATAATTTATATGGATTGATTGATATTTATGCGTTACTTTGCATCTTTGATAGATAATATAAAACCAACTCTTTCAGGCCATGATACCTTCCCACTGAGATATGGCTGGTTAAAAAAAGTTCATGATCAAATTGCAATACAGTCGGAATCTGAAGAGATCGAAAACATATTCTCTCAAAATACAGCTATTGCTGACTTTGGTGTTGGTAAAAATATGTTGAATGCTATGCGGTTTTGGTCAACACAGACGGCTATGATTATCAGAGATAACAGCGCTTATTATAATACACAGCCTACTACGATAATTGATGAAATTTCGAAAGACGGTAATGTAGACGCAACTAAACAACTCAACTCTTTTTATAACGCTGAAAATATTTTTTCTGATCATGGTTTGGATCCTTATCTAGAATCGCCTTCAACCATTTGGCTATTGCATTTGTGCCTTGTCACAAACCCTAATTTAATGACCTATTATTGGCTGTTCAATATCAATACGAAATCAGAGTTAAGCCGCGAAGAATTTGCTCGCTTATTAAAAGAGTTTTTTAAAGACCATGGCCTATCTACTCCTTCAGATTCAACAATAAAAAAAGATATTGAATGCTTGATTCAAAATTACACAACGAAAACTCGTAAAGCGACTGATGATTTTGAAAATGTATTAGAAGGCCCACTAGTAGAGCTTGGGCTATTGACCCGTGTTAATAAACAAAACATTAGAGCGCTACGAGGTGAGAAGAACTCTTTGACACTGCATGTTTTTGTTTATGGATTAATTAACTGTTGGCAGATTCATAATGGGGCAGCTGATACCTTGTCGCTAGAGATGTGCACTTATGACGAATGCTCTCCAGGTCGGGTATTCATGTTGGATGAAGATGCGATTATAGATTATGCAGAGCAATTACAAGACTCTAAATATTCGCTGGCTTGGACTCAGTCTGCTGGGATTCGCCAATTTCAAATAACTGATGGTAGTAGTCTTGATGCCATTTTTGAGCAATGCGTAGAAAATATCCGAAATGAAGACTATAGCCACTAATAGATCCTGAAAAATATTTAATCACCATATTTTTAATAAATTAATTATAGAGTTATAAATAGTCATGAATAATAGCCCTAACTTAGATAACTACCTTATTGACCACATCGAGCGGAACCAATATTTTCAGCGGTCTATCAATATCTATGCTGATAGCAACGACAAAGGTCCTATCAGTAACTTTTACTGTACTGCTTCCTATGAACAAATTCTAATGAATATGATTAGTCATATAAAGGGTGGACAGACAGCGTTTACTTGGACAGGCCCTTTTGGATCTGGCAAATCTAGTTTGGCTTTATTTCTACAGGGCTTAGTAAGTCATGATAAAGAGATTGTTGAAATCGCATCTTCTAAGTTAAGCAAAAAAAATAAGACTGCTATTGTTAAACACTTTAACTCGGAAGGCCAACAATGGAAAACGCTTAACCTAACAGGTCAGACGATAGCGCCAGAGCGGATATTTAGAGATGCACTCGGATTACCCTCAGGTGCAGATGCAAAGGAGATTTTAGAGGCATTAGATAGCTATATCGATGATGAACAACGCCTTATTATTTTTATTGACGAGCTAGGTAAGGTGTTTGATGGTGCGGCTAAGAGTCATCGTCCAGATGATATTTATTTTCTACAACAGCTTGCTGAGTTTGTGAATAGAACTAGTGGAAGAATACTTCTAATAGGCATGTTGCATCAATCTTTTACAGCTTACGCGCGCCAAGCGACTGCTAAAACGCATAATGAGTGGATGAAGATTCAGGGTAGGTTTGTTGATTTTGCCATTACATTATCAGTTGAAGAGCAGATCTATCTGATTGGTCAAGTCATCAATATAACGAATGAACAGTTAGAAGAGCACAAAGACAACGCTGAATTTACTGCCCAAATTCAGTCGCTAGTGGCTAATATTACTAACTACCGCCAAACCAGCTCTGAGAGTTTAACCCAGCTGTTAAGTGATGTATTTCCTCTACATCCGCTTGTGGCAATTTTGCTATGCAAGTTGTCTCAAAAGAACTTTGGGCAAAATCAGCGTAGCATCTTTTCTTTCTTAATGTCTTCCGAACCGAACGGTTTTGGCTATTATCTGAAAAATACTAAGTTAGAAGAGTTTGCCTTATTTAAGCCCCATCAGTTCTGGGATTATCTAGATAGTAATTTAAATAACGCTATTATTGCCTCTGAGTACAGTAAACAATGGCTACTCTCTCAAGCAGCAGTCAACCGTTATGAAGGACTTGATGACGAGGCAGCCGTTAAGTTAATTAAAATAATTGCTTTGATTAGTATTTTCGCAGATGGTACAGGAGTGCACGCGAGTCCTGAGCTATTACAGACACTATTAGACATAGATAAAGATCAGCTAAATGATCTTATAAAGTCTTTAGAGTCTGCATCCATTATATTTTATAGTAAATTTAAACAATCTTATGTTCTTAGTGAAGGCAGCGACTTTAACCTAAACGATGCGGTGAGAGAACAGATTCAGGATCTTGACTCGCTACCATTTGAGCAATTAGAACAGTTTGAGCCTATCGTTGCAAAGAAACATTATCAACTCACGGGTAGCCTGCGTTGGATGGAAGTTAAGCTACTTCCCGTTACCGATGGATTAGAAGAAGTACTTGCGAGTCTACAAGATGGTATAAATGCATCATTAGTTGGATACTTCTGCCTATTAATACCAAAAAATGATGAAGAAGTATTATTGGCAACAGAGATTTGCAAAAAAATAGACAGCTCTGATCAATTCAATAACTTAGTTGTCGCGGTCTTAGATAGTCATACGATTATCATCGATATGTTGAAAGATAAAATTGCACTTAGTAATATTTTAAAAAACGAAGAAAGATTGCTAAACGATAAGATTGCAAGGCAAGAGACAGAAGGGCGTCTGGTTGAGATAGAAGATGCTTTAAATACCTTGCTTGACAAGAGTTTGAATGCATCGAAATGGTATAGCAAACATTTAGCAAGCCCTGAAACCCAGTTGAATAGATTCAAGCTTTCAGCACTTGCATCAACCATCGCCGATAAGCAAGTTACCCAAAACTTCATATGTAATAATGAGCTGGTTAATCGTAATAAACCCTCACCTAGCGCTAAAGGCGCTATCCGTGAATTGCTTAAACGTATGATTGAACGTAGTGAAGAGGCAAGCTTAGGAATTGATAAGTTTCCACCTGAAAAGGGCGTATATGAGTCGGTTATTGTCAAAAATGGTTTGCATAAAGCAGATAGCGAGGGTAATTATTATTTTTCTAAGCCTGATGATATGCAGTTACAGGCCATCTGGAAGTGTGCCGATAACATCATTGCTGAGGCTAAAGGGGATCTAGTTACTGCTAAGGAAATCTACGAAGCCTGGCAGGCACCTCCTTATGGCGTGAAAGCAGGACTTCATGAAATCCTATACATTGCCTACATATTATCGCGTCACAGTGACTTAGCTAATTATATCAATGGTGAATATAAGCCTTCGGTCCAATACTTATTGGCTGAGTACCTGATAAAAGTCCCTGCTGATGTAGGTGTAAGAGAGGTATCTTTCTTAGAGGGCGTCCAATCGTGGATTCATGTTTTAAGAGACAGGTTGCAAGAAGAGTTCGGCGCTCGTCTAAATACTCAGATTGAGGATGAACCACTACCGATTGCTCAAGCATTAGTTAGTATTTTCTATGGTTTGCATCCATGGATTCAGCGTACTAATACCTTATCACCTAAAACTAAGCAGCTGCGCGATATTTTGAAAAAAGCAAATGATCCTAATCAACTGCTCTTTGATGATTTGCCTAAGTTTTTTAACGCAACAGATGATGATGATGCAAAAGTAGAAAAAATAATTGAAGGTCTACAAGAGTTAGATAAGGTTTATCCAGATCTAGTGTCTGAGATAAATATGGGACTACAGAATTATCTTAAAATAAAAGAAGACAGTGTTAACCCTTATACTGAAATCAATAAACGCTCAGAAGCATTATTTGGCAAGTCCGGTGATTATTTGTTAGATGCGTTTATAGCTAGACTTGTTAAATACGATGGCTCTATGAACGATGCTGAAAGTTTAATCAGTTTGCTGGCGGGTAATAAGCCCTCTAAGAAGTGGATCGACCAAGATATCATCAAGGCGCAACAGCGTATTGCGACGTATGGGTTTCAGTTTTTAGAAGCAGAGGTCAACGCTGATGTGAATGCCAGTCCAGATAGACAAAAAGTCGGGGTGATTACGAAGTCTCCTAATGCAACGACCAGCCGAGTAAGAGAAGCGCACATCACCTCTAAAAATATCGAGCCTATCAATAAAAAGGTAGAAGAAATTACAAACTCTCTAAAAGCAAGTCAATTCGATATGAATGATAGAATTGCTGTCATTGCGAAGCTCTTAGAAGCTCTAAATGAAGAAGATGCTGAAAAGGAAGAATCTTAAATGTCGAAAATAAAGCACGTATTAGGTATATCAGGTGGTAAAGATAGTGCAGCATTGGCTATTTATATGCGTGATAATTACCCAGATTTAGAGATTGAGTACTTCTTTACCGATACTGGCAAAGAGCTTGATGAAGTGTATGAGTATCTCTCTTATTTAGAAGGGTACTTAGGTAAACCTGTACAACACATCAATCCTGATAGAGATTTTGACTTTTGGCTAACTCAGCATAATGATTACTTGCCATCGCCCCAGGCTCGCTGGTGTACCATCAAAATGAAGCTAAAGCCGTTTCAAGACTGGGTACAGGGCTTTTTAGATGAGGGCTATGAGGTACACTCATATGTCGCTATTCGTTCAGATGAGCCATACCGTACTGGTTATGACTCCAGTGATGAAAAACTGGTTATTAAACTGCCTTTCAGAGAAGACGGAATTGATAAGCCGGGCGTTATGGATATCTTAGAAAACTCTGGAGTAGGGCTACCGTCATATTATGAGTGGCGTACTCGTAGTGGGTGTACCTTCTGCTTTTTCCAGCGTAAGATAGAATGGGTAGGGTTATTAGAGCGCCATCCTGAAGCTTTTAAAGAGGCTATGGCTTATGAGAAGGAAGCACTAGCTAACCAAACCCCCTTTACTTGGTCTGAACGTGAATCCCTAGAAGAGCTTAGTCGTCCTGAACGCATCGCTGAAATTAAAGCAGATCATGACAAGCGACTTGCTAAAATGAAGAAGCGAATTAAGGTTAATCCGCTTAGACCTGATGGTGAGCCTGAGTTAGATATGGATGATATTTATGGTCAAGGCAAAATGTGTGTGATGTGTCATAAGTAGAAATTATCTACAAGTACATGATTATTCTAGGAAAAATACTTGGCTATAATTTGGTCTCTTGACCTTAATAATCTCGTTTTCATAGAACTCTAAATACGATGTAAAGTTTTGCAAAAATATTTTGACTTCTCTTCTATACGGGGAGAAGTCATCTAATATATGGTTATGCAAATAGGCTGTTATAGCACCAAAGCTAGCAGACTTACTTTCTTGTAATGATATAAACCGATGAATAAATTTAAATACGTTTGATTGCTTAAACTTGGTTTTGTCTGAGGGAGTTGTACCGAACATCGTTTGATCATGAACTATATCTTTCTCACTATACTTTGATAAGTCAAATGGATTGCTCTTTGGGAAGTCTTCAATAAATAGTCCTAACAACTCTTCTTTAGGCTTTAAATCAACTGTTTCCCATTCATCAGGTATATTATTTAATGACGTAGTATTAATCAATGCAAGCTCTTTTTGCATTTTCTCGATATCATTGATATTTATTTGTACACACTGAGCAAGATAATTATCAATTTGAGACAAGTCTGAACTTGATAGTTGACAGCTATAGTTAAGTTCAAAATTTGGATAATGGGAGAAACCTAAGCCATTTGCAGTTAAATTTGAGCTGCCAATAACAGCGTCTTTCGAGTCAAATATATAAATTTTAGCGTGTAATTTATAATCAATAAAGCAACTAACCCCTTTAGAAATTAACTGCTTTAGTACATTAAGATCACAGCTGCCTCCTATACAGTCAGATGGTCTACACCTAATGTATAAGCTTATATTTTTTTCAAAATCATTTTCTTTAAAGACTTCAAGTATAGAACCAGTTAGAAAGGCACTAATAAAGCATATTGAATTGGCTTGCTCTATTAGTGTCTGTAAAACTTTAGTAATGGACCTAGTATCTATAATATGATTATCTTGAACTATAGGTAAACTAGTAATCTTCTTCATCGCTTAAATATCCATCTAACATTACACCCCATTGTTGACGAGATAACTCATATCTCCTTCTGACAGCTTCTGTTGGTGCTTCTTTTTCCATTCTACCCCAAGCAGCTAAGCACAGTTTCAAGAGCATTTGGTCTCTTTCTGTGGCTTTTGACATGAAGTTCCGGTAGAAGTTATGTTCAGTATTAATTTGTATCAGCGTGAATCCTTGAATGATAGAAATATCAAACAACATCGTTTGCGGACCATCTCTTTCATCAAACTTTACAATAATATTATTTTCTATCACATCTTTAATAAGCTGATTTAACTCAATTTCATTGTAGTTTTTTTCGCTTAACACTTCTTTCATGTCTTCAGGGTTAGGTTTGTCCTCATCACCTGCTGTAGGATGTTCGTTTGCACGTTGTTGTTCCGCATTCGTTGCTCTAACCGTTGCTAAATCAGTATTATCAGGAGCTTCAGACTTTTTATCTCTACCATAAGATATTTTCTTCTTATCTAACTCACTATAAACCTCAAAAGCTTTTTCTATATCAGAAAGACACTGTAATAAAAGCGCATAATCCGGATCACTCTGTTTTATGACTTCGATGACTTTAGATTCATCTACATCTTCTTGTAGAGCTATTTCTGGTAAATTAGGAGGCTGGATTTTGGTAGCACTTTGCTTATTATTAGTTACACCAAAAAACTTATCTAAACTAGGTGAGAAATGAATTTCAACGCCAATATATCTATCTTTCTGATAGTTATCCTTAATTTTAAAATCTCTTTTTAAATCCAATTCTCTGCCAGACCGAATGATAGAAAGGCCTATATTGGAAGCAAATTGCCTTCCAACATCTGTACTGCCAATTTTTGCGTTTGTTTGCTCAGTCATTTTATTAGCAAAGTCTTTTTTTATAGAGGACGTCCTAATAATATAAGAACCTTTTGTACCATCTGATAGAGTAATATCTTTTTTACTTAGATTTTCATCTGCATTAATATCGAATAAAGACTGTCCTTTAAAATCATCAGGGAAATCTTTCATTTCCTCTACAACAGTCCCTTGCATCAAATACATTGGGTCATTTGCTTTAAAGTTAACAGATTCCTCTAGTTCATAGGATTGAGTTGAATGATTATATAAGTAATTCTCAAAAACAATACGAACCCTTTTGTTCTCATTTTTATGTTGCAGCATATATCGATACATACGCCCAATAAGATTTTGCGTATGTTTAAGTAGAGTCGCAGATGTTTTCCAATGCAATCTATCAAGCTCAGACCATGCGATGACTGTACCAGATGTAGGTATAGCACCTTTATATGCATCTGCAAGCTTGCTGTCGAGTTTACGTGTTACTGGATAAGGAATCGCTTCTTGCTCACCGCTTTTTATTTTATCAACATCTAGATAAGTGTAAAAAGGTTGATTACCTTCTATCCAGCTCCAAACTTCAGTTTTTTTACACTGGGATATACTTGAGTTTGGTAATCCCATACCGAATTTACCCATACCTTCAGGGTCTTCTTTATTTTTTGAAGCCCCAAACTCTAGAGACATATATAGTGTTTTTTCATCCATGCCATAACCATCATCTAATATAGCTATTTTTTGGATACGTCTGCGACTAGTAGAATTAATCTGCTCGTAAGCTTCAAAGCAGACAAAGCGTACAACTTTAGCTCCAGCTTGAATACTGTTGTCAATAAGTTCAGCTAGTGCATAAGCTGTATTTTTATATCCATTATCACGCATTGACTCAATCACTTGAGAAGGACGTACATACGGATGTTGCTCTAAATTCATAACTAATCCTTATTTTTTAGACTTCCAACTGGTGTCCCAGTATTTAAAAGCGTTATACATATTGTTGAATTGTTTGTCTTCATCTTTCACAGTGTAGATACGACAATTTTTACTTCCGCCACTTTTGGGACCACGCATAGCACGTCCCGCCATTTGCAAGTATTGTATTAGGGACGATGTAGGCCTGGTGATAAAAACGGAATTAGTACAAGGTGCATCGAAACCAGCAGTTAAGACGCCATAATTAATTAGAACTCTTATCTCCTGATTTTTATAGCGTTGTATAGCCACACTGCGTTGATAAGAGTCAGTTTTACCTATAATAACTTTGGATTTTACTCCTGCGTTATTTAATAGGATTTCTAGTCTTTTAGCATGGTTAACGTTTAAAGCGAACACGATGCCTTGGTTCAGAGCTCCAGGCCTCTCTTCTATTTCAGGGTGAGGTGCATTTATCTCTGCAATCACTGTACTTATGATTTCATCATTACGTAGATCACTATCAGCAAGATAGTTTAATAGTTTGCTATCTTTTTCGAAATCACTATGCATTCTAAATACAGTTTCACTATTATCATAGTTAATAGGTAGTATTGTGTAGTTAGATAAGAATTTTTCCTCGATGAGATATTCAATTATTGATACGTAGCCATCAATAATTGGTGTAACCTTATTATTGCTAAACAATTCACTTAATTGCTGGTTCTCTTCGTCGTCCTCACTGTTTATATATGTTTTCCTACCTGGAGTTGCGCTCAGGCCTAGTAAGAAGCAGTTAACTCCTGCTTTTTCTATAATATCTAAAATAATATCTTTATAAGTGGAAGCTAGTGCTTTGTGAGCTTCATCAAATATCACTAAACCTACGTTTTTTTTAAAGTGATCAAGGATGAGTTTGGCACTTGCTTTATCTGATGATTCTTGAGAGCGAAACTTCTGTAATCCAGCAACAATAAAACCTTCATTAATACCACTAAGCGAGAGCTCCGAGCTACTATAGAATGCAAAACTTCCCATTCCTCTATTACCTATACTTTGCCAAGCTATGTTAAATTCGTTACGTGCTTGTTCACACAGCTCTACAGTGTCTGCAAACCAAATGACACTTTTGTGAGTATTATCCCTTAAGTACTCGCAAATAAAATTAATGGCTGTGCGAGTTTTTCCGGCGCCAGTAGGTAAATGAAGTAAAGCTCTGTGCTCTTTATTATCATATAGATGCCATAAATCGGAAGTACAGCTTTGCTGGTATTTACGAATAGGATATTTGGGCTCAATACGTCTGACAGCGTCAAATTTAGAGTTCTGGGTTAGTTCTTTAGTAGTAGAGTAAAAGCCTAAAATCTGACTTAACTGAGCTATATTTCTTTTAAAGTACTCTGTTACAGCTAGATATTTATTGCTTTCCAATACTTCAATACCAAAGTGGTTAATAAGGTTTTGTAAAGAGGGTAATGATTGCTTGCTAATGACTAGCTCAATAAAGGATAGTTTTTTATCTGAATCTTCCGCTAAAATTTCATCAATTTTTGTCAAAATTAATGCATGGTAATCTATAGGGATCTTCTTCTCCTCCAACTCTTCAATAATTAATCTTGTTTC
>NZ_JASDDJ010000082.1 GCF_030407455.1 Psychrobacter sp. 5A.1
TGGATATGCAAAATCGTTATGCCGCACTGGGTGGTCTGAACAATACTTTTAACTTCTGCTTAAACCCTTTGGCACGAAAAAACCGTTGCCACATACGGTAAAAGACGCCAAATATCAAGCTGATGATATTATCGTGGCTGGTTTCACCAACGGCACCATATTTGACAGGGTTGTTGACCGTATCTTCTTCTACATAAGTGCCAAACCAGCGATCAAAAATAATGAGTACGCCGCCATAATTTTGGTCAATGTATTCGTCGTTGGTGCCATGATGGGCACGGTGATTGGATGGGGTATCAAAAACATACTCAACCCATTTTGGAAATTTGCCCACGGTTTCAGTATGAATAAAGAATTGATAAATAAGATCAAGCGCGTAAAAGAAAAACACCCACACTGGATGTACACCAAGCAGCATCAGCGGCACAAAGAACAACCACCAACCCGTGACTGAATACAGTAAGCTTTGGCGCATGGCGGTGGACAGATTCATATGGTCATCTGAATGGTGCACGACATGTGCTGACCAAAACCAGTTCATCCGGTGTGACGCACGATGGAACCAGTAGTAGCTAAATTCAACCGCGACGAATATGGGTATGGCGGTGAGCCATGTCACCTCAATAGTAAATAAGCGATATTGATATAACCATAAGCAGATAGGTATGACGATAAGCGCTTGGACAATCAATTCAAACCCTAGATAAGAGCCGCCCAAGCTAAAATTGGTCATCGCACGTCGCCAGCTAAAACTTTTACCATTGCCACGCTTGGACTGATACAGCCATTCTGCTAAAAATAATAAGAAAAATGGGCCACCAGCCAGCGGTAGCAGCCACTCCTGCCAATACGCAGGTAGAATACTTGCCAGCATTGGCTGCCACGACTCTGGCGCAGCCGTTAATATGCTTTGGTTTAATGCCTCTCGGTAACCATCCAATAATTGACCATACTGACCCAAGGTCATAAGGGAATTATCTAAGGAGATATCTGCTGCCATATTGGGCTCCTAGCCACTATAAAACATCCTTGTCATAATAAGTTTAGAGGGTCGTGCCATATTAATCATTAGAATTTATTGAGCGCTTGAGTCAACCAAGCCAATTTTTCGTGCAGAGAGCGCCGTTTGCCACTGCTGATAGCGAACGGTTTGTTTGTCTAGTGGCTCATCATCCGTACGCGTATCAGTCAATCTTGTAGAATCGCTATTATCACCAAGCAGCTGTACGATAAGCCCATCTTTGGCGTGAGCAGCGATTTGATCCAGTTTGCGTAGCGTACCGCGGTCAGGCAATGCGTTGCTATGAATGCCAAGCAAAACTTGCACAGGATGGTTATCTAGATGGTTTTTGAGCCGTGCCATATCATCACGGTCATCAACGATACCAAAATCCTCAATATCGCTTGATTGTTCAAAATCATGATGGCTGTTGTCTAAACCCAACTGCCACCACTTTTCCTGATCTGATGGGTACTCAAGTAGAGCAACCAATTTTTTGCCAACACTGACCGTTGCTTTTGGCGCGATAGGTGCTGGTGCTTCATTAAAATCATCGGCGTCCACCACATGGCGCTGCCAAAAATTCAAAATCTTTTGATAATAAGGCAGTTTGATATCCAAACGCATTTTTTTACGGCGGAACATCAAAGCACAAAACGCCCAAGCAATCGCTCGGGGTACGATGCCATACATCAGCAAGCTACCAACCAATAACCCCGCCCATTGCCGTGCAACAGATAGCGGCATGGCATCTGTCACCAATCTGCTTTGTGCGATAGCCGTACTATCTGGCACACCAAATCCCACTATACTAGGTAGCCAGCCTAATACCTGAGTCAAAGTAATAAGCGCTTGATCAGATAGTAAAGTGGACTCCCAACTAAAACTGTACTGGCGCACAATCAACAAAAATACAATCGCCAGTAGCATACCTGTCAACGTCGCGAGCCACAATTGATGGCTAAATCGACCAAGATACCATCGCATACCACTATGCTGCAATTGACGTTCGTACAAGTTGACCGCTGCTTTGGTCACATCATCCTTACCACGTATTAGGTAGCTGGGACTGACAAAACTGGCGAACCAATTGGACGATTGCTTGCCTTGATTAACCAAGGTCATGGCGAGCCAGCCCAACAGCATAATGGTATGAAACCCTAATAAACAAACCAACACGTAAAAGAAGTTAACCACATTGGCCTGTAATAGCGTAAACAGTCCCAAAAATCCTGAGATGCACCACACCACGCTCATCACGACCATGATGCCTTTGATACGGCCGTCAATTTTACCCAAAACTTGTGCCAACGCACCGTTGCTATCGATGCGTGAGGCTCGGCGATGCAGTTTTTGGATGGGTTTGCCATTTTCGCCTTGCAGTTTTTCTGTGATGAGTAGCGGGTCAGTGGCAAACACATGCTGCTGCGTCTCAAGCGTGCGTACCAACTCAGTCAATTGATCTTGGGGTGATAGCATAATGCGATAACATCCGTATAAAAGCGTTGATTTAGAATGGTCATAATTGATTATTGTAGCGTATATATAGGGTCTGTTGAACATTCAAATGTTAGGGCTGCTGATCGCTAAAATTGAACCAGACTAGGCGCAAGCCGACGATAATGTCGAGACCTTGGCTAGGGTTGCAACAACGTTTGGGGTGATTTTACATCAGCCTTGAGAACGGATCGAGCAAAGCACTGCTTTGCCCGTTTGCAAGGCAAGAGCTGTGCTCGAGTGGAGGGCAGTACTATTTTTAGAAAAATTGAATCCATAAGAGTCTTATCGTGGGCGGGCTTCATTCGTAAACACCCATCCTTTAAACATTTCCATCATGGTAAAGATAATAAAAGTACGCCAAAATGACCTATATATACGACAACAAGAACGATAAATTTTATAGAAGTTCGGTCAAAAATAATCTAAAAAAGGAATCATCATGAGTAATAAAACTTATCTAATCATCGGTGGTACAGGTGGCATTGGTAAAGCCATGATAGAGCAGTTAACCGCCAGCACGACACATAACACACTTGTTTTTGCCACTCATCATAAGAACATACCTGATTTTGAAGCACCTAACTTACAGTGGATATCGATGGATGTCTGCGATGAGAGCAGTATCGAGCAAGCGGCTGACATCATTCAGCAGCAGACCACTCATATCGATTGGGTCATTAACTGTGCGGGATTATTGCATACTGATACGCAGCAACCCGAAAAAGCCCTACGTCAGATGGAGACTGAGTTTTTCTTACAGAATATGCAAGTGAACGCCTTAGCGAGTTTGCTGATTGCCAAGCACTTCAAACCACTACTGGCGAAAGCTAAACGTAGCAATGACACGCCCGCCATTTTTGCGACGATATCAGCGCGTGTGGGTAGTATCAGTGACAATCAGCTGGGTGGTTGGTATAGCTATAGAATGAGTAAGGCGGCGCTGAACATGGGCATGAAAAATCTGAGCATCGAATGGGGAAGGTCGCTCAAGGATGTATGCGTGGTGGTCATGCAGCCAGGAACGGTCAACACGCAACTCTCAGCACCTTTTCAGAGTAATGTGGTTGACGGACATCTATTCTCGCCAGCCTATAGTGCAGAGTGCTTGTTAGAAGTGCTGAATAGTATGACTGCCACTCAATCAGGTAGCTTTGTAGATTGGGCTGGAGAGTCCATACCGTGGTAGTATATGCAACAACCCAATTGAGTGATGTTAAGACTTAATACCTTAAGATCGGTTTAAATCATTAAATACAACAGGCCCAAAATAAACAAAGCGGCCAAGATAAATAGCAGAAAGCTTAAAACTTTGGTCGTGGTTGTCGCAGTATTAGTGCTCTCTTTTCTGACTTTGTTTTTCTTAGCGACATACAGCACCATTTTTACATGCTCGATATTGTCCTCAAGATAATGCTCACCTTCAGGCACAAAACCCAAAGATTCATAAAAGTTAAGTAAGTAAATTTGTGCGGAAATGATAATCGGGCGTTTCTTACCGTACTTTTTGCGGCACTGAGCAATGGCCTGATTCATCATTTGCCGTGCTAAACCATCTCCTCTATGCTCTGATAACACAAGCACTCTACCGATGGCAGGCATAGCAGTATGATTGGTCTTAACAGCAGGATCGGCGACCGATAGGTTGGATTTTAGCTTATTGAACTCAGGTGGAATGATGCGGCAATAGCCCACCAGTGCTGCGTTTTGATGGGCGATAAGGTGTAAGCAGTCAAAATCGACCTCATCCATATCTTGATAAGCGCAGTTTTGTTCGACGACGAAGACCTGAGAGCGTGCCTTTAAAATATGATAAAGATCAACTGAAGTCAGCTCGTCAAAGGTTTTTAGAGAAAATTCACAAGTCATAGTGGGCTAGCTTCTGGCAATAGGCGGTAAAAGATAGGCATTATAACGATTTAGGCACGGATTAACCATTCCTAGCTATTAACGGTTTGGCTACTCTTAGCCAAATGTAGTCTATTAGACCTAGGGCATGTCATCAATCTGACCACTAAACGTATAAATGGGCTAATTGATGACACGCTTTAGCACTCAATATTTAGAAGTACTTATCACATGGTTGATAATGAGCTTAAAACGCATCCGCTGGCACAAAGACCTCGCCAACCATAATACGGCGGGCTGAGCGGCTCATTGAGACTTTTTTGGCTTGCCAGCGGCCGTCGACTTGCTCTGTTTTTCCACCGACGAGCAATGTACCTGATGGATGACCAAAACGCACTTCATCAAGCTGCTTTTCAGATTGACCGCCACCTGCTGCTTCGTTGACCAGTGTGCCCTGCGTGGTTGCCGCTGCTGCAATAGCGACTGCTGCTGTCCCCATCATGGCATGATGCAATTGCCCCATACTCATGGCACGTACGACCAAATCAATCTCGTCTGCATCGACCGACTTACCACTAGAAGCGGTATAGCTCTGTGCTGCACCCACCCATGCGATTTTAGGAATATGCTGGCTAGTCTGCGCCTCACTCACATCTTTAAACAATCCCATCGCCACACCGCCTTTGGCGCGAATCACCTCAAGTTTGGCAAGTAGCTCGCCATCGCTATTGATCTCACCTTGCAACTCAGTACCGGTAAAGCCCAAATCTTTAGCTTTTATAAAGATGGTCGGGATACCAGCGCTAATAAAGGTGGCTTTGACGCTATCGACATTTAGGCCGCAGCCAGTTACATCGAAGTCATCGACCAAGTTACCAGTAGGGAACATATCACTGGTGGCATCCACAGGGTCGATAAATTCAATTTTGACCTCGGCGGCTGGGAAGTTGACACCGTCTAATTCAAAGTCACCCGTTTCTTGAACTTGTACCTTGTCATTTGCGTCTTTATAGACGGGTACATGGGCAATAATAGTTTTACCGATATTCTCTTGCCAGATACGCACTTCACAAATACCGCTATCTGCATAGTCATCGATGCTGTTAGCAATCTTGTCAGCATCAACCAAACCCATATTAATGGCACAGGCACCAACTGCTGCGGTTAAATTGCCACAGTTTCCTGCCCAATCAATCATAGGTTTGGCGATATTAACTTGCCCAAATAGATAATTCACATCGTGATCTGATTTGTCATAGGCCGATAAAATAACCGTCTTTGAGGTACTAGAGCTACCATTACCTAAGCCATCGATTTGCTTACCGTAAGGATCTGGGCTACCAATCACACGTAGCAAAAACTTATCACGTGACTCGCCTGCGACTTGGCAACGCTCAGGTAAGTCAGACAGTTTAAAGAATGTGCCTTTTGAGGTGCCACCACGCATATAGGTAGCAGGGACGGATAGTTGCGGGGCGAATTTTGGTTTTGATTGGGTCATTTTTATTCCTTTATTTTTCAATAATTTTACATTAAAAACTATTGAAGGTTGATTTTTTGCTTCCATTCTACAATCGGCTTATAGCTTTACCATTGATAAAAAGAATGAAAGCTATCAACATCAACACCTTTTAAAGTAGCATCCAACTCGATACATTTTTGATGAGATAGCATTCTAATATTGCCAACTAAGTCTTAGTAGTAATATCACTTTGAAGTAGCCACTTCTTTATTAGCTCATCATCCGCAGATATCTTACCAATAACTCGATAGCGCGAGTTATTTAATGCTGGCGAAGTTTCAGCAGGCTCAGATATGGCGCGGCTCGGCGGTAGTGCAGTCGCATGGATAAAGCGCATCTGCTCACCATCATGCCATAAATAGCCCACATGAAAATCTAAACCAACAACATATAGACCTGCACCCCATTCATCGACCACTGCTAAAAAATCAGCTAAAGATTGGTTACTAAAGCGCTTAATATGGGTATCATCCGTCAAGCTCTTGATAATATTCTCAGAGGCTTGCTGTGCTAACTTAGCACGCTCAACATCCAATCCAGAATCTCTCAGTACGGTACTCACATAATAGCCGCAAGCGATACTGCCTTGCTGCGGTGTCTGTGAGATACCGTTAAAATCCCAAGGTGTGCCATACCAATAGGGAAGTAGAGTGGTTATCGACGCAACAAAGCTAACACGTGCCTCATCTATAATTACTTTCTTTTCGCTAGCGCTGCTTGCCTTTTTATAAGCACTTGCCAGCAGCTGACGCTCTTGTAGCAACTGATCCTGTGCACTGTTATAGCTGACCGTCGTTTTTGGTGCTTTGCTTTGATAATCATTATTTTCAGCATCAGCATTAAAATTATTCAGCTGTCCGCCAACGTAATTAAGTATTGCTTGATAATAAGGCTTAACAATCAGAGTAATAGTATTAATATTGGCAGAAATAAATACCATTACACCAAAGGCTAATATGAGAGTTAGGCGTTTGTAATCTAGGTTATCTTTCATGTATAGCCTTCTGTAGAAATACCTTTAGCAAAACATAATCTCTACTATAGCGCGTTACAAACATAAGCTGGCAAATATGATGCTAGTTATTGGTGAAATTTGTGTGAATTAGTAGGGTTTGTTGAATATTCAAAATCCTTAATATATGTGTGATTTGAACAGGTTTTTATTGGTAGTATGGAAT
Source organism: Psychrobacter sp. 5A.1 (assembly GCF_030407455.1). GTDB lineage: Bacteria > Pseudomonadota > Gammaproteobacteria > Pseudomonadales > Moraxellaceae > Psychrobacter. The sequence goes on from NZ_JASDDJ010000082.1 coordinate 7,046, forward strand.
AATATAAATCATCAAAAAATAGAGAGTGTTATGACTGAGGCTAGTGCTGCCCAACCACAACGCAACTCTTTTGGATGGGATAAATCTAATGGGACTAAAGCCATTTTTAACTATCTATACAATGTGCTTAATACAGGTTATAACTAAATATTATTAGGGGCTTTCTGGCTTTTGAAAAACTAACGACTCTCATGGCTTACGACTCTTTTGCCGCTGTACTATCTTTGCTCAGGGTGAACTTGTCTTCGTGAGGCTGAATACCCATCCGAAACGATTGATTGCCAGTCAAAAAAGCTGTCATCCAATTCCAAGTTGTTGCCAAGCGATTTTTGGCGGTGCTGAGCGACAAGATATGAATAACCACCCATGCAAGCCACGCTATGATGCCTTTTAGATGCATGCCTTTTATGTCGGCGACTGCTGTCAAACGTCCAATCATCGCCATATCACCACTATGTTTATATTGAAATGGTTCACCTGTTTTGTCACTTAAATATTTTCCAAGGTACGTACCCTGACTACTCGCAACCTGTCCCAATTGAGGATGACCATTAGGATAGTTGTCATCATGAGTCGCCAGTGCAATGTCGCCAAGCGCATAGATATCTTTGTGATGTTCTAAAGCCAAATGGCGATTGACAACTAAGCGGTTTCCTCGACCATAATCATCTGGATTGAGACCATTTATAGGCTCACAAGTGACACCCGCCGTCCAAATCAGATTGTGCGTTTGTATTGTCTTACCACTTTTTAGTGTGACCACATGACCATCGTAACGCGCTACAGGATCACTAAAAACAAGGTCAACTTTGAATTTTTCCATCTGTAATTGGGTATAACGTTGTGCCTCAGCACTCATCGGTGCGAGCAAAACGGGATCAGCCGTGACCAGCGTGATACCACCGACATTTTCTAGTAGCTCAGGATATTCTTTATGTAGTGTATATAAACGAATCTCGGACATCACACCTGCCAGCTCAACGCCACTAGGGCCACCACCTGCAATCACAATAGAGAGATAAGGCTCACGCTCTGCTACTGGTAAAGAGGCAGCGTGATTAAATTGCGCCAGCATATGATTGCGAATACTCAAGGCATCCTTGATCGTCTTCATAGGCAGTGCATGAGTTTCAATATCCTTGTTACCAAAATAATTGGTCTCAGCACCAGTGGCGATAATCAGGCGATCGTAAGACACATTGCCTGTATCAAGGGTCACGACTTTATCTTCGGTATTGATACGAAGGAGATTGCCTTGACGGTAGCGCACATTGTCATAATTTTCGATGAATCGGCGCAGCGGATAACTGATATCTGATGATGCAAGAAATCCAGCGGAGACTTGATAGATAAGAGGTGGAAAAAAATGATAGTCGTTTCGATCGATTAAAGTGATGCGATCCGAACTATACTTAGCCAACTGTTCAAGACAGCGAATACCGGCAAATCCTGCACCAATTAAGACGATATGGCGGCGGTCATCCTCTTTACTATGCAATGTATTTTTGATGTCTGCTTTGGTTGTCGAGTCTGCTGTAGATAAAGCCATTTTATTTATCCTTATAGTTTTTACAGTAAATAGTGAAATTAATAATACTGGGTTATTACTTTGAGTAAGTCATAAAATGAGTGGCTAATATTTTGTTCAGAAAATTAGTATATTACACCTAATAGGATGGGTTTAATACCATATATATAGATCTGGGGGGCAGTTTTAGCAGCAGCTCGTCGAAGAGACAGTAAGCCACTTGATCAAAATCAAAGTGGCCCTGTATCAGGAATAGATATTTACTAAACAATATCCAACGTACCTTCGATAAACTCTTTGGCAAAGCGTTGCAGCATACCGCCTGCATTGTACATTTTGACTTCATCAGCAGTATCCAGTCGGCAGATAATAGGCGTCTCAGTGGTGCTACCATCAGCACGATGGATCACTAGAGTCATCAACCCGCCAGCAGAAACTTCGCCTGTGACATCAAAGGTTTCCGTACCATCGATATTTAGCGTATGGCGAGTGGTGCCTTCTTCGAACTGTAATGGTAGCGCACCCATACCCACTAAATTTTGACGATGAATACGCTCAAAGTCCTCAGCAACGACCACTTCTACACCAGCGAGACGGACACCTTTGGCTGCCCAATCACGGCTTGAGCCTTGACCATAACCATCACCTGCGATGATGATGAGTGGCTGCTCACGGTTCATGTAGGTCTCAATCGCTTCCCACATGCGCATGACTTGACCTTCTGGCTCAACACGCGCTAGTGAGCCTTGGATAACCTCACCATCTTCATCGCGTACCATTTCGTTCAACAGCTTAGGATTGGCAAAGGTGGCACGTTGTGCGGTTAAATGGTCACCGCGATGGGTGGCGTATGAGTTGTAGTCCTCGGCAGGCAAGCCCATAGTATCCAAATACTCGCCAGCAGCTGATGCACCCAAGATCGCATTTGATGGAGACATATGGTCGGTCGTGATGTTATCACCCAACACTGCCAACGGACGCAAACCTGTTAACGTATTCTTTTTCGCCATTTTGCCTTCCCAATACGGTGGGCGGCGAATATAGGTCGTCATTTCACGCCAGTCATACAGTGGGCTTAACGCTTTGCCTGTGTCTTTTTTGGCTTCATCAAACATAGGGATATAAACGGCATTAAACTGCTCAGGCTTGACTGCTTTGGCGACAATGGCGTCAACCTCATCATCATCGAACCAAATGTCTTTTAGATAGACATCATTGCCTTGTTGATCTTTGCCTAATGAGTCTTTTTCGATATCAAAGCGAATGTTACCAGCGATGGCGTAAGCGATAACCAGTGGCGGCGATGCCAAGAATGCTTGTTTGGCATATGGATGGATACGACCGTCAAAGTTACGGTTACCAGATAGCACTGCTGTGGTAAACAAATCATTATCAATGATTTCTTTTTCGATATCAGGGTCCAGTGCGCCACTCATACCATTACAAGTGGTACAAGCAAAACCAACCACGTCAAAGCCGATCTCTTGTAGCTCAGGCATCAGGCCTGCTTCTTCTAAATACATTTTGACGGTTTTTGAGCCGGGTGCTAATGATGATTTTACCCAAGGTTTACGTAATAAGCCTTTAGCATTCGCGTTACGGGCGACGAGGCCTGCTGCTACCATATTTCGTGGGTTAGAGGTATTGGTACAGCTGGTAATTGCGGCGATAATAACGGCACCATCTGGCATCATGCCATCTTTTGGTTCTGGTAGCTTTTCATCAGCGCCATGAGCGATACCTTTGGCAACCAAATCAGTGGTGGACACACGTGCATGCGGGCGCGATGGGCCTGCCATATTACGTACGACTGCTGATAGATCAAACTCAAGCACGCGTGCGTATTCGGCTTTTTCCATGCCGTCAGCCCATAAGCCAGTCTGCTTGGCATACTGTTCGACCAATTTGATCTGAGCCTCAGAACGACCGGTTAAGCGTAGATAGTCGATGGTTTGCTCATCGATATAGAACATCGCTGCGGTGGCACCATATTCTGGTGTCATGTTGGAGATAGACGCACGGTCGCCTACGGTTAATTGGCGCGCGCCGTCACCGAAGAATTCGATATAGGTAGAGACGACACCTGCATCACGTAAGAATTCCGTCATCGCGAGTACCAGATCCGTACCCGTAATGCCTTTTTGCAGTTTGCCCGTTAGTTTGACACCCACATAATCTGGTAGGCGCATATATGATGGGTTACCTAGCATCACGCTTTCAGCTTCCAATCCACCAACACCGATGGAGATAACCCCCAAGGCATCGACCATTGGTGTGTGGCTATCCGTACCAACTAAGGTATCGGCAAAAGCGACTTCTTCACCCGCTTTGTTTTTTACCACTTGTACGACAGGTGACATTTTCTCTAGGTTAATCTGATGCATGATGCCGTTACCTGGTGGTACGACATTCACATTATCAAAAGCGTACTGGCACCAGTTGATGAAGTGAAAACGGTCATCGTTACGGCGTTCTTCAATCGCGCGGTTTTTCTCAAAGGCATTTTCTTCAAAGCCTGCATGCTCAACGGCTAGTGAGTGGTCAACGATGAGCTGAGTCGGTACGATTGGGTTTACTTTAGAGGGGTCACCACCTTGTTCAGCGATGGCATCACGTAGGCCAGCCAAATCAACAAACGCAGTCTGACCTAAGATGTCATGACAAACGACGCGGGCAGGGTACCAAGGAAAGTCGAGGTCTTGTTTGCCTTCGATATGCTGCTTTAAGGCATTGGTTAACTCTTCTGGTGGGCAACGGCGAACCAAGTTTTCACACAATACTTTTGAGCAGAATGATAGCTTGTCATACGCGCCAGCTTCGATGTTTTCGACAGCCTCACGTGTATCAAAATAATATAAATCGGTATCGGGCAGTGGCTTTTTAAAGGGTTCATTCATTGGTTGTACTAGTGCATTGTCCATAAGTCACCTTTAGCGGTTGGCTGGTTGGATCCGTACCCGTAATGCCTTTTTGCAGTTTGCCCGTTAGTTTGACACCCACATAATCTGGTAGGCGCATATATGAT
>NZ_JASDDJ010000083.1 GCF_030407455.1 Psychrobacter sp. 5A.1
GGTTTTACACCGATACAGAAACTCAATCAGGCAGCTTAATTCTATTTATTAGGTGTCTTAAGTTTGGGAGGGTTACCACTGTAGTGGCATAATTAAATTGGACAGTGTTTAAGAGAAATGCCGCGCACGAAAAAGCCAAACAGCTTAGGTTGTTTGGCTTCAAATATATCAAGTAACCTATCTACTGTTATTATGCTCACGCCACGTGGCATGCTCGCATACCTCACAGCACCAACTGTCTTTTGCCCGCATATAAGGAATGTCTGCTGGTATCTGTAAAGGGCACACATAACCACAGTACTCGCATCGCACATCATCTAAATAAGCAAAACACTCGCCGATTGTTGCGAATAGTACTTGAGGGCTTATATTATACTCCTCACAGACGGTTTCGATATGAGCGATATAATCACTTTCGTTATCATATGACCAGTAATCCTCACAGATTTTTAAATCTCGTGCGTTCTGCGTCATATTTGGCTGAAGCTTTACACTCATCACATTCTCCTTAGTAGCCGACATAGTCGGAGTGCGGTAATAGCTCATAAAGCTCGCTCTGAAGCTGACAACGCACATCCTCAATCACATAGTCAAGATTCGCATCCAAGCGCTTCTGTACCCATACACGCAATGCCATATCGTTATTAAAGCAAGACTTCACTCCTAAGAAGCGTGCGAGGTTATGACCCGATGAAACATATAACTCACGCATCAGTACATTAGCAATCTCATTCGCATCTCCACTGATTGCGCCATCAGGTTTAAACTTAGCAAACAGCTCTTCATAATTGATAATTGTCATTGTGACGTCTCCTTGTCTGTTTGTGCACTCGTAGCTGTTTCTTCAGTTTCAAAGCTATTTGATGCACTGGTCAGCTTCTCTTTGCTCGCTAATAGCAAGTTATCCATTGCTGAGCCATCCTGTCGGGTGATATCAGGCACATAGCGGCTATACACCCGAAACAGCATCTCCGTACTACTGTGACCCATCTGCCGAGCTATCCACTCAGGATTCTCACCAGCAGCCAGCCAAAGTGTAGCTGCTGTGTGCCGAGTCTGATAAGCACGTCGGTGTTTCAGGCCGAGTAGGGCAAGTGTGGGTTTCCATACCCGCCGGTTCACATTGCGATACTCCATCGGATTGCCCTGTGAGTTGCAGAATACGAACTCTGACTTACCATAGGTACGTTGCTTCTGCTCTAACAAAGCGTCGTACACCAGTTGCGACATTGCAATATCACGTTGTGAGCCTAACGTCTTCGTTGGTCCCATTTCACCGTTTACTAACGCCCCTTTAATACTGATCTCACGGCGATCAAAGTTAATGCAGTCCCACTTAAGCCCATCAATCTCACTGGTACGCATACCGGTAAAAAAGCGAATGGTGTAGTAGGGTCTATAATCAGCACGGACATGTTTTAAAATCAGCCATACCTCACTCAATGTAAACGGGTTTACATCAGGACGAGCTTGTTTAAGATTCTTAATATTTTTATAAGGCATCTCAAACTCATGGCGATCTGACGCTTCTTCTAGTATCATACGAAGTAGTATCATAATCTGATTGATTCGTGCTACTGACAGACTTGACTGACCATCTTTACCGTAACGAACTTTGGCGAGGGAGCTACGGAAGGTCAGCAAGTCTGATTTTTTTATGGCATGTACTGCTTTACCACCAAACTCAGGCAACAAGTACTTATCAAGAATAATCTTTATTTTTTGCCGATAGCTCGGTCGCCATTCAATTTTCCTCTCCTCATAAAAAATCTCTGAAAACTGCCTAAAGGTCGGATTGCGACTGATACAAGCTTCTGCTCTATCAGCCAGTGCTGTCATCTCCTGTGCCCGTTCACTTTTTGGAAAGTAAGCAGCGTAGTCGAAGATGCCTAGGGTTATTTCTGCTTCCATTTTTTCGATAATTTTAGCCAGCTTCTTTCGATTGGCTAGATTGTCTGTGAGATTTGTTGTCTCACGGCAACGCATATTCATATATCGAAAATCTACAAATAGCTTGCCACGTCTCGATCTTATTGAGGCCATTGGTTTAACTCCTTGTTTATATAAAAATTACTGTAAAGCCATGCCATTGATAGCGCTCATGACAGGTTTGCACATATCTTCTTCGATGCGCTCCCAGACATATAAAATCTTACGACCGCCAAAAGGACGAATGTAATGAATGTTCTCAATCAAAACAGTGTCCTTAAGTTGGTTACGGATAGTACGTGCGTCGTATTTAATACGCTCAGCCAATTCTTGAGTAGTGAGATAGGTCTGTGACATAATAGTTCTCCATGTGAAATAAATTTACTATTAGTGGGTTATTAGTTATCACTAATGAGTACATATTATATGCAAATATTATCACTTGCAAGCACTTTATTATCACTTTAAGGATTCTATGTATGATTAAGCTCAATTTACCTGTTTTATTTGCACAAAGAGGCATTCGTGTAGCGGATGCTGACAGGATGTCTAAACTAGGAAGATCTACTTTATATCGGATGTACAATAATGAAGTCACTAGAATAGACTTTGATTCATTAAATGAGCTTTGTAAGCTTCTAGATTGCACACCTGGAGATATTATCCTCTATGAAGAAGATGGAGTTTGTGAGGAAGGGGCTTCAGAAGAAAGTTAGAATGCTTACTAGGATGGTTGTTCGAAATGTCTTGAAAATCGTTAAGCTTAGTGCCGATAAGTATTTTACTCGGTCTAATTTTTTTTAATGTTAGGTTGTAGTCATCACTGGTTAAGCGACAATTAATTTTGAATGTTATAAAACTGAAGTGGATTTCGGAAAATTTAGGCCTCTAAAAAATACGTTTTTTGCTGAATTGAGGTTGGGTTCAAAAATCATCATAGTGCCAAATTTACTAGGTTAGGTGTCATGATGGTTTTTTAGCCAAAAAAAGCGAGGTTGTGGTCAGATACGTATTCGTAGTTTTAGGGGAGGGCACGGTTTGGGCACCAAGTGGGCACCGTTCCAAAAATGCTCTTTTTAATTCGTTAGTTTTTCTTAATTATTACCAAGATAGTTTTGTTGAAAAATCGCTACAGGCCTTGAAAATTGGACAAAAAAAAGCCTCACTGTTAAGAGGCTTTTTTCAATTTACATCATACAACTTCATAACTTAAGGAATAACAAAATAACCCTTTAAAGCCTTTATTCTATTGATATTGAGCATTTATAGATATATCATGTACTACAACGTACAACATTATTCTATAATATAAAACATTCCAAATGGCTACCAAAGTGGCTACCAGAATGGCTATCAAAAAGGGTTAAGGCAATGGCAAAGCAAGAGATAAAACTAGACTCACAAATACCAAAGGCCATAAGAGAAGCTACTCAAGCTGGCAAGACAACTATTTATCCTATTGCTGGCTATAAGGGCTTAGAGCTAAGAGTTAGACCGCATAAAGATAGCCCAGACGCTACAGCCGACTTTAGACATCGCTATACCCACCCAATTACTGGCAAACGCCCTTATATGACGCTAGGACAATACCCAGCGTTAAGCCTTGCCGATGCCCGTCAATATCACAACGACAATATGCAACTGCTAGCCAAAGATATAGACCCTTTAGAGAACAAAGAAACACAGAAACGGCAAGAAATAACCGATCGTCAAAACATACTTAATCATTTCATTAATGAGTGGCAAGCATTACAGGATAGTAAGAACCTGAGCGCAAAAACAATATATAACAATCAGCTACTAATTAAGCCCATCAAACAAAAACTAGGGCATATGAAAGTAACAGATATAACGCCAAGTATCGTTATAAGATTTATTCAAGATATACAAAAAACGCATCTCAACAAAGGGTTAAGGGCTAAGATCATACTTAAAAGCATTTTACAAATAGCTAAGGCTCATATGATTATTGAGTACAACCCAGCAAGCGACCTACAAGGAACGCTTAAAAGCCCCAAAACACAACACCGCCCATCATTAACAGACCCTAAAGAGTTTGCCGAACTGCTAAGAGATATTGACCAGCTAGACGATGCAAGCCAGCTTTATAATAAAAGAATATTACAGCTATTATCGCTTACGTTTGTTCGCATTGGTGATGCTTGTACTATGAAATGGAGTGATATTAACTGGCTTAAAAAACAATGGGAGTTTAAACCGCAAAAGTCTGGCAATAGAGGCGATATGGTGGCCAGTATCGTTATACCACTAGCACCGCAAGCCATTGCTATATTAAAGCAGATGCAAGCCTTAACAGGTGATAGCGAGTATGTATTTCATAACCCTAGACGCAAAAAAGAGCCTTACCACCATACCCAAGAAGTCAACAAAGTATTGAATAGTGACTTAATGAATAACGGACTAGGCTATAAAGATATTCACAGCCCACACGGTTTTAGAAGTAGCGCAAAAACTATGCTAATGGAGCGGCTAGGTTATGACGAACTGATAACCGAACTGGCACTAGGCCACCGCATGCTTAACGCTTATGGCACTGCTTATAGCCGTATGGATTTACTACATCAAAAAGCTAATATGATGACAGCATGGGCAAACTACCTAGATGATATAAAGGCTGGCAAGTTTGATAATGTCATTCATGCAGATTTTAAGAAAGCAGCCAAACAGAACCACGGCTAAAACCTAACCAACAAAACCCACCAATGGAGAAGTAGATCATGATTACACTAGACACCAAGCCAACACGCCAGCAATTAGATGACCGCGCATTTTGGGATAACCTACCGCCTGATGGTGCAGAATATGACGGCTTTGAATACTCACCTTGTTATTCTATTTTACAAGATGGTGAGCCTATCGACTTTAAAACAGATGACGGCAAAACATTAATGAACTCATTCCCTTATGAGTTGGCAGTTACAGAGATGCAACGCCTATCTAAAAAGCATGACAATATCACTTTAAAGATCACTGGCTATTATGAAAGCCTAGTAAGACGCGATAGACGATTAACAGCATAACCCTATCTAGCGGATAACACCGCTACAATGAACATGCAAGGCTAGGACTAATTACCCGAACGGCAGCGATTTACACACCTTAAAGCAGCCAGCGCCTTGCACCTTATTTTATATAAAGGTGTGTAAAGGTGTGATGATATGGGATTAATGGACAAACCAAAACAGGATTTTGAGCAAGATTATATTTCAATAAAAAACTTTATTTTATATCTAGCATTCACACAGAAAGAACCCGTGGAAACAGTTGTTTCATGGTTACTCTATAATGGCTTTGATCAAGATATTACTTCTTATAATGTAGATAAACATTATAGAACTTACGAATGTAAGAAAAAGAAAGGCAAAGATAAGAACATCGTGGATTTTTTTAGTCAAATTAGTATTGATACCTATCATGCCTACCATGAGTTTGAAAACGATATAGACCATGAGTCTTATTCACATTCTTATAAGTTAGTAGACGATTATTTTTTTCTAGCATTCGAAGACTTAGATAAGTTGGATTATTTAAAAGATTTTGATATAGACATAAGAGAGGCTACAAAATATAGCTACACTATATATGACTGTGATAATGTCACTGTTAAGACCAAACTTAAACACCCACTTGTAAGAACGGGCTTAACATGGATGAATTTTAGCTTAGAAGAGAGTAATAGCAAACAGGCTAGCAATACTGCAAAGGGTCATGATGATAAGGCCCTCACAATAAGTTTAGATTACATTACTAGGCAAATAGAATGGGCGGCTAGTGGTGAATATAACCCTAGCGAAGATCACGAAAAAGATGAACAGCTTATCAGTGAAAATCAAATTACAAATAGTCGCAATCAAGATAGTAAATTGATAGCAGTATTAGCTTTATTGCTTGCTAGAAAATCTAGCGCTTATACTATTGGTGACAACAAACCAAATGCCACGCAAATCAGCAATGCCATTTATCAGTTTGCAATTGACGACCTACAGATAGCTGATGAAGATACAAATGGGCTAAAAGCGAACATAGCTAAAATCAGTAAGTCTATTCAAGAACATACGGACATTCTTTACAAGCAACCGCTGAAAAAACCTTAACTTTAACTTTAATTAATTAACTTTAATTTTTAACAACACCCCACATCGCACAATAAGCCTTAACAACTTTCATTAACTGAATAGGAGTTAAGGCAATGCCTAACACTACCCCCACAGCACCCCTCAACAAGCTAAACCTAGCTTACCTATTGGCGAACCCAAAAGAGCTTTATCAGGTTAAGCAAATAGCTGATGTATTCCATAAGCACCCTGAAACTATTAGACGATGGATTAAAACGGACAAGATCACAAAGCCGTTATCTATCAATGGCGTTTACTACTTCAAAGGTAGCGACATTGTGGACTATCTAAACGCTACTAATGAGGGGATATAGTCATGGATAAGCCAAAACGCACTCAAAACCAAATCATTAAAGATCATCTTTTGACAGGCCAATCAATCACACGCTGGCAAGCTATCGAACTTTATAGAATAGCCACGCTACCCACTCGCATTAATCAGCTAGAAAATACAGGCTTAACCATACAGCGCAAGCGAGTAGATAAAGACGGCAAGCACTGGAACGTCTATTGGATTGATACACCCGTTACTAATGCAGCCGATGAGGTGACCAAATGAATAACCACCCTAGCATATCAATCGACACCCCAGCCGAACGCCTAGTAACTGTGGATAGCCTTTACTTACGTCTTATGTATGACCGCATACAGGACATTTACCGCGATACCGACCATCTAGCCACCGCGCTAGATGCTATCAATACAAAAGACGATGTTAGCCAAGGCGTACTTGTGGCAGTCAAAGCAGCACTACTGAGCAATAGCGAGCTGGCAGGTATTGTTAGCGAGATGTTTTGTGAACACGCATTACCGTACCAAGCGGAGGCAACAAGCCATGAGTGATAACGACTTTATAACTCAAGTCATGGACGGGCTAAAAGAACAGGGTTATTTGATGATACCTGATGACTTTATCGACCAGCTCATCATTACCTTGCACGCCAATGTGACCGCCATTAATAGCCTGATAGAGATAGTAAAAGTAGAAAACGAGTTACTAGCTTTACGCTGTGCGTTACCTACAGGCAGCCGACAAGTGGAGTCACTAAAAGAGCTATCCACACGCATAGCAGAAATAGCCTTTAACGTGGAGGACGTAAGAAATGACCAAAGATAACAGAACCAATCTAACAGCCGACCACGGGCAGCCCAGCACCAGCCAACCGCAAAGACGCGGCTTATTACTTAGGTTTATCGTCTTTATGGCATGGGTTATAGGCATTGGCTTACTAATATCATTAGTAGCTTGCCAGCAAGTAAAAGCGCAAGGGGTAACTTATGAGCAGCGATAACCCTAAAACATTCATGGACGCTCAACTTGCCTATGCTAAATCAATACATGGCAGGGAACAGAAAAGGCGTGATAAAGAGATGCAACGCTACTACCAAATAAAACGGGCAGCGGACAAGATACAGCAATCATATGATGATGACGGCAAGGAGGGTGACAGATGACCACACCACAAACCGACAGCCAAGAAAAAACCCGCGGCAAGGCGGGCTTAGTTAGCATTTTAGGTGAACATCAGCCAGCAACGGCGCAAACGCTACAAGATGACGAACTGCTAAAGAAATTACACGATATTTTAGAACCTAACAGACTACTAGATATTAAGGCTAATTTGTCAGTAAATCAAGGTGAGCTACTAACCACTGGCATGGTGGGCCTAGTATTGCATAACAAAGACTATGAGCCGGTAAACTTGTTATGCATGCCACCAAACGGCAAGCCCAAAGACTATGTAGTGACTGATCCTTTTGAAACGGCCGCTTTTATCATTGGCACGATGGATAGCACCCACGAACTAATAGCCGTTGATAATATAGCTGATGCCGTAGAACTGTCTTATTTCATGTTAGGTGAACCGGTAACAATACTAGCCAGCCGTGATGAATGGTCATTTAATGACATGGTTAAGCATTTTTCACAAGATGCACCCGTTACCGTGATGACCACAGCGGACGTTAAAGACAAGTTTATAAAACCACTGATAGGCTCAAACGTGAGGGCCGTTATTACCAGTGAACGCACCGTATTAGAGCACTTAGAGTATGGCCCGTTAAGCTATCAAGCCATATTAGCCCTTGATGATACAAAGATAATCGACCTTAAAAGCACAGCATGGCCCACACCTGAGCCGCTATCAAGCGACCCCAGCAAACCGACACGCTACCCAATAGAAGCATGGGACGGACTGCTACAAAAGGTTATTAAGAAAATAGCTTATTATCAGCAAGTGCCTGATGCAATGGCCGGTCAATGTATCTTAGGCGCATTAGCCCACATGGGACAGGCCCACGTTGATGCACCTATTGGCTATAAGCATATGCCGGCAAGCCTGATCTTAATCACTGAGGGGGAAAGTGGCAGCGGCAAAACGCAAGCTATGGACTTAAGCCACCATAAAATAAAAGAGTATGAGCAGAAACAGTATGAGCAATATATAACAAGGCATGAGGAGCACAAAGCACAGCTTGCCAGCTTAAAAGGTGCAGAACTCAAAGACTACCAAGCCAATGAGCCAGCACCCCACAACCCCGAACGGCTATTTAAAGATGCCACTATTGAGCCGGTACTCGATAAGTTTGTTAATGGTGAAATTACAGATGCATCATGGTCCACTGATGACGCGGCCCAATTCTTTAATGGTCATACAATGAAAGGTGACACAGCCGGCAACGCACTAGCAGCCATTACCGACCTTTACAGCGGCGGTGAAGTGAACCGGACACGATCACAAAAGAACGCTTATGCCAACCCACGCACTAAAGCCTATAACGTGCGTATGACATTAATGTTAATGGCTCAACGCATTATATTAGAACCGGCCTTAACTGATGACATGATGAACCAGCAAGGCTTTTTAGCAAGGGCCTTAATTGCATGTCCTAACAGCTTGCAAGGTTATAGAACATGGGACGATATAGAGCGCAGGCAGCAAAGCCCATTTATGGATAGCGACCTACAAGCCTATTGGAGCAGATGCAACGACCTACTAGACCCCGTGGACAGTAACGCGCCCACCGATGAGAAAGGAGCACCTAAACGCTTTAAAATGTGCTGGCAGGACAAACAGACAGAACAAGTATTCTATGAGCATATGCAGGCAATAGAGAACCAGCAAGCTAAGAGCATGCCATTAGAGTATTTAAAAGCGTATGCCTCACGTATGGCAGAAAATGCCAGCCGCATAGCCACATTGATAGCATTCTTTGATAAGCGTAAGACCATTACCACCGATGACATTAAACGGGCTTTTATGTTGGTTAGCTACTCAACGGCCGAACGCTTGCGCTATCAAGATGCAACGCCAACAGGTGAACAAACTGACCTTGAAAAGCTAAGCGTATGGCTAATAGACAAGGCCAAAGGTAAAAACCCAGCGGTATTAAACAAGTCTTTTGTGACACAGCATGCACCCAATGCGCTAAGAGGTAAAAAGCTTAATTACTTACTTGATGACCTAGAAAGCATGGGACATATCAGGCTAGAAAGTGAGGGCCGCCGCCGCTTAGTGTATGTTAATCCTAAGCTTATTAATGATTAGCAACCAGTAAAAGCCGCTAAACTTGCTAAACTTACCTACAGCCCTTACCAGTTAAGGGCTTTACTTTAGCTGTATGACTGCTAAGCATTGCTAGACTTGCTAATCTATCGCTAAACTTAGCCAATACAGACGAACGTTAGCAGAACTATAGCAACTTTAGCGACCCTTAGCAGGTGGCAAGCTAAGCCAAACGCCTTATAAATAAAGGGATAGAGCGAACTTTAGCAACTTTAGCGACTTTTTGTAGGTATAAAACTATATTGGCAGGCGTTTATCGTCTGCTTTTTTTTATGGACTGCAAAAACCTAAGGGAAACCTAAGGTTAGGCGTTCAATACTCACTTGCAAATCATGGGCAGCATGTTGTCATTTGTTTACATTCAAAACAGTTTGCCGACATGCCAGCATGTTAAGTTATGTTAAGGTTTAAAACTAAATGAGTGGTACTCAATGGACAGATCAAGCCCTTTTTATAGTGTAAAGAAACTAAGGTTTCCATAAGGTTTTAGATGTGAGCAGTTTTGCGCCTATCTCATGCAAAGGGTAGTTTCTTAACAAGTACGAGCATGAGAACAACGGCAAGATTACGGCTAGTTTTCGGACACGTTAGAACCTCACAAAACCTCACATTCATTTCATTACTGGCAGCACCTACCACCCCATGATTACCACAAGGTTAGAACCGTATAAAACCGTACATTCAAAACCGATTAATACAGCCGCCGACTTGTCAAAACTTGTTATTCAAAACCTAACAAAACCCAACATTTTGCACAGCCAAGAACCTGATAAAACCTGAACCCCAAACCTTACTAAACCTTACATTCAAAACCAAAATAAAGACATAAACAGATAGGTCATGATAGAGTTAGGCGAACTTCATTAATGATTTAGACAACCTATGCCAAAAAATGCTACAGCTAGCTGTTTAGACCGTCATCAAAAATTATCAATAACTGACTACAAAGAGCATATTAAAAAAGCAAGTAAGCAAGGGACTATAAGTTACTTTGATTTTTCTTATAACTACAGAGGCAAACCCTACAGCTACAAATTACAGATAACTACCACACCTTGCCATTATGGCGGCGTTCGCTACTGGTGGCAGTGCCCGAAGTGTGCCAAGCGTGTAGGCGTGCTGTATTGTGCAGGGCTTTACGTTTGTAGGCATTGCTTAGGGCTTAGTTACTATAGCCAGCTACAACATACTTACCAGCGACCCGATAACCGTATGGAGAGTATTAGAAAGCGTTTGAAGTGGCATGAAAACCCTTATCGAAAACCTAAAGGCATGCATTATAAAACCTACAAGCGGCTATTCACTGAGTATCACGAGATAGAAGATTATTATATGAGCTGCTTAACTAAGTTTGATGGGGTTACTAGTGTTAAGAGAATGAAGTAAGGCTAGTTTTTCGGAGTGCTATAAAAGCATTGAAAGCTACAGGTAGCTATAAGAATGGCTACCAAACTGGCTACCATATAGTAGAGTATTTAATAAAACTGCATTATAAACAGTTACTTACGCATGAAAAAAAGCCTCACTGTTAAGTGAGGCTTTTTAAGTATTTGGAGCGGGAAAAGAGATTCGAACTCTCGACCCCAACCTTGGCAAGGTTATGCTCTACCACTGAGCTATTCCC
>NZ_JASDDJ010000084.1 GCF_030407455.1 Psychrobacter sp. 5A.1
GTAGTAAGTCATTTTATCCATTATTTATACACAATAATCTACAGGAGAATACCAATGAATAACAATCTATCTCGGCTCAACAGCTGCGCTTGGTTTAGTGAACAGACTAAAGCTTTAGCCTCTCAGCTGTTATTCAGCTTACAAGTACAGCAAGGCGTACAACTGGCATCATTACTTGGTGTTGACGCTATTCTTTATAATGATGAAGCGATTTATGTCTGGGTGCAACGACAGATAGATGACGGTCTTATGATTGATGATTATGCGTTAAGTACCCTTGAAACTGCTTTTATAGAGTTGGTCACAGCTCATACTGACCAAGCAGCCTAGTCACTTTAGCTTATATTTACAGACTTCTTGTTTAACAAGAAACAATAACCCTTAAAGCCAGATAAAGTGTCATTATCTGGCTTTTTAATATAGACAAAGATAACGACAATCAAACAAGCCTTTTTTCAGTCTTATATGTTTCAGAAGACGCACTTTTGGGCAATATAGCTCGCTATTACCATACGTCTTTACTCAGTCGGCTTTGCACGCGGCACCCCAGCTATTTTATAATAAACAAAGCCTCTCTCATCTCTCAAAACACTCTTACTGTCTGCTCTAACGCACCAGCTGATTGCATCAGGCTGCTCTTTATTAACATCACAAGCCAAAATAAACTGCGCACTTTGAGCATTATTAAAGGCCTGTTTCCAACCCGTTTCAAGCTCATCGATGCCGCGCTGTAGCTCTGCTTGCTGCTGTCTCATTTCTGCAATCTCATCAAAGCTTGGCACATACCAAAAGATCAGGGCCACAAGGCTTATTATCACAGCTGCCATACAGGCGGCGGCCACTGCTGCTATCCTTTTAATACTCATGGACTCAATAGACTTGTAAATCTTATCCAAGTCTTTTTCAGCCTCCTCTTTTACTTCTCCAATCCGCTTTTTTGTAGCGGTCTCAAGCGCCTCAATATCGGTAATAATCTGCTTATGACCAGCTTGGTACTGATTGGTAAAGAGTGCAAGACTGTCCGCACTAGCGCCAAGCTTATCAGCCACCGCTTGCATGGTAATCACTTGCGCCTCTATGCTGGCGTTTTTAGCAGTGACGACCGCCTGTACAGCCGTATCAATCTGCTGTTTCATATCGGTGATGATACCCGCTATTTTGTCATCATAACGACGCGGCATTTCAGTGTCAGTAAAGGTGGTCACTGCCGCTTGAAGCTGCTTTAATACAAGTTCTTGATACTGACTCAATGCCTTCGAGGCACTGCTTGCGCTACCATCCAGCTTTTGAGTAACTGAAGTCATCTCATCTATCTTGGTATCGATACGGCTAAGAGAGTGATCAAGGCGCGTTGCCACTACATCGTCAGCTTGTCCAATCAGTGCTCGCAGAGCTTCGATCACAGGTTTGAGTCTGGTCACGAGATTAATAAGCTCGTCGTGAATGTCCTGCTCATTGCTATTGTCTTTATTCATGGGATGCTCATTATCATAATGCCGCCTAAAATGGACGTGGTGATGGGTAGCGGCGTGTTTGTGCTTGTTCATGCGCTTGGATAGCGCTCTTCGTTTTTTGCAAATGATCTGTCACGGTTTGCGTGAGCGTTGCCGCATCTATGGTGATAGCAGGAACGTGCTCAAAGCGCTCATTGATCTGGGTTAATACCTCGACCTTATCTTGATTGTCAGGCAAGCGCTCAAGCTGTTGCCACAGCGATGTTGCTGCCTTCTGCACCTGCGTTGCAATTTTTTTGGCATCGGTGTCTCGTAAACTCTTTTGTAGTGTCGTAAAGCTGTCAGCGCGTTTTAGAGTGGTGAATATAAATGCTTGTGCGGCAACCGCCTCAGCCGCGTTGATCACTTCGATCGGTGCATCAACGGCCTTAAAATCAAGGGTATCAACGCGGTCACGCACCCGTACCACTAAATTGTCAAATCGATCTCGATATGCTTTGGTCTCATTGATTCGCTGACGCTTAAGAGATGCCTGCTGCCGTCTCTGTTGTAAAGCTACTCGCCGCCTGATTAAAGCCTCCTCTCGTGCGCGCTCAGCCTCTTCCTTAAGCTTTGCTTGCTCATGTGCTTTATTGAGCTGGTGGTGAAGCACCATCGTACGGTTGCGCCAGTCATCAAGCCGATCTGCGTTCAATTGAGTGGTCTTGGTACGGGTAATCTCATCGTATAGGTCATCATCTTGCACAATCACAGCTTCACTTTGATCCAGTAAGGCGATACGCTGCTCATAAAACGGCGACAGGCGCTGATAGGTTTTTTGACTGGTATTAATTTGCTGCTTTAACTGTTTGATGTCTTCATTATTTGTGGTCTTAAACGCTTTAACATCAGCGGTCAATGCCGTTAAACGAGTGTAAGCATCCGCGTCTACCTCTACTGCTTTTAACGTACTGAGCGCCTCACGCTCTTTTTCAAGGTATTTAAGGCGCTCAACATCCAGATCTGCAAATGCGGCAAACTTATGATAAGTGTCCATGTTATTGGTGACGTCTATCTCTTGTAGATCCGCAAACGCTTGATCCCACTGTAAGGATAAGTCGGATTTTTCAATATCAATCTCATCAAGTGCTTTAAAGCCAGTCGCCAGTTTATTCAGCTTTGCGGCAAATGGTTTTAGGGTGGCCTTTAACCCTTTGTAGTCAGCAACGACTTCATTATTAAGCGGGATCAGCTTTTTTAGCACCGCTTTATTGTTCAGCACTATTTTATCAATCTGTGACAGTTGCTTCTCAAGACTTGTAACGGCGCGGCCCGTTTGTAAGGTGTCGTCTTGTCTAAACTGCTCAACCAACGCTAAAGCCTCATTTAGAGCCTCGCTTTTCTCTTTTGTGTTTATTTGCTTGGTAAGCTCAATCATTTTTTGGCGGGACGTGCTGTAATCCTGTCCCACCTCTTCGGTGAACCTCGGTGTGCTTTTAATATTTTTGTCAATAGTGATGGTCTGTTTAGACTGGTGTGCTAACTCTTCATGCAGCCTATCAATGGTTGAGAATAAGGCGCTGCGTACCATCTTTTTTTGCTGCTCAAAATCGTCTGAGATCACTAAAAGCTCATCAAGTACGTCATCATTGGCCGCATCACTATGAGTCTGACTGTCCTTTTTAAGGGTAGCGGGTGTCAGTTCAGCGGCGGGATCCACCAAGCGAATGTTACTAAGCTCAAGTCGCGCAAAGGGTTTACGCTTTTTATAATGCACTGTAACGCCATTAACCTCTTGTGCGTTGCTCTCAAGATCAATGCGACCCTTGTCGTCATACTCAATTACCAGACCATTTTTTTCGATGTAGGCATTGATCTCATCAATTGTCTCGTTGTATTCATGAATCACTGAGCGCTTACCTTTTAAGACATCCTTATACAATGACTTGCCCAGTTTCATTTTTGGTAAACGATTAATGCCCTGCTCACGGTACGATTTCTCATTGATCGCTTTATTCTCAGGCAATAGCTCGTTAGCCATATCCGCCCAAAGGGTGCGTTGATATTTAAGCTCATCACCGCGCCCATTTAGTCCTTTGGATAGCCGCTCACCGGTTGACCACTGTGTCCAATTCTTACGCTTCGATAAGACATAACCTTTATCCGCATCCGCTAATACTTCACGGCTTGAGAGTAAAATATGGGCATGAAAGTTACTACTGGTCAGCTCAACCACTTCACCTTTCCCCACATGTTTCTCATGACTGTGGGGTCGATGGATGGCCACATCGACAAGCACATTATAGCGATCAGATAAGGTTTGAGCGTAGCGCTCGACCAGCACCATGCGCTGATCAGCCGTGATCCCCTCAGGAAACATCATGTCAATCTCAGTACCCAATTGCGCGTTTTTACGAGTCTCAATACGTTCGATATCATTCCAAAACCCCTCACGCGTTACCGCCAAATCCCCAGCAAGAGTTGGCGTTATCAACGCCGTATGCATCACATTTTTCTCAATAACTTGCGTGTATTTAGTACCATCACTGTCCACTAAATTTAAGATTTTGTCTTTAGCTTTACTGGTGTAATCGTGGACGACTCCTGACTGCTCATCAACCAGTTTTGAGCCAGAATTATAAGCCGACTTTGCCACCACGCTATGATTTTTCGCCTTACTAACGGCGCTAACCGACAGATGAAACCCTTTATTATTCATAGCAAAAAAACCCAATATTGAGAGATGATTTTTTGGGGGTTGTAGGGGGTTCGCCCCCTGCCGAACGACGGAGTTTATGTAAAAAAACAGTACCCCTTGTGGGTCTTTTTTACACAAACTCCTAAGTTCGCTCTTAACAGAGGGTTAAAATACTACTGCGCCCACGAAACAATGTGGTCTTGTGTATTTTACTACCTTGCATCCCTATGTGTACACTGCTAGGATCAACTCTATCATAGTTGACTAGAAAAGGATGAGATAATGTCAGTAATATCAGATGATCTATTCGCAGATAAGATAAAGCAGTTACAGGCTATTAAAAAAGAAATCAATCAGGACAGACTTGAGGCACATCAGGTGTTGGGGGAATGGTTAGCCAACGCATTAGACGATGATGACAATCATGAACTACAAGCTATATTTTTAGACGCCCATGATAATGAAAGGTACGTTCGTTTAAAAAAGCACCGTGAGTTTTTAAAATCAATCGCTCATAAGATGCAAAGTGAGGCTAAGGAAACACCAAGCAGCTTTACACCACCTAAAAGCAGTCAGGACAGTGACCACGGTTCATTGCTTGATGCTTACTCATCAGCACAGTAGCTGCTAGAAATCGCCTAATTGAAGGTACAGCTGGATCGTCTACTAATTAGCGAAAGGTTAGGAGACGGTTATCGGCTGTTTTAAGCGTTTTAGAATAGCTTTAGCTACCATCGTATCGGACAGAGCGTAAAACGTATATAAGAGTGGTTTCTAGGCTTTTTAGCAACGGTTTGATAAGTGTTTACAGATGTGTCGATAATGGCTACTGAAAATGAAGACAAACTATCTACAAAAAATGAGACTGATATTGAGAATGTGAAAACAGGGTTGTCCAGAATGACAGACGAAGATATTCAAAATATCTTTGACCATGCTTTTGAAGATCTTCAAAGATCTAAGCTTGATCCGAACCATGCGAACGTGGAATAACATTAAGTAAATGGACAATTGCATTCTGAGCTACTGATCAGTTTTACAAGTGATTGGTCGATCAAATTATCATCTTAAATCCGTCGGTTTTTTGGTTTTTTCCTTATTATTTAAAATAAAAATATATTTTTTACTTTTAAAAACTTTTAAAGACTTTTAGACAGTCTGTAAGCTTTGCTATTAAAGGGTTACGCACTCTATTATGCTACTTTTATCCCGCATTATGCTACTTTTATCCCGCATTATGCTACTTTTATCCCGTTTAAATGCTACTTTTATCCCGCATTATGCTAGTATCTTAAAGTAACTAGCATAATGAGGTTGTCATAATGAATGATGTCGAGCTATACGAAAAAAAATATCCTGAAAAATGGATTGTTATGCAGAATAAAATTACTCAAGCTTTTAGAGAGATGTCTATTGATGAGAAGCGCATCATTATTCTAGCGAGCCCATTGGTTAGGGTTAATAATGCTACTGAAAAAACACCGATAGAGGTTGCGTCTTCTGAATTTGCTAAGCTTAGCGGAATAGATAGAAACTCGGCTTATAAGCAAATGAAATCAGCTAGCAAAAAATTAATGAAGCGTACATTCATTTATGAGGATAAGGATGGTGATGATACAGAGGTTCAATGGCTAATCAGGTCGAAATATGCAGATGGCTATATATCGATGCATTTTACAGATGAGGTAATATACTTACTTCAGGTTTTTGATAAGCTCAACCCTTACACTAAATATTTAAAAGAAGATATCTTAAACCTCAAATTGACTTACTCGTTAGACCTTTACCATCTAGCAAAAAAGTCTGAGGGGAAGGGTGGTTTTTCTATGACTTTAGATCAATATAGGCAAGAACTTGGCACGCCTAAGTCGTATGAGCGCATCAACAATTTGAAAGAGAATGCAGTTGATGGGCCCATAAAAGAAATTAATCAGAAAACCGACATCAAAATCACCTATGAAAACATCAAACGTGGACGCACAGTTACAGGTTTGACATTCACCGTCAAGGCCAAGCCAACTAAGAAAAAAGGACAGGAGGGCCTAAATCAGAATAATGAGGATAGAGATATCCCACCTCTAACCGTTAAGCAAATTGATCGTTTTGCCCCTTTGTTGGCTAACTACTCACCGTTTGGTAGTTACGCACCATCAGGTAAAAGCACTCAAGAAGTTATTAGTTGGTTACACACTCAATTAAGAGATGAGGCTTTTTTAAAGACCCACAAAAAGCACTTACTGGCGATAGGCTATACGTTCCCTAAGCAGAAATCATAGCAAAGAAAAAAAGAGTAATTGAGCTAGCGTAGCCTATACAAATGGCTTATATTATATGTACATAAATAAGCTAAAAGTGATGTTATGACGACAACTAATTATAATATTAGGCTCGATCAAGAGCTAAAAGAAAATGCTTTTTCGGTATTTGAAAGCTATGGATTAACACCGTCTCAAGCGATCAAATTATTTTTGACCCAAGTGGCGCAAACCAATAAAGTGCCACTATCTTTTGAGTATCAGAAAGTAGCAGCTGTCAGTCAAGATGAATTGCCAATCTATAAAGAGCATACTGATTGAGAGAAAAGATGAGTATTAGATTTGAATGGGATGAACAAAAAAACATCACCAATCAGTGCAAACACCGTTTATCATTTGAGGCAGCTACCCGGGTTTTTTAGATCCTTTATGCCTGCGTCAGCAAGACAGGTATGAAAATGGTGAGGAGCGGTGGCAGGCGCTGGGTACAATAGACGGCACAGCAGTCTTATTAGTAGCCCATACGCAGACAGACATAGATGGTGGCGAGGTTATACGCATTATCTCGGCTAGGCGTGCCACAAAGAGTGAGAGGAGGCAATATGAACAAGGTTAGCTATCAAATAGACGATTTACCACCACTAACGGCAAAGCAACAAGCGGACTTAGAATATTTAGCAACGCTTAGTGATGACAATATTGATTTATCAGATATTCCAGAAGTTACGGATTGGTCAAACGCTATCCGTGGCAGTATTAAGCCGCAAGCGTTCTCTGCTGAAGCGAGCGTCATCAACCCAAGTATCATTGCCAAGTTTAAGGATAGAGCCAAGCAAACAGGTGGTGACTATCAAGAAATGATCAATAATGCGCTAGAAGAATACTTAGCGGATCACTAACTATAATTTAATGACCGTGACCTCAAGATCACTTGAGGTTTTTTTATATTTTGTATTGTAGTATATTGTAAATTGTATTATACTACATACATAATATACAACAATTACATATTTATTCATACAAAATTAAGGACGATGATGATGGCCATCACTATTCAGCAAATTCATGCTACTGCCGACCAATTGCAAGAACAAGGAATTAAGCCAACATTAGCTGAGGTGCGTAAGGCTTTGGGCGGTGGTTCATTCACAACCATCAGTGAGGCGATGAAGTCTTGGCGTCAGGATAACCAAGAAGAAGAGCAGCTCAGACAGGTTGAGCTACCAAGTGGTATCACTGAGCGCTTACAAGCGCTTGGTGCGGATATGTGGCAGACGGCCATTGATATCGCTAATGATCGCTTGGTGAAAGAGCGTGAGGCACTAGAGAGTATTAAGGCCAAGGCACAAGCTGAAACAGATGAGGCGCAAGAGGCGGTTAAAACGCTAGAGAGTGAACAAGCCGATTTGTTGGTACAGCTCGATGAAGTCACAGCAACGGCAGAGGCAGCAGCAATCAGTACAGCTCAAATGACTGCTGAGCGTGATACGCTGTTACAGACGCTCAGTGATACTCAGCACGCGCTTGAGCTTGAGCAAGCTAAAACAGATGCAGCCCAAGTGCAACTTGCAGAGCTACACAGCAGCTTTGACCAGCAAGCAAAAGAGCTTAACGTCAACTTATCAAAAGTGGCCACGCTTGAAGCCACTGCTCATAGCGATAAAGCAGAAATTTCACGTCTGCAAATAGAACTGACCGCGACTAAGGATGAGCTAAAGAAAGTCACTACTGAACGCAATGAGATAGCGACTGACACAGCAGAGGTTAAAGGGGAGTTAAAGGCCATAATCGCTGAGCGTAACAAACTATCAGGACTCAACGATCAGTTGACTCAAACACAGGCTAAGCTTGAAGCTGAGCATAGCGTATTGAATAAACAATATAGCGAGCTATCAAGCCGTCATTTATCAAAGCAGGAACAAGTGACTCTGTTACAAGATCAACTTAAGAAAGCACAAGATGCTCTAATACTTATTCAAAACAAAGATAATACTTTGGATGCTGACTAAATAAAAGTATTCGAGGTTTCAGTTTAATTAGGATTTCAAGATAAAGAACAGTTATAAGTTTGGGAGGTAGTTTACCCAAGGCATAGATCTCGTTCTATTCACACTAAGCTTATGAATCAACCATGACAATATCGACTCACTGAATAAGTGACTGCTGTATAATAACTATTCTAAATTTTTCTCTGGACTCTTATAGTATATAGCCGAGTGGGCTATATACTACTTAAATTAGCCTAAGTGAATTTATGCTGATTTTGGAGCCTTGAGCAGATTTCAAGGAACACTCACCCTAAAGCGATTATGAGTAGATAAAATACTCACAATCGCTTTAGTGCATTCCTTGGATTTGATGTGATTAGTCATGCCGACTTCATCGCCCATCGCGTCATCAAGACCGTATCACTGTATCAAGCTACGGTTGTTAAGATTACGGCTGATAGCACCGCCTAGACACGCTCTTAACCGCTACTGTGCTGTCATACGCTAGCAAGGGCATAAACCCAATATACCGCTACGATATGCACGAGTAACCACTCATTGCGTTGCTCAATATGTCTAGAACCCCCTGTCGAGAGCTTACCCCTGTGTCAAACGCAGTCGTCGCCGAGGCCTGCCACCCATTTGACGGGTAACGGGTACAAAGAGAGCAGCACAAGGATGTAACGAGCGAACAAGCAGTTTTTAAAATGTATAGTGAATAAGGTTGATATGAAAGCAGTTTTTGGATAAAATGCACCTACACGGGCATTTAATGCTGTTCAAATAACGCACTGCGTATGCTTATTTGTTCGTTACAGGGTGTTGACGCACTCTGTAACCGTTAGCTACATTAAAAACTAAATGCCTCTAGGAGTCAACTCCCAGAGGCATTTTTTTGTTTAGTCTTTCGATATGACTCTGGTAAATCTTTAGGTGCTATCATAATCAACTTTCTCAAGTACTTCAAATCGCTTTGAGAGTGTCATAATCTCTCAAAAAACCATCTGAACCGCCTCAGGTTTTCGGAGACTAAACAGTCTTAGAGAGTACGACGAACTCGGGGTGGTTTACCCATACGCTTTGAGCTAAGCCACATCTTCATGAGCGTCGTTTCGTAATTTGTCTTGTAATGCTAGCAATCCAAAAATTTCTCAGTTTTGCGCCAGAAATGTGCAGGTAGTGCACAAGCGGTATCATGTGGCATCTTAAACGCGCTTGCCGATAATTCTTGTAATGAGTAATGATATCAGTAGTGTCTATTTCTGACTGATCAAATCATGAAAGGTTAAATACACCCTGATGTTAAGCACAAAAAAACCCAGCAATGATAGTAAGATCACTACTGGGTTGGAGAAAAGCAATAAATATGTTGTGCTGACTTCTCAGGTCTTATTTATCATTCATAGCAAGGTAGATATTACGATCTGATGCGGATGCGTCATCCACATATTTTGAATCACGCCATGTCGTATAAGCATAGACACCACTGTATGGGCTGATACTGTTCTGACGGAAGTCAGAAATCCAATCTGTACCATCGAAAATTTGAATATGGCCATGTGGACGCTTTGATGAGCGATCATAGACAATAACATCACCTACTTGGGTTGGCATATCATTGCTGATTTTGCTGAAACCTGCTTTATCAAGTGTGCCACGAGTAGCGTACTGATAGGCTGAAGGATTTGGAGTGAACTCATAACCAGCTGATTGTAGTGCTTTACGTACGTAACGGGCACAGTATCCAGAGCTGCTAGATAGAGCCACTCGTGAAGCGCGAGCAGCAGCGATAGCGGGTGCTGAATTGCTATCAGGGATAGTATTGACTTGCTGCTGTTGTCTTTCAGCATATAAGCGGCTACTTGATAACGAAAGCTGTTTCTCTTTTTGTTGAGCCTGCGCACTTAAGTTGCTAATTGCTTGACTGATTTCATCATTGCTAGAAACATAAGCACCACTTTTGGTGCTATAAATATTTTTTGACGAACTGTAGTTTGATGCCGCAGAAATATTGGTTATATTATTACTTGTTTGAAAGGTCGTTACAGCAGCAGTACTCGTTTGTGCTATGCCCATACCCAGTACTGACAAAATCAATAAGGCCTGTTTCATAAATCTAATACCTACGGTTAATTCAAAATGGTCTGTTGTCCATAACAGAGCAGTCAATTAAATCTCAACAACTCAAGAATATACACATTGTGGTGACTAATAATTATGCTGCAAACCCTTATTCCATAGGCGGCCGGCATTATCAACGATTTCGCTAAAACCTTATAAATTTATTGGAAGTCAAACTGTTAGCCAAAACACAAATCGGACTTTAGCATAGGCTGTAAAGCATGTCATCACTAATAAAAATCTGATAAAAGCTCTTTTTAAGCTTATAAAATGATAAAAAATACCTATTTTATAATGTAATTTCGTGTAACATTTATAGAATATAGCTGACCAACCTGACAACAATATCTCCTGTTTGATAAGCAGAAAAAAACGTTTGAGGATTAAATCCTTAATTTAGATTTAATCCTCAAACGTTTTTTTAGTGGGTGAAGTAATTATGCTATATAGGGTTTAAC
>NZ_JASDDJ010000085.1 GCF_030407455.1 Psychrobacter sp. 5A.1
GGATGGAAAATGACTTATCTAAATTGTTTTATGATATTTGTCCTAGCCATAACAGTTTTATTTTGAACTGACTATACTGCTTCTGCGCACCATAAAATCGGTGAACTTATAGCGAGCGAGCATACCAAGGGTAACCGGTAACGT
Source organism: Psychrobacter sp. 5A.1 (assembly GCF_030407455.1). GTDB lineage: Bacteria > Pseudomonadota > Gammaproteobacteria > Pseudomonadales > Moraxellaceae > Psychrobacter. Next base: position 145 of record NZ_JASDDJ010000085.1, read on the forward strand.
CGTCAAGAGAAACATGACAGCGCCAATCTTTACCGCGCTAATAGAGCCCGTTTGGTCTTGCATAAAATGGTTAAAAGCTAAGGTGATTAGGATGGGCAAAGTAATGACTGATAACAGGCTGACCACGCCAGTGAGGGCGACTGACAGCGCGACATTGCCTTTGGCATAATAGGTGAGCATGTTGCTCGTGACACCGCCTGGACAAAAGCTAATCAGCATAATACCAAAAGCAATTTCTGGTGGTGGTGCCATTGCTAAAATCACTGCCAAAGCAATCAAAGGCACGAAAATAACCTGATTGACGAGGCCTACAAAAAAAGCTTTGGGGTAATTGACGATAACCTTAAAGTCACTGGGTTTTAACCCTGTTCCTAAGGTAAACATAATGTAGGCAAGAGCCAGTGGGAGTAAAGCCAGAGCAGTACCGCTCATAAAACATTCCTTGTTGAATTAAAAGCCATATTAAAATGACTTTCTAAATAGATCACATTCCTTGTGTCTCTATCATCTTAAGTGTGATGAAAAATTTAGTAAACCTTTCACCTAAAGTTTGATGTGGGTTGGATTCAGTTTTACTCCGCCAATGCCCCAATCAATGAGACTATCTGGCCCGCTTCATCTTCTTCAATGATGCGAGTTTCTGTGAGCGCAGCTTTTCGCCACGCTTGTATATGAGGGTTATTTAGCATTGTCTCGCAGTACTGCTTGGTCATTGGTTTTAACTTTATGCCTGAGGCATCCGCATAAGTTTGCAAGCGTAGAACCACAGGGGCAAAAAACGCATCGGCAGCCGTAAATTGACCAAACAGGTAGCTGTCTGTTGAGCGACTTTTTAAACAATCTGCAAAGATATCTTCTATACGAGCGATATCACTCAAACATGCAGCACTTGGCTGTATTTTCGCAGTGGCTCTGATATTCATCGGCATCTCACTACGAATACCCATCAGTCCTGAATGCATTTCAGCGACGATACTCTGGCAATAGGCGCTATTTATTCTGTGGCTATTATCATTAGTAGTGTCAGCGTCAGATTTTCTTAATCCGGTCCAAATATCTATATCTGTCAGGTAATCATTGGCATGAATGGCAATCGCTAAAGTGTCCCAGACCGTGACTTTATCAGCACCTTGACCATAGACTAAAACGGGCACTTTGCCTGTTGGCGCATACTCATTGAGAATAGGTGTCGCGGATGGATGAAGCAACTCAATCAGCTGCTCATCAAAATCAACGTCAAAGGCCTTTAGCAATAGCCAAGCCCGCAATGACCAAGATGAGTAGTTTTTGTTGCCGATGATTAGTAGGGGTTTTTGCATAATAAAATCCTTTTAAGCGGTATTAGGACGTGTCCTCAATTCAATCGATAGTTATCTAAATGGGTTAAAAATGGCTAAATCTTGCCAAACGGCGTCAAATAGCTGACTAATATCTCGATATTATCTGCGCTATTTTCCTTGTTTGACGGCAATTTATCTCATTTTTATCACCATTTTTAAAATGAGGACACGCCCTAAGTAGAATTTTATTATGTCTTTAATATTGAAAATTGACCAGTCTATCATTCAAGTAATAATTGAAAAAAACGCCCATCCAATATCTGGATGGGCGCAAGTATTAATGATCTATGATGATTGTCCTAATTCATCAATCAACGAATTAGTCGTCTAACAAATCCATTTGCTTGGCTGCTTCATAGATACCGTTTGAGCGATTGCCTGTACGGCAAAAAATCAGCATTGGCTGTTCAGCTTGATTGAAAAAGTCCGAAAACGTTTCGACGTGCGTTTGATTTAGCTCATTACCAGCAAAAGAAATCTCTTTATAAGCAAGTCCTGCTTCTTTCGCAGCAGCTTCAATATCAGCGCTGGTCGGTTGATTTGGTTCTTCACCATCTGGACGGTTATTGATGATGGTTTTGAAGCCGTTTTCAGCAATCATCGGTACTTGATCAGGGGTGATTTGTCCGGTAAAGCTAACTTGATGGCTCATAAGAGCTCCTTTTTTTATTGGTGTTGTTGGTTTTATAACACATGGTGATTGATCGGCTAAAACGGTGGCTGTTGTTATAACAGGCCTTGCATCAGCGCACTTTGATACAGCAGTTTGGCGCGCGCCCCAGTACCACAAAACATTAATATAGGCTTGGGCATTGAGCGATAAAAATTCGCAAACTGCTCGACAGTCGCCATGCTCAAGCGTTCATCATCAAATGGTAAATGATGATACGCTAGATTTGCCTTCTCAGTGGCAGTTGCCAAATCAGAGCTATTGGGCTGTGTCTCAACCTCAGCATCTGGGCGAATATTGAGCACAGAACGATAGCCAAGCGCGGCAATTTTGAGACATTGGCTTGGGTAGATTTGCTTATAAATCGTTAAATTATCGGTCATAAATAAGTTCAGTTGTGTTTGTTAAGGTGTATTTATTATTGAGAGTTTGGCAAAGCGTATTACAGAACAATTTATCTCATTTTTTAGGCTGACTCAGTGTCAGTTAAGTAGGTCTAGCATAACACAGGCTCTAATTGATGACACAGCCTAGATATTTTTTAACGTATCGACGGCCTCTAAAGTACTCAAATAGACCTGCCCTGACAGCTCGTTAATCAATGGCGTGTGCCCGATGACGTCCATCACAGGACCTTTGATAAAGCTAAAATGTAAGCGCTTGTTTTGTAGTACGAGTTCTTGATTTAAGGTGCAAAGCATTTCTTGTGCAGTCAGATCAATATGATTGACTGCCGCCATTATCAAAATGATTTCATGCGCTTGAGGGTACTGCTGCATGGCATTTAGGATATGGCGATGTACCGATTCACTATTACCAAAAAACAGACTCTCATCAATACGTAGCATCAATAAACTGTCAAACGTCACCACATCGTGACGGTTGATGTTGCGAAAGTGTCCTGTACCGCCTAACTGCCCAACGATGGCCACATGCGGTTTACTTGATTGCCAAATGAGGCTGGCAAATGACACCATAAGCCCAATGACCAATCCTGTATTTAGTCCAAATATCAGCACACCGACGAACGCTGCTAAAAAACTGGCAGCATCCAAGCGATCACGCTGCCAAGCAGATTTCAAGGTTGCAATATCTATTAGCCCAATGATAGAGGCCATGATGGTTGCCCCTAATAACGCATAGGGCAGTGGTGCAAGTGCATTGCTAAAGGCTATCAAGGCAGCAATCATCACCAGCACTGTGACAAGGCTGGCAAGTGGTGTTTTGGCCCCTGAGTCGGCATTGATAGCAGTACGCGAAAAGCCACCTGCGACCGCAAAACTTTGGAACAGTCCACCAGACAGGTTGGCCAGCCCAAGTCCAGTCAGCTCGCGGTTGGCATCAAAGCGCTCACCGCGTAGCCGTGCATAGGTACTGGCAACTGAACTGCTCGACACAAAGACGATGAGTGCCATCAACCCTGCTGTCGGCAGGAGTTTAAGCGCTTCTTGTAGGTCTGAGATATGCGGTAACGTAAAGCTCGGTAGCCCTTGTGGAATACGACCGATAGTCGCGACGCCATGCGCATGCCAGTGCAGTGCCATACTAAGCAGGATAGCGATGATAAGTAAGATAAGCGGAAATAGACGTTCTGCCCATTTGGCATAGGACGACGATAGCCACGTCTGCCATATCCATTCACTCGCATAGCGATTGGCAGCCAAGAGCGCAAACGCGGTAACGCCAATGACTAAGGTCAGTGGGTGTAGTTGGCTGGCATAGCGCTGCATGGTGGACAAATACCCAATCAAACTATTGCCAGTGATAGGGATATCGGTCAGATATTTGAGCTGGCTTATGAAGATAAGCACCGCAGCACCGCTCACAAACCCTGCGGATACCCCGCGACTGATGAATTGCATGATCCAGCCGAGTTTTAGCCTTCCTGCAATCCACAGCAGTGCGCCTACCATCAATGCTAATAGGCTGGCCATTAGTGCATACTGCTCAGTGCCTTGCTCCGCATATGGTAGCAGACCGCTGGCAGTCATGATGGCGGTAATCGCGACAGGTCCTACTGCTTGTACGTTGCTAGAGCCGAGCCAAGCGTAGACGAGCACAGGTACGATCGCTGCATATAGACCATACACGGGCGGCAGACCAGCAAGCACCGCGTAGCCTAAGCTCTGCGGTATCACCAATACGCCTACCACTATGCCAGCGACGAGGTCAGTCGGTAACGCTGAGAGCTGGTATTGACGCAGCCAAGTAGGAATCAGACGAGCGACGATAGAGGACATATCAACCAATCACCGTAGTAAATATCATAAAGAGTTAGGCGAGAACGGCGTTATTCTGCTTTGGCACAAAAACGTTGATAAAGCAGCTCTAGTACAGCCAAGGCATTCTCACTTGCGATACTATAGTAAATTTGCTTGCCTTCGCGGCGTGTTGCCACCAGCTCGTCTTTACGCAATATACCCAGCTGCTGCGATAAGCTTGGCTGTCCCACACCGACTAAGCTTTCAAGCTCACCAACGCAATATTCACCTTGCGCCAATTGACAGAGAAGGAGTAGGCGATCAGGGTGCGATAGCGACTTTAATAGTTGGCTGGCTTGTAGCGATGCTTGCTGCATTTGCTTGGCAAGATCGGCAGGTACTAAATCTGCAGTATCAGATGACCCATCGTCAGTGGGACTGCGAGTAGGTGTACCTTCGGCTGAAATAGAAGTAGTCAGAACAAATTCCTTACATTAGATGGTAACAAATGTCATGATGTTTTGAACAATATATAGTTGATTATCAACGATATCACGCTACATAGCAAGTTATCATTAATTACATTATATAAATTGATAAATTGATAAATTGATAAATTGATAAATTGTATGGTGGTTGTTATATTGGTGGCATCAGATAAGTCGTAGGAACGCATTATATACGACTGAATATCATACTTAAGGGTTAATTAAAGATAAAAACCCCTATGTCCAAAATATGTGTAAATAACTTATGTATAAATAATCAAAGAGGCCGCCATGCAAGTTCATTCTTTTTTAGATAGCGACACAGAAACCTATACCCACGTACTTGCTGATACTGAGCAAAAATTATGCGCCATTGTCGATCCTGTATTGAACTTCGATGCTAAGTCAGGTAGAACCAATACTAGCAGTGTCGATGAAGTGATTGGGTTTGTACGTGAGCAAGATTGGGCGCTCAAGTATATTATCGAGACCCATGCGCATGCAGATCATTTATCAGCGGCCATCCATGTAAAAGAAAGCCTTGGCGGACAGTTAGTCATCGGTCAGCATATCACCGAAGTACAAAAAATCTTTAAGCAAATTTTTAATTTTGACACCAGTTTCCGCACTGATGCCAGCCAATTTGATATTTTGACAGACGAAGGCGAGACCTTAGAGCTTGGCAACATTACTATCACTGCGATGTATGTACCCGGTCACACACGTGCCGATATGGCCTATCTAGCCGCTGATAATGAGAAAACAGTGGTATTCGTTGGAGATACATTGTTCGCACCTGATGTCGGTACAGCGCGCTGTGATTTTCCTGGCGGCGATGCCAAAACGCTTTATCAGTCTATTCAGAAGCTACTAGCACTTCCTGAGGATACGGTCATGTATCTGTGTCATGATTATCCAAGCAAAGGTCGTCAGCATTGCCCAACGACGACAGTAGCCGCGCAAAAACTAGAAAACATTCACGTCAAAGACAGTATAAACGAAGCGGAGTTTGTGCAGATGCGTGAGCGCCGTGATGCGACTTTAGATATGCCTCGCCTTATCATTCCTGCTGTACAAATCAATATCGATGCAGGACATTTTCCAGAGCCAGAGGACAATGGTACGCGCTATCTAAAAGTACCTATCAATGTCCTTGGTGGATAAGTTAAACAGTTTAATAACTGAAAGTCATTACCCGATGCAGCTCTACGTAAGTATCGTATGATTGATATCTATAAGAATGCTAACCTGTAGACTGTCCATTTTTAGATGCTATGTATGACCACCTGCAAGCGCTAAGTGCGGCAATAACTGGAGAGAGCAATGAACCCTTACGAGCGCTATGTGTTGCCAAAGATGATAGATGTTGCCTGTAGTACGGGCAACGTGATGAAAGCACGTTCCAAAATTGTTCCGCAAGCGCTAGGTAAGGTGTTGGAGATTGGCATTGGCAGCGGTTTGAATTTACAGTTTTATGATCCTGACAAAGTTTCTTCTATTATCGGTGTGGATCCAGCAGCTCAAATGCAGTCGCTGGCTCGTGAGCGTGCAGCTGGCATTGGCATTCCGGTTGAAATGGTAGCCGTCGATGTACAAGGTATTCATGCTGATACGGATCGATTTGATACGATTGTGATGACCTTTACCTTGTGTAGTATCGACGATCCGGTATCGGCACTTCAAGAAATGGCACGAGTGCTAAAACCTGATGGTCGCTTGTTATTTTGTGAGCATGGATTAGCACCAGATCTTTCTGTCGAGCGTTGGCAGCATCGATTGACACCTTTTTGGAAACCTATAGCGGGAGGGTGTCATTTAGATCGCGATATCCCAGCACTGATTAGAGCAGGTGGTTTTGCCATCGATGAGTTAAGCCAATCATACTTGCCAGGTCCACGACCGATGAGCTACGTGTATAGTGGTGTGGCAGCGCAAGTGCTGTAGAGAATGAGTAATCTATCCAAGACGAACTGTTAAGACAATAGAATAATTAGAATAGGAATTAAATCATGAATGAGCAAAACTTCCATTTAGTATGCCCACATTGCCAAGCAACCAACCGTCTCCCTGCTGCACGGCTCAACGCTGCACCAAAATGCGGTAAATGTGGCCAGCCACTACTGACGGCAAGCCCTCACGAGTTGAACGCGCAAACGGTCAGCAAATTTATTCAAAAGAACGAGGTATTGACCATCGTAGATTTTTGGGCAAGTTGGTGCCAACCATGCATTATGATGGCGCCGCAATTCAAAGTGGCGGCCAGTCAGTTACCACAGGTGGTTTTTGCAAAGATACAAACGGATAAATACGAGCAAGCAGCGGCCCCTTATAATATTCGCAGCTTGCCAACGATGGTTGCTTTTAGAAATGGTAAAGAAGTCGCGCGACAGTCGGGCGCGCTACCAAGTCATCAAATCATCCAGTGGGTGCAAAGCTTACAGTCGTAATATTAGTCAGGCTAGATTACTTTTTCTCCAAACTATCTATCCAAGCGCTCATGTTTTCTTATAAAAAACCGTAGCAATAAAAAAGCCAATATGCGATCTGCATATTGGCTTTTTGCTATTTCATGTACTACTTTATGGTGTCATGTACTATTTTACGGTGTCATACACTATCTTAGTCGTGCAGATAGCCTTGCACTTTCTTAAGCTTATTCACCATAAATCTTGATGCCATTGGCAAAGCTACAACGCTGAATGCGCGCCGACTGGACAATTGCATCACGCTCACCGTAGAGACGCGATAATTTTGCATCACGTGCTTTGGTACTGTTACTCTTGCCTAGACCAAAGCTGATATTCGGCGAAATACCCCAGCGTCCAGCAGAGACGCCAACACCGACGCCTGATGCCGATAGGGTCGATTGCTCATTGCGAGCCGCTTCGACATAGCGGTTGACGCGAGTGTACTCTTGGCCAAGTGCTTGGCAATTATAATTTTGATAAGTGTTTGGTGGCACATATTGCGGTGTGATGTTACCAGTAGAGGCACAGCCTGAGAGCGCAAAAATGCCAGCTGTCACTAATAGTGTCGCTGTCGTAAACGTTTTCATAATGGCTCCATTAGGCTAAATGATTGTATTTTTCTCTATTTAAGATAGCAAAAATAGCGTGATTAAGATATTAAAAAGATATCGATGGTTAAGTATTTTCTCATCATATCATCAAGATATCGACTTTTTTTAATATATCAAAAGCGCGTTAAAAAACGGCTTATCAAAACAGGTTTTCTGGCTTGGCAAAGGCGAGTATCACGATACCAATATAGCCAACGGTGGCCATGACGATGCCTGTTTTTCTTTGGGTTGGCGTCGCATGAGCATTAAAGGCTTTTATACTAGCGCTAATGGCAGCGATGAGTAAGATGATTTTGGCAAACACCCACTGTACAGGCGCATTAGCACTCATCAGTTGCATGAGCATCATCGCCCCTGACAGGATAAGTAAAGCATAGATAATATGAGTGGCTATTTTGACCACACGTGGTGCACGTTTGTTTGCGCTCAGCACTAAATAGCTTTGGTATAGAAATAACACAACGGTCAGCGCCGCCATTAGCATATGTAGATGTTTCATGGAATATTGCTTCCTCTAGAACTGCGGTATATAGGCTTTTTTGGCATATTTAATCGCCATCCGAACGTAGTCGGCTTATTTATTTTGGCCAGCGCATGATGGACTGTCAGGGCTTTGGCCTTGCCATTCGGTTGGAGTATAGGCATGGATTGCTAAGGCGTGTACTTGACCGCCTTGCGACGTAAGTAACGGCGTGACCAATCCATATATGAGCTGGTGACGCCCGACCAGTCGTTTACCTTCAAAAGTGTCACTGACGATAGTGAGCTTAAAATGGCTTTCCTTTCCTTCAAAGTAACCAGCATGAGACATTGACTCATTGATCAGCTCGATATGCTGCGGCTCTAGCGCTTGTAGTTCAGTATTCAGTGCATCAGCGGTAGGTGTGGTACTCATAACAATCCTTCAACGTATTTTGCGCAATTTTATTGGGCAATCTGCAAATGATATCTATCGGCATTATAACAGACACAGCAAGCGGTAAAGAGTGAGATTACCAAGTCCACTAATTACAAAGCTTGTCAATTATAAAGCCTGTAATGTCTGGCTATAACTAAAAAAGCAAAGCACAGCGCGTTGGCTATACTTTGCTCCTGTCATTTATCTCATGTTTATCACTATTTCAAAATGAGGATACAACCTAATAGCGTATTAACGGCGCGATCTTTGATATAGAGGTGTGACTTTTGGCATCAATGACTGTAACTCAGAGATACGACTGCTACTCGTTGGGTGAGTGCTTAAGAATTGTGGTGGCTCGCCTTGGCTGGCACGTTGCATTTTTTGCCACAGGGTAATAGCGGCCTGCGGGTTGTAACCTGCGCGTGCCATCAGCTCAAGACCGATCTGATCGGCTTCGCTTTCTTGAGTGCGACTGTGGGGTAGGCTCAAGCCTAAATTGCCAGCAGTACCTGCTAACTCAGCCTGTCCTTGTGATAAGCCAAATATACTGGCAGCCAGACCGATACCAGTTTGGGTCGCGTATTCGCGTGAGATGCGTTCACGCGAATGCTCACGTAATGCATGAGAGATTTCATGACCCATGATGGCAGCAATCTCATCATCAGTGAGGTTCAGACGATCGATAATACCTGAATAAAACATAATCTTACCACCCGGTACCACAAATGCATTTAGATCGTTAGACTTGATGGTGTGTACTTCCCATTGCCATTTGGCTGCATCTGCGCGGTACACGCCTACTTGACCAACCAAGCGGTTTGCAATATTTTTTAAGCGGTTTAACTGAGCGGTATTGGTATCCAGTGCACCTTTTGATTTTGCGTCTTGTAGTGTTTTGGCATAGCTTTGGGCAGATAATGCCAATACTTGCTCACTAGACACCAATAATAACTGCTGACGATCAACGCCAACCGCGCCAGTACTGGTTGTACTGGTACAGCCTGTCAATGTCAGTGCCGACAAAGAAGCGGCCATCACCGTGGTGGTTAGCAATTTTTTCATAAGAAGTATCCTCTCTATAAAATGGAAAAAAGTAAAATCAAACAAATTGAAAAATAGGGCAGTGCAGTAGAGGGTGGCGTGATTGTTTATTAAACTTTTATGAGGACGCGCCTTAGCGCTTACGCATCGACCCAGACACTAAAAGTCTACCCTGACTGCCATTGGATATAAGTATAATAGTGTTAACCGACCAAAACCAAGGTAGGAAAAGTAACAATAAAGCGTATGATTGTAAGTGATATATACTTCTGCAATAGTAGGAGGTAGTTGACTCAGTTTAAAAGAGAGTCAAGGCAACCGAGTGCAGAGGTATATGTGATACTTCAAACGGGGTTAACGCTGTAATTCTTTAATAGTGGATTAACCATAATAGTGCATTTCTACTCTGTATCACTGCTTTGTGACCGCAACCGACCGATAGTAGGCAAGACAAAATATAAAATTGCGACTATTTATACAAAATATTTTTATTTATTGAAAATAAATTCCTGTTTTTAAATCAAATACTTATATTGATTTTTCCTATAAATAGAGCGCTTTTGTGAAAATATTAGGCATAATCTTTAAAAAAAGTGTTGACGCGTGCAGAATATCTGATAGAATAGCCAGCCTATCAAGACGGATTAGTTGTTAACAACACGACGCATTGATAATCAGCGGGAATAGCTCAGTGGTAGAGCATAACCTTGCCAAGGTTGGGGTCGAGAGTTCGAATCTCTTTTCCCGCTCCAAATA
>NZ_JASDDJ010000086.1 GCF_030407455.1 Psychrobacter sp. 5A.1
TAATTTAACCGCATAAATGATACATTTGCCGTACGATTTCAGTAACATCCTTTCTCTAACACAATGATATCCAAACTAATTTTTAGTATTTTTTATATAATTCATGCTCAGTAGTTTGCAATGATATTTATTGAATCGTGCTAAGATAAATTCTATATCCGTTTATGCTGTTTTATGATTATCAATACTATCCATCAGCACAGCAGATTAGCGCGTTAAAAACATTAAGACTCTTGTCAGGAAGACGAGATGGCTAAAAGACACTGGAGAGTCCACCCTTTCTGTCTTCCTCAAGAAACGCTGTTTTTACCATTCGATGGTTTAGAGCAACATTTCGACCAATGTGATGCCTAACACGGTAGTTATTTTTATTTTAAGTAAAAATTTACCGATAAATAAACGGACTATTACGCATCATCGTTCTCACTATAGAAAACGGTACATGTCTATTTTTTATACCAATTTTTCATAAAAAATAATCGCTGTCCTTTTTATATTGTTGGTATTTTTTAGGGAAGACAAAAGGAGTTGTCCCATGAAAGATCATAACGACCCATCCGGTTATTGGCGTGCCAATCTCCGTCTCATCGTAGGTAGCTTAGTGGTTTGGGCACTATGTTCTTATGGTTTTGCTATTTTATTACGTCCTCTTTTGGCCGGTATTAAGGTCGGCGGCACTGACTTGGGCTTTTGGTTCGCCCAGCAAGGCTCCATCGGGGTGTTTATCATTTTAATTTTCTTCTACGCATGGCGTATGAATAAGTTAGATAAACAATATGGCGTAGATGAGGAATAGACCATGAGCCAGTATCTGATTAATATTATTTTTGTGGGCTTATCTTTCGCTCTGTATTTTGGTATTGCGATTTGGGCTCGTGCTGGGACAACCAGTGAATTCTATGTGGCAGGTGGCGGTGTACATCCCGTCGTAAACGGTATGGCGACAGCAGCTGATTGGATGAGTGCTGCGTCCTTTATTTCTATGGCAGGTTTGCTTGCGGCGGGCGGCTATGGCGCATCGACCTACTTGATGGGTTGGACAGGTGGTTATGTTTTATTAGCCATGCTACTGGCGCCTTACTTACGTAAATTCGGCAAGTTCACCGTGCCTGACTTTATTGGTGATCGCTTTTATTCAAAAACGGCGGCGATGATTGCGGTGGTTTGTTTGATTATCGCCTCCACCACCTATGTTATCGGCCAGATGACCGGTGCTGGGGTCGCGTTTTCACGATTCTTAGAAGTAGACAACAACACGGGCCTTATTATTGCGGCGGTTGTTGTATTCTTTTACGCAGTCCTTGGTGGTATGAAAGGGATTACCTACACGCAGGTTGCGCAGTATGTGGTTCTAATGATTGCTTATACCATTCCTGCCGTCTTTATCTCACTGGAATTAACAGGCAATCCAATTCCAGGTTTGGGCTTGTTTTCAAACCATCTCGAATCTGGCGTGCCTATTTTAACCAAACTCGATCAAGTCGTGACCGATTTGGGATTCACAGCATATACGGCTGACGTACCTAACAAGTTAAACATGGTGCTTTTCACCTTGTCACTAATGATCGGTACGGCTGGTCTGCCTCACGTTATTATTCGCTTTTTCACGGTTCCTAAAGTTGCCGATGCACGCTGGACCGCTGGTTGGACATTGGTCTTTATCTCACTGTTATACTTCACGGCACCTGCCGTTGGCGCAATGGCTCGCTTAAACCTCATTGATACTATCTATCCACAAGGTGTCGCAGAGCCTGCTATCAACTATGACCAACGTCCAGACTGGATGAGGACTTGGGAAGATACTGGCTTGATTAAATATACTGACCTCAATAACGATGGTCGTATTCAGATGTATAACGACAGTGGACTGGGTGCCGCAGAAGTTGCGCTAACCAATGCACAGACTGAAGGTGGTGATGTGGGTGCTGCGACCACTGCGGTTGAAACAGCGCGCGCTGCACACGACCTAGAAGTAGATGGCCGTTTTGCCGATGCAGGCTGGACTGGTAACGAGCTCGACGTCAATGCTGATATTCTAGTATTGGCTAACCCAGAGATTGCACAACTACCACCTTGGGTAATTGGTTTGATCGCTGCAGGTGGTTTGGCTGCTGCACTGTCAACTGCCGCTGGCCTATTGCTTGCCATCTCGTCAGCGATTAGCCATGATTTAATCAAACGAAATCTCAATCCAAATATCACTGACAAAGGAGAGCTAAAGGTCGCACGTGTCACGATGGGTATCGCGATTGTGGTTGCTACTTACCTAGGTATGAATCCACCAGGGTTTGCCGCACAGGTCGTGGCATTGGCATTCGGTATCGCGGGTGCTTCTCTCTTCCCTGCACTGATGATGGGTATTTTCTCAAAACGTATCAACAATCTTGGCGCTATCGCTGGTATGTTGACAGGTTTGATTAGTATCTTGGTTTATATCTTCGTCTTCAAAGGCTGGTTCTTTATCAGTGGTACTGCCAATTTCCCTGATACCGCAGAGTATTGGTTGTTTGGTATTTCACCATTGTCATTTGGTGCGATTGGGGCATTGCTTAACTTTACCGTCGCATTCATTGTTTCTTATGCAACGAAAGCACCACCGTTGCACATTCAAGAACTGGTTGAAAGTGTTCGCTCACCTCGCGGCGCAGGCGGTGCAGTCGACCATTAATTTGACGAATGACGACATATCCTCTGTTACTATCACTCACTGGCAGTCAATGCTGGTGAGTGATTTTTTATCTAAAAATCATTAGGGCGTGTCCTCATTTTAAAAATGTTGATAAAAATGAGATAAATCGCAGTCAAACAAGGAAAATAGTGCAGATAATATCGAGATATTGACCAACTATTTGACGCCGTTTGGCAAGATTTAGCCATTTTTAACCCATTTAGATAACTATCGATTGAATTGAGGACATGCCCTAGAATAATTTTTAGTTTGTTTTTTTATTTGCCTCATTGAACACGTCCTAATTGAACATGCCTGACTAAAACTGCCTAGCGCATTAAGGAATATTTTATGCTTTTTGAGTTTATCGCGACCATCGCTGCCGCGTTTGGAATGGCTGGGTTGGCACTGATCATCACTCACCTCTGTAAATTGTCAGGTAAGCGCGCGCCAAAGTGGCTGATTCCTTTATTTGCTGCGATGGGTATGTTTGCTTTTCAAATACATCAAGAATACAACTGGTACAGTCAACAAGTCCGGCAGCTGCCTGCTGGTGTCGAAGTCGTAAAAACTGCCAAAAGCACAGAATGGTTTCGCCCATGGTCTTATGTCAAACCGCACGTCTTACGCTTTATTGCCGCAGATACAGGCAATGCCAGCATGCATACAGACAATCCAGACATGCATTTAGTCAATTTGTATTTGTTTGAAAGACGCAGAAGTGTGCAAAAGATTTTACAGGTAATAGATTGCACGACTCCTGCACGAGCGGACTACGTGATACCAGAAAAAGGTAGCACGCTGACGGTTGATGAACATGTCAAACAAACCACTGCATGGCGAGAGCTGACTACAAACGATCCTTTATTTATCAAAATCTGTACTGACGAAAGTATCTAATCCAATAACGCTTAGTATGGTAATACTGATTCATTGAACGCTGATAGTAAGTTGCTTTTAATAGCGTTGAGAAACTGCTGAATAAGTATGCTTTGAGTTGGCTCCCAGCAATAGCCCAGCGCATAAACCACCAAAATGTGCCGCAAACGAGATACCTTGTTGCGGCATCAATCCTTGCTTAATGGTCAGCCAATAGCCAGCTCCCATGACAATACAAGCAATCAGATAACCCCAACGCCGCGCAAATATAGCCCCGCCTATCATGTAACCAAGCATCGCAAAGCACAATCCTGATGCGCCAATATGGATAGAAGAGGGCGACCCAATAATCCATGTAACCAATCCTGAAGCAACGACCAGTTTAATCACCGTGCGATAAGCATTTTTTTCAAACAGCCCAAACAAAAACAGAATTTGTAATAGCGTCACCGTATTACCAGTTAAATGCGATAAATTGCCATGCATGGTCCATGAAGCAAACACCCCTATCATACTACCCACATCTAAAGCACGCGGCACGATACCAAAGATGTTCCACAGACCAAATAAGGCCACTTCATTTAAAAAAAACATGCCCCACATCGGTATAAGCACAAAAGCATAGAGTCCAATGACCTGCTTTATTCGTACGACAATTAAAGTGAGAAATTGCTGCCAATTCATATGCCATCCTATTCTTTAGATCTTATTTATCATCTATATATGCTTCAATGATTCACGGCAAATAGTGGGCGCACAGCAGGTTGGAAGGACAACAATGATGCGTCCTTATCCGCAGTTAAGTAGTTATCGCCATGTAATAACGATGTCGAATGATAAGGAACCAAAGCTGTAGGGATAAAGCGACGTGCCGCATCGATATGCTTGATTGAATCGTCAAAGAAAATATGTGGTGCAAATGTTCTGAGTACGGCTGTTTTTTCCAGTCCTCCCAAAAAAAATGCCATATCGACGTTCACGCCCCACTCTCGCAGCGTCTTGATAGCACGCAAGTCAGCTGGTGCATTACGTGCGGTCACAAGCGCAATTTTTATTGGCGAATATTTTAGACCAGCAGGTAGGCGCTCTTGCAGATTTGACAGCCTAATCAATAGTTCAGCATAAGGGCCTTTTTCAATCGGTAAGTCGCGCATTTGTACTTCACGATCATGAAAAGCTCGTAGCCCTTTCTGCTTATAAAGCAGTTCACCTGAATCATCAAAAAGCACCGCATCACCATCAAAGGCAATGCGCAGCTGATCGGTATCCAACTCATAAGTATTGACAGGCGTCGCATCTAGTATGGCACAAGCACAAATATTAGCATCTGCCACTTGCTGGGCATCCTCGCGATTGGTGGTCAAAAACAAATCGACGTTGAAATCCTTAATATAAGGAGCAACAGGGCTACCCGAAATAAAGGCAGAACGCGAGATATTGATGCCATGTTCTAAAATCGCATTAAGCACCTGAATACCCGTATCTGGACTACTTTTTGAGACGATAACGACCTCAACCAAAGGAGTTTCTAGTTCTGTACCCTGTATATCACTATTATCACAATACTTATTTAGGTTTAGTAACGCTTTAATCAACGGATAGCCTGCACCAATACTCAGAGGATCATTTTCACGCTCGATCATGTACTCTCTAAATTCTTTTATGGCACTGGTAGGTCGCTGCTCTAACAGCTCTAGCAAATAATTTTCTGACTCAGTCAAATCAAAAAGTGCTGTTGCAGAAATTGCAACGATGAGCGTATTACTAAAATCGACAGCCATGACTATCTCTACTTATAAAGTTATATAGGGAAACGAATGCAAACCAGTTTACTACATTCGCTAGTGTTTATAACAATAAGAAAAGTTATCGCTATGAGGCAGCAGTACAGGCCCTGAATTTAAAAGATACCCTGCTTTTTTTCTTAAATAAAAAATCAACCAATAAAAAAACCATACTGCTAGATTAGCAATATGGCTTCTTAACGAGTAGAAAGATTAATTCATTACGATACGGTGATTCTATACGCTGAGGTTCAGATTCAGACTACCCTAACAGCACAAGCGAAATAGCAGGGAACATCACCAATATTACCAGTCGAATCACATCAGAGACAATGAATGGTGCGACCCCGCGAAACATATCAGACAGCTTAATATGCGGTGCCATCGCCTTAATCACAAAGATATTCATCCCCATCGGTGGCGTAATCAAACCAAGCTCCACCGTCAATACTGCAATGATACCGAACCATACTGGATCAAATCCTAATGCGAGAATAATGGGATACACCACAGGAATGGTAATCACCAACATCGCGAGCGCATCCATGAACAGACCCAATAGGAAATACATGAACAGGATACAGATTAGCACAATCATTGGACTGACAGCCAGTCCACCGATCCAAGACGCCAAGGTATAAGACAAGCGCGAGACTGAGATAAAATACCCCAGTGCCTCTGCACCCAGCAGCATAAAGAACACCACAGCAGAGAGCGCGAGTGTCTCAATCAATGACTGCTTTAAACCATCTAAACGCATGCCTTTAACAAATGCATATGCCCAAGAGACAAATGCACCCACGGCCGCTCCTTCTGTTGGCGTAAATAGCCCTAAGAAGATACCCGCAATAATCACAATAAAGATAAAGCTAAATGGTATCAGACCAGTCAGCGATAGTAGCTTGGCTTTCCAAGTGGTTTTTTCACCACGGCGTGCTAGATGCGGTTTCCAGCGCACCATAATCATGACCGTGATTGAGTACATCACCATGCCCAAGATACCAGGCAAGAAACCTGCAATGAACATGTCACCCACGGATTGTTGGGTTAAGATGGCATAGACCAGTAAAGCAATACTGGGTGGAATCATAATACCCAACGTACCACCCGCTGCCAAAATACCGCAGGCAAACCCTGGTTGATAACCATACTTCTCCATTTGCGGCAAAGCAACTTTAGTCATGGTAGAGGCAGTGGCGAGCGATGACCCTGAAATAGAGGCAAAGACACCAGACGAACCGATACCTGCAATACCCAGACTCCCTCTTACTCCACCAAATATCGTGCGTGTGGCTTCAAATAGTTTACCTGCCATACCTGAATGTGTGGCAAACACACCCATGAGTATGAATAAGGGAATCGCACTAAAGTCATACTTTGCCAAGACATCAACTGGGATGTCCTTGAGCATTTGCAATGCACCACTAGGCGCTGTAACTGCACCGAAACCTACCAAACCCACCCCTAACATGGCAAGTGCTACAGGAACCCGTAGTACCACCAATAAGATCATGACAACTAGGCCAATCGCACCGATAATTTCTGGACTCATGCGCCTGTCTCCTCGGCGTCAAAGAATTCGCCTGTCTTAAAGATGTTGATGGATTCGATCAATGAGCGAATGGCTAGTAGGACGCTTAAGAAAGCACTGATGATATAAATAGGCATCATGGAGAGTCTTAGGTCTTGGGTGACTTTGCCGTACTCTAAGGCGTCCATGGCGCTCTCGTAGAGTCCCCATGAAAAGACAATGCCGATGACAAAGAAGCCCATCATAAAGATACCCATTAGGTAGCCTTTGATGGACTGTGGCATTTTCTGAGTGAAGACATCAACGATGATTTGTGAGCGCTCGACAAATGCGGCGAATGCGGCTAACAATGCAAATAGCATGAAATACGACACAATTTCCACGCTACCCTTGACCGTAAATCCAAACTCACCACCAGTGAGCTTGAATATATAGCGTGCGGTGACGTCTAACATGGTGGTTAGTACGATGATGATGAGACTAATACCACCAATAAATTGGCATAACCTAGAGATTAAAACGCTGAGCTTGACTAAAAATGCCATGTGACACCTCCAATAGGTTATACCTTACAGGCGGCACTAGCAGCTTTTGCTTTTTCATAGACACTATCAGCATCCAAACCTAAAGCATTAACGTCCTTTAGATATTTTTTTGTTCCTTCTTCGAGAGGGCCTTTCCAATCTGGATCGTTGAGTGGATCAGGGATTTCAATGATTTCATCGCCTTTATCTCTGGCCGCTTGTATAGCCATTTGGTCATGCTTATCAAAGACTTCGCCAACCTTATTAGCAAGCGCCATCCCTGAGTTTTTATCCAAAATTTGTTTTAGATCATCAGGCAAATTATTGTATTTATCCTTATTCATAGTAACCATGAGCGCCGAACTATAGAAAGGGATATTGGTATGATATTTTGTGATTTCATCGATTTTGAAAGCAGTTACCGCTTCCCAAGGAAAACTTAGCCCATCAACGACACCGCGCTGTAAAGAAGTATACATATCATTAGCAGGTAGACCTACTGGGGAGGCACCAGCACTTTCGATGATGTCACCAGCAACAGCTGAAGGACGACGGATTCGCATACCTTTCATATCTTCAGGCGTTCGAATCAACTTATCAGTTGTATGAAGTGCACCAGGTCCAGCACCGTACATAAATAGTAGATGTGAATCTTCATATTCACTAGCTAGCGTACCATCATCATAAAGAGTCTGGAGCATACAACCCATTTGAGTGGCTGAATTTGATAGACCTGGAAGCTCAGCAATCTGAGTCAAAGGAAATCGACCGTTGGTATAGCCATGAGCTTGTGAACCGATATCTATCGTACCTTTAGCAGCCGATTCATAAGTAACGTCTGCTTTGGCAAGACCCGCTGAGGGATATAATTCTACTTTTAGGCGACCTTCAGAATCTGTTTCTATTTGTTTTGCCCAAGGCTCAAAAACTTCTGTACTGATAGATGAGGTTGCTGGCCAAAAATGTGAGAAGCGTAACACAGTGGTTTCTTGAGAAGTGGCTGATGAGCCATCAGTCGTGTCAGCAGATTGGTTAGAACAACCCAGCAGATTAATAGCGGCTAAAGCACCAATTGAAAAAAGAGGAGCTAACTTCATTATCAATTCCTTTTGATAATTATGAAAATAGGAGTGAGGCATTACCGATAAACAATTCGATCCATACTAGATTGGACTGTCTACAAGTTTATATGTATTTTTTACATACCTGTAATAAAAATACAGTTTAAAATTAGCAGCTATAATGATATAAGTCAAATCATTTTGAGCACATTCTGGGTGGTGCATCAATGTTGCAGACAGTTCTAAAATGATTATTTTGGTTTGAGAGATTATAATCAGAGGTAGCTAAACTCAATTAAACACTCATAAAAGAGCAGTAGCTTAAGCATCTTATAAATGGTGATAGCAATAGACGCTTATTCTTCCATCTGCCACTTATCATCTAGCCATATTGCGTCACTATCGTCCAAATGAACATGCCATTCTGCATCAGTGACTACCAATCGAACTTCGGTCAAACACTCTAGCCAATGATTAATACTATACATCAAAACCTCTACATCCATGCTAGAAGACAGTTTTGTAGCACCTGCTAATATTGTTTCGGATTCACTGTCATCATAGGCGTAAAGATCAAAAGACTCCGCCTCTTCTGCATACTCAAAGCTTGTGTTATATTTATCGACTACTAACGTAATTTTTTCTTGCTCCTGCGGCGTCAATAGCGTAGAACGCTCTGCAGTGTAATAGAGTGAAACGCCCATAATGTGCTCCGAAATAGATAATAGCTCAGAATTACTTCTATAAGTTGATAAATAATATCACATCAAATCATTTCACAGACAAAAAGAAAACCCCCAGCGAATTAACGTTGGGGGTTTAACTTTGAATAGAGAGCTGACGATGACCTACTCTCACATGGGCGAACCCACACTACCATTGGCGCTATGATGTTTCACTTCTGAGTTCGGGAAGGGATCAGGTGGTGCCATCATGCTATTGTCG
>NZ_JASDDJ010000087.1:0-2610 GCF_030407455.1 Psychrobacter sp. 5A.1
TGTGCTTTGTACTCAATAAAAAACTAGGTAATCCGCCACTTCAGTTTGATTTGCTTATTTCAAGTTGAGAGTGGGGTCTATTTAGCATGTTTTTTGTTACACCACATTGTTATGGAAGGATCGAGTCATGAGTCATAAAATTTTAGCGCTTTCTACCATTTGCCTAGCCGTCTCTTTCAATAGTGTGTCAGCGAACGCTGTTAACCTCATAAATAAAGATAACATAAAAGCGGTAGGCCATGTTAAATGGCATATGCAAGCTGAGGTAAATCCTGAAGCGTTAATCAATAAACAGATCCCAGAAGATAGTGTCAGTCTCTTTTTCATTAGGCCTGTGGATAACGACTCAGAGCAAACCAGCGCTAATGTCGCAATCAATGACAGATATCAAGTTAGCCTACAACCGGGAAGCTACACTCAAGTGTATTCGTGTGCTGGCATCAATCGCTTAAGCGTTGAAGTAACAGGTTCTAAAACAAATGATCTATTGAGCAATACTTTTGACGTTACTCTTGAACCAAATAACCACTATTTTTTTTACGTTGATGTAGACGACAAGAGCAATGCAACTATCCGGAAAATCGAGGCGTCCCAAGCGCCAAAGCATTTTGCTGACAAACGCTATCAAACACATCAAATCAGCCGCGTGGTGCCTAACTGTCCAGTGCTCGCGCCTGAGCCTGTTGCAGTACCAGCCCCCATATTAGAAGCACCAGTCAATATTGAACTAGAAGTACTGTTTGACAACGATAAAGCGATTGTGAAGCCTGAATACTACGAAAAAGTACAAACCGTCGCAGACTTTATGAATCAGTATAGCAACACCTCGGTCACCATCGAAGGTCATACCGACAGTAATGCTAGTGCCCGTTACAATCAACAGCTCTCAGAACGACGGGCAAATGCCATCAAACATATTCTAGTAACCAAGTTTGATATTGCTGAAGATCGTCTGTCAGCGATTGGATATGGAGAACAGCATCCAAGAG
This sequence comes from Psychrobacter sp. 5A.1, assembly GCF_030407455.1. Taxonomy (GTDB): domain Bacteria; phylum Pseudomonadota; class Gammaproteobacteria; order Pseudomonadales; family Moraxellaceae; genus Psychrobacter. The sequence goes on from NZ_JASDDJ010000087.1 coordinate 990, forward strand.
CGACAAACGAAACAGCCGCTGGTCGTCAGCTAAATCGCCGTGTGATTGCGGTTATCCAAGAGCGTGACTAACAGCCAGATTGGTTCCTATAAGACTCAAATAGTTAAAAACCTGAGAGATTAAACCTCCCATAAAATGATGACCAAACATGATGGGAGACTACATAAAGAGATTATCATCATGAAAACAGTTATCGTAAAAGTTCATAGCGCCAATAATACTACCCAAGAAATAGCCATTGCCACTAAGGATGGCCAGCCAAATACAATCAAAGCTGGTAAGTATGTAAACTATGAGGTTTTTGACACGTCAATCGATCGTGCGCCCAACCATATTATTACTAAGCGTGTTGACAATCATTTACATGTCTCATTTGAACGCGAAGGACAAGAAGTAGATCTGATTATTGAAGACTTTTATGATAACGACGACCAAGCCCTCATTGGTATCGCAGAAGATGGTACTTACTATCATTATATTCCTGATACAGGGCAAGTTTCTGACTATGTGACGCAGCTAGAAGCAGGTAATATCGAAGGTCAGGCGTTAGGCGGTGAAGAAATGGTGGCACCGTGGTGGGTTACTGCTCCTGCAGGTTTTCCATGGTGGCTAGGTTTGGGGTTAATTCCATTACCATTTATTAAAGATAACAAAGACTTTGATCCGATTGATCCGGTGAACGATGTTGAAGCGAATCCCGAAGTTGAAAGCATTGCCGAAGACACCGTATTGACTGGCAACGTCATCACCAATGATAGCGATGAAAATGGTGCAACCCTAACTGTTCAATCGGCCACCGTTGACGTTGACGGCACTGGTACGCCAGTGGCTTTAGTGCTAGGCACGGCAACCACACTTACCGCTACCGATGGCAGTGCGATTGGTGAGCTGACCTTGAATGCTGATGGCAGCTACCGCTTTGATCCGGTGCCTAACTTCAATGGTACCGTACCAACCGTGAACTACACAGTAACCGATCCTGATGGCAACACCGACGAGACCACCCTAGACATTAATATCACGCCGATCACCGATGCGATGCGTGATGACAATGAAGCCATTACCATTACTGAAGACAGTGGTGAGCAAACGGGGAATGTCTTAAACGTCACCGATGCCGACAGCGATTCTCACTCAGTCACCGGTTTCACTGTTGATGGCACTGACTATGCAGTTGGCGAAACCGCCACTACCGCAGCCGGCAGCATCACTATCGCAGCAGATGGCGCGTATACCTTTATGCCAGCGGCTAACTTCACGGGCGATATGCCTCAAGTGACGTACGCCATGGTAGACAACAACGATGCCACGGATACCGATACATCAACCCTAGATATCAAAATCACGCCCGTAGAGGATAATGACACCAATGAGCCGATGACGCTTGCGATGACGCCAGTGCCAACCTTTGAAGAAGGTAATACGTCTACCGGTGATACCGTGTCAACGGTTGTCGCAAGTGGTACGAATGACCCTGATGGGGAAGCGTACGAATACTCACTGACGGATACCAGTGGATTCTATGCAATCGATACAGCAACTGGCACCGTGACCTTAACCGAGGCAGGTGCAGCAGAAGTCAATGCCGGTCGCGATTTACCAGCATTTAGCGTCACCGCAG
>NZ_JASDDJ010000087.1:2708-2781 GCF_030407455.1 Psychrobacter sp. 5A.1
TATGCAATCGATACAGCAACTGGCACCGTGACCTTAACCGAGGCAGGTGCAGCAGAAGTCAATGCCGGTCGCG
>NZ_JASDDJ010000087.1:2880-9363 GCF_030407455.1 Psychrobacter sp. 5A.1
GATTTGCCTGCCTTTAATGTCACCGCAAAATCAACCACTGGTCAAACCTCCGTCAGTACGCCGGTAGAGATTGATCCTGCCATTGACACCAATGAGCCAATCACCTTAACCATGACAGCGCCACCGGTGTTTGTAGAAGATGCCACCGCTGCCGGTGATGTGGTCACCACCGTTGACACCGTCAATGACCCAGATGGGGCAGATTACCGCTACAGCATTGATGACAGCGTCAACTATGCCATCGATGCCGCCACAGGAACGGTCACGCTCACCCAAGCAGGCGCTGATTTGGTCAATGCCGGCACCGATTTGCCTGCCTTTAATGTCACCGCAAAATCAACCACTGGTCAAACCTCCGTCAGTACGCCGGTAGAGATTGATCCTATTGTTCAAAAGACAGAACTTAAAGTAGCATTAATCACTTCAGATGAAGTAATTGAGGGCAACCCTTTAATTCACGAGATTACGTTAAATAACACTCCTACATCTGATACTACAGTCAATGTGAAGCTTTCAGATGGTATTGTTGCTGGTTTAATTGGAAGTGCCACATTAGGTACAGATACAGCGACACCTGTACAAGTCTCTACAGATAACGGATCTAGTTGGACCACGGTCAACGTGGTTGATGGTAAATTTGATGTCGAACTTAACTCCGGAATAGATGCCTTTAAAGTTAAAATTCCAACCGTCAATGACTGGTCATTTGAATATAAAGAGTCTATTAATGTTGAAGATTCAATAGGCACTCAAACACCTGTTAGTGCAGCAGGAATTATCAAAGATTTTGCTTGGGCAAGAGTATCTGAAGAAGGGTTACCTACTGGAAATGTGGACGAGGCAGGGGCGACGTCAGCGTCTGATCAGACCAATAGTACGACCGATAGCATCAGCTTAGATTTTGACGCCAACTCTACAGTGACTTCAATTGACTATGTGGGAGACCTCGTTCAATCAGGAGGTAAAGATATCTCTTGGGCTTGGGATGCTGGCAACAGCACCTTGGTAGGGTCTAATGATAATGGCAAAATTCTGGACATCACTCTTGATAGTAATCAAAATTATCAAGTCGAGTTATACCAAGCGATGGACCATCCGCTAAGTGGCGAAGACGTTCTAGACCTAAAATTTAAAGCTACTGATAGTCAGTCTAATACCGGTTATTTCAATGTTGCCGTTGAAGACGACAGTCCGACCTCCACAACCACAAACCTAGAAACAGGCATTAAAGAATTCGGCGAATTGAAGACAAATATCACCATTGTCTTAGATATCTCTGGCAGTACTGGTTACGACAATATTTTGGAGAACGAAAAGCTTGCAGCCACTAGGCTGATTGAAGAATACGAGCTACTTGGGAAGGTTCAAGTAAACCTCATCTCTTTTGAATATAATGCTGTAGATTATGGTTGGTTGGACTCCGCAGATGCTAAAGGTGCAATAAATGACCTAACCGCTACTGGTGGTACAGACTATTCGGCTGCTATCAAAGAGGTGATGTATGATGACCAAGGTGATTTTGACACCTCCATGCCAGAAGCCAATCAATCGGTATTCTACTTTTTATCAGATGGAGAGGCAAACGCTGGTAATTTAAGTGAGGACATAAACAGTTGGAAAACTTACAGTCATGATAACTTCGATGAAGTACATGCCATCGGTGTGGGTTCCAATGTTTCTGCAGCAGGCAACGAGTTTGGTAGCTTGAATGAGATATCAAACCCAGATAACGGCATAGAGAACGGAAACGTACCACTGATCATTACTGTGATTGAGGAATTAACTGATGGGGTATTAAATACTATCAGTACGACCTCAGAGATTACCTATCCAGAAACGTATATCAAAGACATAGGCGGGGCTTTAGACTTTTCTATTGGAGCAGATAATATCGATGATATACATTCGTTTGCGTGGGATATTAGCAATATTGTCTACACTGCAGCGGCAGATATAAATTGGAGCCTCGATCCTAGCAATGATTTAGTATTGATAGGCACAGACGCGACCGACAACCACACCATCATAAAAGTGACAATTAAAGATATTGCATCCTCTGAGCCTAGATATAATATATCTGAAGTAGATTCGACGGCTAAAATAACCAGCCTGAGCTTACCGTTCTTGGTTACAGATAGCGATCAAGATACCTCACAAAGCTCACTAAACATTCAGATGGATACTTTGCCAGAGATTAAAGAGATAAGAGCAGATAATGGGCCTTATCAAGAAGGGGACTACATTGACTTTCAGGTTGTGTTTGATAAAGAAACCAGTGGCCCTAGCAAAATCAAAGTTTCGTTAAACCAAACAAATGCAGAAAGCAGTGATGATGCAGATGTCAGTGGGTTAGAAGCCAAGATTAATGGCGTATGGACACCATTAGAGGTAATAAACGGCCGTGCAACTTTCGATGTTGCCTCAGGCACCTCAGTCTTAGAGATGCGCACTCAGGCGGTGAATGACGGCGTAAATGAAGCAACAGAAACGGTAAGAATATCCGCTTGGACAGTATTTAATGCCAAAGACGATCTTTATTCAAAAACAGTAGAGATTGCAGGAGACGCGGGCTTAGACGCCATTAAACAAATCGCAGACAACTCAGCGTTGGAAGCTACTTTTAGAAATTATAATTCTCCTAGTTATAATATAATTGACTCAGTAAGCGTCAATCTAAGCGACACACTGCCTAGCGGCGTTACCATCAGGTACTATGATGCTAATACAGAAATTCAATCAGGATTTAGGTATGTTGCTACAGGGAATGTCATCAGAGCAGAGCTTGAGTACACAGATTCGCAAGGTGTCTTACATACTTTTTGCGTCAATGGGGCAGTCGTGGCCGAAGGCAACAATCAAAGCAGTACGATTGATATCAATACCACAAACTATACACCACTGGTACTGGATCTAGACAATGATGGTATTGAAACCGTTCATATCTCACAAGGCGTTACCTTTGATATAGACGCTGATGGAGATCAAGACAAAACCGGCTGGGTGGACAAAGATGATGGTCTGCTTGTCAGAGATATCAACCATGATGGGCTGATCAATGACGCTAGAGAATTATTTGGTGACTCAACCATTAAGCAAGACGGCAGTATCGCCACCGATGGTTTTGATGCGTTAGCAGATTTAGACAGTAACGGTGATGGTATCATCAATGCCGATGACGACGCATTCTCACAATTGCAAGTCTGGCAGGATGCAAATACGGATGGAATCACCCAATCAGGCGAGCTGCTCAGTTTAGTAGACGCTGATGTGAGCGAAATCAGTCTAGATACTTATAAAACATTGACTGAGAATAACGGCAACTTAGTAGAGCTAGAAGGCCTATATACCAATCTAGATGGTGAAACTCGTGACATACATGATGTTCTGTTTATGTATGAGGAAAACCAAAACGAGGCGCTAACAAGCAATAGTGATCTGCAATTGTCTGACGTATTACAAAGTGACACGCTAGATGGCTCATTAGGCTTGGATGCTCAGTCTCAGCCAGATAATACTGACAAACCAACGTCTAGTATTGATGCTGCTATCAGTGCTACTGCGGTAGATATAGCAACGATATGTACAGATATCTATCTGGCGACACCAACCACCGACTATATCATTTAAGTCCGGTTTCAATCTTTCATTCATTGCTAAGCGTTGCAAAAAAGACGCTTAGCAGTGAATGATCATCATCTTTTACTTCATAAATTTGTTAGTGAAACCCAATCCTCTGTATATCATTCATTTCAGATCCAAATCATAGTACAAATCGGTGTAATGGACAAAATATTGCCCTGACCCCCTTCCTTGTAACCTTAGTTTTGGAATAAGATGTCGCTATATAATAAGTTGGTGGTGTTCTAAAAAGTATGCTGGCATTAGACGTAGCCATAATTGACATAAAAGAACACCAAATCAAACACCTTAAAGTGATTATCAAGCTTCTTAGAACCTGTTCACGATTAAAAAATATGCTAGGATAAGCCACATAATCGATTAATAACCAAATTATTCACCATGAGAAAAGCCTATCCAAGCGACATTAGCCGAAAACAATTTGAGCACATACTACCCATTCTAGAAAGTGCAAGGAAGAAGACCAAACCAAGAACGGTTGACCTGTATGACGTATTTTGTGGGTTATTGTATATACTAAGAACAGGTTGCCAATGGCGACAGCTGCCCCATGACTTCCCCAAATGGCGCACCGTCCACGCCTACTTTCAGAAATGGAGTGAGCTTGACGAAGAAGGCAACAGCATTCTTGACAAGGCCTTAAAAAAAATTGGTCAAAAAAGCGCGAAAGAAGGACAACCGTAAGGGCAAAACCAGTTTTATCATCATTGATGCTCAAAGCGTAAAAAATACCGACACGGCTAAACACAAAGGCTATGACGCAGGAAAGAAAGTATCAGGGATTAAGCGCCATATTGCGGTAGACAGCCAAGGCTTGCCGCATGCTATCTGTATCACGACCGCTAACATCACCGACCGTGAGGGTGCTACAACGTTGCTTCGTCAACATGCTAAACGATTAAGCCGCGTAAAAAATGTGATGGTTGATGGCGGTTATCGAGGTGAGGCATTTGCTAATAGTGTTAAATCTATTTTAGGCGAAACCGTTACCACAGAAGTTGCCAAAAGAGATGAACTGCATACGTTTAAAGTCATACCAAAGCGATGGGTTGTAGAACGTTCGTTTGCTTGGCTTGAGAAAAATAGACGCTTATGGAAAAACTGTGAGCGTCATTTAAATTCAAGCCTTCAATTTACCAATCTCGCTTTCATCGCTTTGTTGTTGAAAAGATTGTGAACAGGTTCTTAGAGAAACAACAGGTTTTTCTAACCGCCCGACGCAATCGGTGTCTAAGACGGCAGTTATTACCTTCAATGCCTACCGTATGAGATTTGCCAACTCGTTTGTGATCAAGTTTAAAGGCGGTTATAAAACTGTCCCAGTTGTCCATACTGATAGAGCCATAGCTGACTGTAAGCTGCTTTAAACGTGCTCTTAATTTCTTAGCCGTTTTTAGGTCACGTTTGCCCCAGACATAAGCGATAATCTCATTAGTTGCACGGTCATAAGCGTAGATGAGCCAGACTTTACGCTTCTTGCGATACACGTAAGTCCAGAACTCATCAACCTCTAAGCGTTCATAGTAGCGCTTCTTAGGCGCGATCTTATAAACAGATGAGCCTATGGTGCTCAATACTTTACCAATACTGACTGAGGCTATAACCGCTATGTCTCTAACGCCGCAACCATGAACCGTCATTAGCCGTATTTTATCTTCTATTTGAGAGTGACAACCTTGGTAGGTTAAAGCATGATCACCAATAAATTGTCGTTTGCAGTCCTTACACTGGTAGTTTTGCTTACCATAGCTTTTTTTGCCATTTTTCTTTAAACTGGGACTGTGACAGTCGGGGCAATTGATCTGTATTTGTGTCTTCATAACCTCAAATATATCATCTTGCTTCGGCTGTCACCCTCCTTTTATCTCCTCAGCATACTTTCTGACACACCACCTTTGTTTTTTCAGGAGAGAAAAATCCAATTTCACCTTCTTGACCACCGCCACCAAATAAACCATCGGTCAATCCAGCACCTAAACCAATATCTGTAGCATCGAGGTTAAATAAAGCAGTGTTATCAGGATCCAACTCATCCATTAGATTACCATCTTTATCCAATAGCTCAATATTGAAACCAGTAATACGCGCACCTGTAAAATTAGACATTTTTCCAAACGTGAAATAATCCACTGATGAAGTATCGATAGGTTCATCTGTTTCTGTATTTATATATTCTTTTGTTGAAGTACGAAAATGCGTATCAAATGGATCCATTCCTGTTAGATAGTTTTTTATACGTTTGCCAGACCCAGATATTGAATCACACAGCGCTTCATTACTCGCCATCAGACAATTGGTGACGATACCGCGTGAGTCAAGATCTGAGAAGCTAGTGGTGAATCTATCATAAGGTTCAACAATAACCGGATTTTCATTCGTATACTCATTGTCCCTAGACGCGGTAAAGGTTATCGCCTTAATACCTGGCTCTACGACATTTTCTTTTTCATCGACATAGACAAAGCCACCACCTGACGTTCCAATGAAAGCATCAGTATCGAAAGTATCTGCATGTGCAATAGTCAATGGAACTACCAGTGCCACCGGTGCAACCGACACTAACAAGTATTTTTTAATCTTCATTTTGTACTCCCCAACCTATATGTTATTTGACTAGCTATTACTATCAATAAAAACATGTGATGAAAAAATACAAACAACTTTTATCATCAGTTCATTCCAGCTACAAAAGCCTATTCAGTATGACTTTTATAGGTTTGATGCGGCTTAATATTAGTGCTGTTGAAATTCTATTTTATTAATATACAAATTTATATATTCAATAATAATATAGCAACATCGATTGGGGTTTGCAAACAAAAAAACACTCAAAGAATCAATAAG
>NZ_JASDDJ010000088.1 GCF_030407455.1 Psychrobacter sp. 5A.1
AACCTCAAATATATCATCTTGCTTCGGCTGTCACCCCTCCTTTAATTCCTCAGCATACTTTTTGATACACCACCGAATATTCTAATGAAAACACCATTTTTTATAGTTATCGATGACAGCAGAAACTTATGAATAAGAAAGAGATGAGTACGATCAAATTTGTCATTCATAAGCTTTGCAAGTCAAAAGGCGATACTGAGTACATGACCAACGACCCAGCCTGACCAAGTCAAAAACTACATTTACTACAATGGTTTTGCAAAATACATCAAACAAAACCAACACATTTTTTTAGATAAATACAAGAATATATCGATAAGCACTATAGCAGTTTTAATAAAGATTCTCTATTAATAGTAGCTGTCGCCCATAGCTATCAAAAGCAATCAAGACAAAAAAATGATAAGGCAGCACAGAGGCAGCCTTATCATTTTTGGTCATGACAGCACCTAATTATGCAGTGCTTTTACACGTATCTATCGCTAATCGACGTACTCATAAAACAACCATTGAGAGGCAAATATTAGGACGTATCTTCAATTCACTCAATAGTCCTCTAAATGGGCTAAAAATGGCTAAGTCTTACCAAACATCATCAAATAGCTGGTTTGACGGCAATTTATCTCATTTTTATCACCATCTTTGAGATGAAGATATGCCCTAGTAAATTAACCGTGGTTTTTTTCTTCAAGCGCTCGCAGATCTTTACGCAAAATCTTACCAACATTAGATTTTGGTAACTCGTCAATAAACTCAACACGACGAGGACGCTTATAACCCGTTAGGTTTTCTTTACCGTAGGCAATAACCTCTTCAGTGGTCAAGCTAGAATCGTTACGTACGATATAAATCTTAGGAATCTCACCACTCTTCTCGTCCTCAATGCCAATGACACCGCATTCTAGAATCTTAGGGTGGCCCGCCATGACTTCTTCGACTTCATTAGGATAAACGTTGAAACCAGAAACCAAAATCATGTCTTTTTTGCGATCAACAATCGTGACATATCCGTCATCAGCCATGATACCGATATCGCCAGTACGGAAAAATCCATCCGCTGTCATGACTTCAGCAGTTGCGTCTTCACGGTTCCAATAGCCTTTCATGACTTGTGGTCCACGTACACTGATTTCGCCGCGCTCACCAAGCTCAACTTCGTTACCCGCATCATCTAAGATTGCCACATCGGTTGCTGGCATCGGTACACCAATGGTGCCAGTGAATGTCTTGCTGTTATTCGGATTGGCAGTCGCTACTGGTGATGTTTCAGACAAGCCATAACCTTGAATAATAATATTGCCTGTCACTTGCTGCCATTTTTCTGCTGTTGGGCTCAGTACCGCCATGCCACCGCCCATCGACTGACGCAGCTTGCTATGATCTATGGCTTTGAATGCATCATTATTAGCCAGCGCATTGAACAAGGTATTTACCGCTGGGAAAAACGCTGGTGGATTGGCTTTGTATGCTTTTATCAAGCTATCAAGATCGCGTGGGTTTGGCACCAAAAGCACCACACAACCACGATACAGACCAAACATACCACAGACGGTAAATGAGAATATATGATACAGCGGCAAAGCCGTCATAATCACAGGCTGCTCACCTCTTTGATCAAAATCATCAAAAGCAGTGCCCAAAAAGGTATTAGATTGAACCAAGTTTGCCACTAAGTTTTTGTGCGTCAACATCGCGCCTTTGGCCACACCTGTCGTACCACCGGTATACTGTAGAACCGCGATATCGCCTAGGCCAATATTGTTTGGGCGTTTGTATTTACTTGCGGTGACCTGCTTCAGCGCACTTTTGAAGCTAATGCTATTAGTAATATTATAGTCGGGCACCATTTTTTTGACATGACGGACAACGGTGTTGACCATAAAGCCTTTGAGCGTACCCATCAAATCGCCCATACCCGTAATCACGACTTTGTCGACCACATTGCGACCAATGTCTTGATACGTTTTGGCAAAGTTTTCGACCATAATCAGCACTTTGGCGTCTGAATCGGTCAATTGATGCTCAAGCTCTCTGGTGGTATATAGTGGATTGACGTTGACTAGGGTGAGGCCTGCACGCAACACACCGATGACGGAGATTGGCAACTGTAAAATATTGGGCATCATCACCGCAACTTTGTCACCTTTGACCAATCCTAATGACTGTAGATAGGCTGCCATCTGACGACTGTACAAGTCCACTTCTTGGAAACTTAACGATGACCCCATACAGATATAGGCGGTTTTATCTCCATTTTGAGCGAAGCTTTTTTCAAAAATATCGATAAGTGACGTGTCGTCAGCTGGTAGCTCGATGTCGTAAGTCAATCCAAGTTCTTGATACGTTTTTAGCCAAACTTTATCGTCGCGACGGATTAAATTTCCTTGATTTTCCATAATCTTTTTTCTCCTAGTAATAATATATTACCGCCAACCCATGCCAATCACAGTGTGATAAATATACGAAAAGTCAGGGCCTTGCTCGCCATTACCATGGAAAGCAAGCCTACGATATAACTGTATAGTGATGAGCGAACAATATAGTGGTAAGTAGCCCTTTGTTCATTAACATACACACTTTATACAGAGGACTCAATATAAAAGATTGCTACACGAGTTCTCAAATGGGCTTGACTGACGATAAAAATATTTATATCAAATAGTTAATGACTTTACTCAATGGCTTTTCAGCATTTTATTGATGAATAGCCATCGACAGAAAATCTCTCATTTGTTACGCAATTCTTACTTTTGATTGTCTAGCGCGCCAGCCAATTCCGTTAAAGTCACGAAGTTACGGCGGGTGCCATCTGTATCACTGCTTGGTTGCTTTGCGACACTACTTTTTGCAATTTTAGTGCTGTCACTGTATTGCCAATTGTTGATATGGTCACTTTGGCTCAAGCGCTGACCGAACCCTGCGACTGCCATGGCAAACTGGGTATCGATAGTGGCTTTATCTAAAGTTTGACTGCTGCTATTAATCGGTTGGCTAACCAGTTTGGAGCTGCCACCTGTAGGCGCTTTGTAGCGAATTTTTAGATAACCAAGCTCATTGGCTTGCTGTTTACTGCTCACCTTCGCACTGGCATCCGCATAACGGCGATCACTATACAGACCTTTTTGACCTTTAGGTGTCACTTCAAATAACGCAATTACCGCTTTACCTGCACCCAGCTCACCTGCATCAATTTTGTCATTATTGAAGTCTTGCTCGTTAAGCACACGATTTTCATAGCCAATCAGACGCCACTCACTCACGACATCAGGGTTGAACTCGATTTGTACTTTTACGTCTTTAGCGACCGTATTAAAGGTCGCGACCAACTCATCACCAAAGACTTTTTTGGCTTCAGTCAGACTGTCGATATAGCTGTAATTACCATTGCCGTTGTCCGCCATTTGCTCCATCATGTGGTCATTAAGATTACCACGACCAAAACCAACCGTAGAGAGTGAGATACCACGCTCACGATTGGATTTGACCAAATCCAGCATATCATCGACATCGCTGATACCGACATTAAAATCGCCATCGGTCAACATCATAATACGATTGATGCCATTCTTTTTCATCGCTTGCTCAGCTTGGCGATAAGCCAGTTTCAACGCATCTTCTCCGTTGGTGGAACCTGAGGCATTTAATCCCTCAATCGCGGCGAGTATTTTTGCTTTTTGATCACCATTGGTTGCAGGCAATGCCACACTGGTGCTGCCCGAATAGGTAACAATACTGATGCTGTCTTGAGCGCGCATTTGTTCTGTCAGTAGTTTAAGCGATGACTGCGCCAATGGTAGCTTATCACGCGACGACATCGAGCCTGACACATCTACCAAAAACACCAAATTGGCAGGTGGCATAGATTGCTTGGCATTTTTATTAGACCAGCTGTTCTCCACGGCTTTGATACCGACTTTGACGATTTTGTTGTCCTGATCGGCTCTATCCCAAGGCGAATCGACCACTTCAGTTGCGACCACAAATGGCGCATTACCGAGGCGTTTGCCACCATCAAATTGATAATTAAAATAGTTAATCAACTCTTCTACCCGTACCGCATTGACAGGTGGTAGCTGACCTTCATTTAGATAGCGGCGCACATTGGCATAGCTGCCCGTATCGGTATCGATAGACAAAGTAGAGACCGCCATATCCGTCGTGCGATGTACAGGATTGGCATCGTTCTTTTGATAATTATCATTTGCCTCTGGTTCGGCGCTGATGGGTTCAGGTCTGACCATAGATGGTAACACTGGAGATTGTAAGTCTGAAGAAGGTAGCGGTGATGCCGAACCCCTTAACACCAAAAAGGGATCAGCGCTTTTCATATCAGAGGCTGACGATGTATTTGATAGTGTAGCAGGGCGGCGTGGTTTTTTCATCATGGTACTTTTCGATGGTTTTGCCACTGGTTTGCTTGCTTGCTGTGAACTACAAGCCGTCAATCCCACACTGGCGACAATAGCCAATAACAGTGTGTGTTTGGTTAAATGATGATTGAGTACACGCAATGAATAAGTAGATGGCACAGATGACATAGTAACTACTCCGTATAATAGATAGATGAAGAATTTTTAAAGACAACACAGTCATCAAAAGTTGGGTTAACTATACTTCACCTATTTTGTAAAAGCTATCAACCAAAATGCCATAAAGAAACCAAATGAAGCGCGTCACGACCTGTCGTCTATTCTGACTTACACCTTTTTAATTCTGCCAATTTCCTTTACGATAGCACTATCCTATTTGTACGCTTGCACCAATTATCTATACCTATTAAAACTGATAAGTGAATCCTATTTTATGTCTGATGTTATTGATCATACGATTGCCCCAATCATCCCCACTGAACCGATGGATACTCGCTCAGTCGCAGAGTTCACTGAGCAAGCCTATCTCAACTATGCGATGTACGTCATCATGGATCGGGCGCTGCCAAATATCGCTGACGGCCTCAAACCTGTACAGCGCCGCATCGTCTATGCCATGAGCGAGTTAGGCCTAAAATCGACTGCCAAAGCCAAAAAATCGGCACGTACGGTCGGTGACGTCTTGGGTAAATACCATCCACATGGTGACAGCGCTTGCTATGAAGCGATGGTGCTCATGGCGCAGCCGTTCAGCTATCGCTATCCGCTCATCACAGGTCAAGGTAACTGGGGTAGTCCCGATGATCCTAAATCCTTTGCGGCGATGCGTTATACCGAAGCCAAAATGTCGGCTTATGCCAATACGTTGCTCGCAGAACTCGGACAAGGCACGGTCGATTGGCAAGATAACTTTGATGGCACGATGCAAGAGCCAACTACCCTACCTGCCCGCCTGCCTAATATCTTATTAAACGGTACGACAGGTATCGCGGTCGGTATGGCAACGGATATTCCGCCGCATAATCTTAATGAAGTGGTACGCGCGGCCATTCGTCTGCTCAAAAACCCAGAGCTATCGGTCAAGCAGCTTACACAGTCAATACCAGCACCTGATCTGCCAACACCTGCTGAAATTATTACCAGTAAAAAAGATTTGCAAGCGATGTACGAGACGGGTCGTGGCAGCTATAAAATGCGTGCGACGTTCCATGTCGATCCTAAAGAGAAAAACCTCGTCATCATCGATGCACTCCCTTACCAAGTATCGGGCAACAAAATCCAAGAGCAAATCGCCAAGCTCATGACCGACAAAAAGCTGCCTTGGATTACCGATATCCATGATGAGTCAGATCACGAAAATGCGTGCCGTATCGTGCTTGAGCTAAAATCAACCCGAGTCGATGTTGCTCGCGTCATGAGTCACCTGTTTGCTAGTACTGAGCTTGAGAGTAATTACCGCGTTAATATGAATATGATTGGCCTAAACGGTAAGCCGCAGGTCAAAAACCTAAAAGAAATATTAGAAGAATGGCTCGTCTGTCGTCGTTCAGTAGTCACACGCCGCTTGCAATATCGCCTCGATAAAATCGATAAGCGTTTACATATCCTCGCAGGCTTGCTGATTGCTTATCTGAATATTGATGAAGTCATTCGCATTATTCGTGAAGAAGACGATCCAAAAGCGACGTTGATGCAGGACTATGACCTGACTGATATTCAGGCCAATGCTATCTTGGATATTCGTCTGCGCCAATTGGCGAAGTTAGAAGAGATTGAGCTACGCCGTGAGCAAGATGAACTGGCTGCCGAACGCGCCATCATTCAAGAGTATTTGGACAACCCAGACAGTCTGACCAATCTGATGATTGACGAGCTGACAGCCGATATGAAAGAACATGGCAATGAGCGCGTATCACCACTGGCAGAGCGCGAAGAAGCGCAAGCATTAAAAGAGTCAGACCTCGTACCTAGCGAGCCTGTCACCGCTATCCTATCGAAAGCGGGCTGGATTCGTGCTGCCAAAGGTCATGACGTCGATGCTGCTGGTATGAGTTACCGCTCAGGTGACAGCTATCAAGCGCACGTGCGCGGTAAATCCAATGAAAAAATATACGTGCTCGACAGCACTGGTCGCAGCTATAGCATTGACGCGCACAATCTCGCATCGGCTCGTGGTCAAGGCGATCCGCTGACCAGTGTGTTAAAGCCGCCATCAGGTGCCAGCTTTGAGCAGCTACTAACGGGTGCTGACGATCAACGCATCATCCTTGCCAGCTCCGCAGGTTATGGTTTTATCAATACCGTTGGTAATCTAGATAGCAATCAAAAAGCAGGTAAGAATATTATTAATCTAGCGGCTGATAGTCGCTTGCTCCCTGTTGCGCGTATCGATGCGCCAGTAGATGCGACCGCTAATACTGACGGTGAAAATAGCAATACAAGTGTGGCACCTGACCACGTCGCCGTCGCGACCAATGCAGGATATTTATTAATATTTGGGCTCGATGATTTGCCTGAACAGGCGCGCGGTAAAGGCAACAAGCTTATCAAGTTAAAAGACGGCGAAGAAGTACTTACCATCACGCCACTCAGTCAGCAGGACAGCCTTGTCATTACCGCTGGCAAACGCCATGTGACACTCAAGCCAAATGATTTGGCTAACTATACGGGTGTTCGTGGTAATCGTGGTGGTCAGTTGCCCAGAGGCTTTCAGAATGTGACGAGTGTTGAGGTTGGGTAGTTTTGGTTTAATTATTTGAATTTTGAGGGCTAGGTCGAAAGCCTAGCATCCCGCTATCCATCACTGTACTGGAGTTTTATAATATGCAGCTACTCTCAATTATATCTATAATCATTTCAGTAATCAGTGTATTCATCACTGGACTCATTTATATAAATGCGAAAGAGACTCTCAAACAGTCACAAGACAAGTATCTTTACGAATTAAGACTCAACGCTCTGAAAGCTACTAAAGAAGTAGAAATGATTTGGCAGTCTGCTATTAGTGATGTTTATCATGAGAAAGAACGTATCAAAAAATTTGAAGGAGAACTCAATTTAACTATTAAAAAAATGTTTGATGATTATGAGTTAGGACTGTTAAAACCAAGTCTCGAAAATATCAGTAACATGAGGAATAAGCTATCAGAAGAATTTGATTCTATAACAGAAGGTGAAGCAAAATTGGCAATAAAAGAGATGGAAATAGTAAAAATTAGCTTAAGACAAACCCAAGAAGAATCTGTAAGAAAATTTGAATTGCTTTACAATAAATTGAAAGAAAATCAGCGGTAGGTTGGTCTTTTAGCCCAACGAATTATTGGAATACAAAAACCTAGTTTGTGATGTAGGGCAAGCAGTATATGTTCCATGCACCTATAAGACTGGTAATATGCGAAAAACCACTGTAAATATCATCTCATTAACAACTAGATTCTAAGGATAGAAATGCACGAGCAAGTATCAAGTGATTATAATCAAGAGTCACTTTATTCAGCGCGTAAGGTGCGTTCCACGCATTGATGAGATTAACATTAAAAAAATCGCACACTGGACGCGACCTATGACTTAAATTATTAGTGACTATATGAAATTTTTAGCGATAGTTGTATCTTTTTTATTTTTATTCTGTGCACTTGCAGGAATTTTCGTCATTCCCACTTTTGAAGAATTGTATAAAAGTTTTGGTACTGATATACCCGTATTTACTAAGGTAATATTAAGTACTCATAAATACTGGCTAGGGTTATCTTTAATCCCAATACCCTTGGTTTACTTGTCGGAACAGTCAAAAAAATGGCAAGCTATCATCGTATTTTTTCTCTTAGCTTTGGCTATTCTTCTGATTCCTTTGACCATTGCTGCTCTTTATCTACCTATTTACGAATTGGGTAAAGTAGTTGGTTAAATTATAGCAACAAACATAGCTATACTTTTAGCACGTAGGGCTGGTTAGCTAATGTAGGATAAGTTTCACGTACTGATTATACAAACAAAATTCAAAAAGGTGCGTGGAACGCACCCTATAACTAAGGTTTAATGAACCTTTAATAAAACATAAAGATTCTATGATAAAAAAAATTAGAACGGCTGAAACGTTTTTGAGAATAGTTATTAGTAAATACAAGCTGAACTCGAAGCCCAACTTATGCTTGTTGAAAACGACTGACCCAGTACGGCAAAGTAGCAACGTATATTAGAAATCCATAAAATAGAAATACCATTAAAAATCCATAAGAGTAAGCACAACTTTGAAAGTATGTTAAACACATAAGATCATAACTGAAAGGCATTATAAGATATCCTATCAAAGGAAATATGATCGCAAATCTTATGTGCTTCATAGCAAATTTTTTAGAACGATACCTGCCTTTTTTGTGAAAATATACAATTAGGATAAAATGTATAAT
>NZ_JASDDJ010000089.1 GCF_030407455.1 Psychrobacter sp. 5A.1
ATTCTCCTGCTGGTGTATTTTAGCAGTTAATCTCTATTTGTAAGTGTTCTTATTTATTGGGGGGATTACCATTGTCCGAGGCATAGCGAACGGTATCTTTTTTGTGTGAGAACTTAAAGATTACTGCTTCGCTATTTTTTTGCCATCAATTTATTCCCAATGTTCAACAGACCCTAAGTCTCCGATAGAATCGTGACAGCTCACTCAAATTACAAAACCTATGAGTTCTGAATTGAAAAGCTACTCAAACCCATTTTATTAACGTGATTAACAAATTTCTCAATATTATCAGTTTTCCACTGATTACTGGTAGCGACCTTTCCATCTGATACATTGATAATCTCATTTGATTTTATGTAATAGCGTTTATGGCCTGTTCTTTTGTATATTTGTACAGCATTTTCTTCAGATGTTACCACACCCAAACTACCTTGTATTTCTGTGGGGAAAGCTTCCTCCAATTCAGAAAAATTAATGTTTGGATTATCTCTAACATAAGCCTTGACGACCTCATTGACTAACCTTCCTTTATTGTAAGACTTACCTTGGAAGTTAAAAGTTGAAAAATCTTTTTTTACTTTATTCGTTTCTACAGCATCTCCCACAGAGGTAACAGAGGATAGCTCAAGTCCTTCTCTGATTGTATCTTGCAAACTTACTTTTTGCTCTTTACAGAATTCTTCGATTCGTTCAAACAACCTAACAATAGCAGCATACCTTGCCTGTAAGAAGAAGTCTTTTTTACAAAGTTTGAAGAGAATTTGCTTCCACTCTTCATCTTCATGACTTAAATAAATATCTTCATCCTTATCAAAAAGCTGGTATTCAACTTCCAGCTCGTTATCCCAACCCATAAAGTTAGGGTAATGTGCCAAGACATTATATATTTGAGGATAAGAGATTTGCACAGATAGCAGAAAGAAGTTTATTATTTCTGACACTTCATTTTGTTGTATACCAACATCATTAATACATTTAACCAGTGAAATAGCATTCATTAATCTCTTAATGGCACGAGGATTCTTACCAACGGTAAGCAAACCAATCTCCTCAATTAAAAGGATTTGTGCTGTAGATACACTTTCACTTATTAGCTTCAGTTGTTTAAGATTATCTATTAAAAAACTTTGAACTTCGTAGTTGTTAACTGGCATAGAGAACGGAAGCTGAATAATCTTTTCAAAAAATGACCTGAATTCTCGTTCATTCTCCATCGTCTTTTTACCAAATTTCGGCTCAAGCCCCTTAACAACGACTTCATAGTCAATCGCTAATAAAAAAACACAGTTGTTTAAATCAAAAAGGTTCTTAAGAAGCTCTAAAATTTGAACTGCCACAGGAGGGTTAATCCTGTCTAAATCATCTATAAAGAACATAAAACCTTTTTGGGGGTTCTGAGCAATAAAATCATTGATAGTGCTCTGTAACTCATCCCGTAACTGGCGAACACCTACTTCACTTTGTTCGGTCTCAAACATTGAATCTACTATATCGCTAGCACCACCACCGATTGTCATATTAGCTGATGTTTTTAGAGCCGCTTTACTAACCTTTGTAATAAACGACTTGGCTTTTTTCTTAAGCTTAGCGGCGTCATCACTATTTTCTTGCTCAATGACTTCAATAACTTGGTTAATAATCGCCGTGATGATATTTGTCAATGTGGAGCTAGCATCCATCATCAAGCCATACTCCCAAGTATTAATCCATACTCCGTAGTAACCCTCTTTATCTGTACAAAGTTCTTGCCTCAAAAAGTTCATTAAGGTGGTTTTACCACTTCCCCACTCGCCTTGAATGGCAACGGTTAGGGGTGTTTGAGCACTCATTAAAAAACGTTTTAAACCTTTTTTATATTTATCAATCCCAAGCTGGTCTTTATCAACTTTTGGTGTATCCGTTAGATTACTAAAGGTGCTCATTCGATCATCCTTGTTTTGAATTATTGTTTAACTAGGATTATTTTCTTAAATTATAAGCTAAGCCAACACTTTGTTATTTCCCAATATAACTTTCAACTTAAGTGAGTTCAACGCAAACTCTTATAATTTTTATTTTAGACATTACAACCATTTGTTGAGTATAATTGATTAGCGTTACTTATAAATAATTAATATTATTAATGCAATGACAGGACTGTATTATGGAAGGTAACAACTCAGCATGGATGGTAGAAATCTGGAACTGGGCAGATGAGAATTTTTTAAGCGAAGAACAAGTACCTCGTTCCGCAGAAAATCTTGCTTCCCTACAAGAGCTTAATACCAGTGGTCACAGATTAAATAAGCTGCCCAAAGAAATCGGCAATTTAACACAGCTAAAATCTCTAAATCTAGAATTCGCCAATCTCAAGTCTCTACCTGCATTTATAACCAAACTAACCAACTTAGAATCTATCAATTTATCTAATAATAATTTAAAGACTTTGCCAAAAAATATTGATAAATTAGCCAACTTAAAGTCACTAATTATCGGATCTAACAAGTCTTTTAGTGAGATTTCTGAGGGCCTTAGCAAGATAAATACCTTAGAATACCTAGAATTATCGAACAACCGAAACTTAAAAGAAATTCCAGATTTTATTGCCAAATTATCTAAACTAAAAACCTTAATACTATCTGACAATTCACTGGAAGCTCTTCCTGAAAGCATTGGAGAATTATCAGCGTTAGAAGTACTTACTGTAGAAGGTAATAGATTAGATAAGTTGCCTAGTAACCTTCACAAACTGACTAACTTAAAAGCTTTAGATCTAAGCTTCATGTTATTAGATACCCTCCCTGAAGAGCTCGCTAGTTTAAAAAATCTACAATCACTGAATATCAGCGGCAATAACCTTGAAAAAATGCCAGAGTTTATTTGCAAGCTCAACAACTTAGAGACTTTAGATATCAGTATTAATAAGATTTCTCATCTTCCCGACTGTATTAGCAATCTATCAAGCCTAACGACGCTCCAAGTAAGCTCTAATGCATTGATGAGTCTGCCTGAAAGTATTGGCAATTTGAATCAGCTACAAGAACTGAACGTTTATGAAAATCAGCTGTCAACACTACCTGAATCAATTGGCTCTCTGAACAAGCTAGAAGCATTATATGCTTGGAATAATAATTTCAAATCACTGCCAGATAGTATTTGTAAGCTTGCAAAGCTACAGATCTTAAATGTTTCAAGCAATCAAATAATAGAATTGCCTAGCTGTATAGAGACTTTACAGAACCTTGAAGAGCTGATCTGTACTGATAATAAATTACAATCGCTTCCAGAGTCAGTTGGAAATTTAAGTAAACTAAAAATCCTACATATCTACGATAACCCTATAAAATCACTTCCAAACACGCTTGTTGATTTACCACACTTTGAAGACTTATGGATCACTAACAACTTTTCACATAAAGTATCGAAAAGTGTCGGCGATATCTTAAATCAGCTGGGGGATGAAATAGTTAGGGGGTTAGAAGATATTAAGATACAGAAATCAGGCACTGAAATCAATTCTTCCAACAGTCGTAAATCTATTGCTTCTATTATACGAATTTCAGGTAGCGGCGTGGAAACTTTTGCAGGTATGGTTAATATTGCAACTTATCTATATTTTCAAGAAAACAATGTCGATCTTGAAGAGTATTACAACGATATTGAAATAGGAGATAATGACCTAGAGATTCCTGATGAATATCATTTCGGGGCTTCTGGTTTATCTGATGTTGATAATATTTGGCACATAAACGGTGCTTTTCTATCAGAAGAAAATATATTAGAAATTCTAAACGACTCTGACGAAGTCATTTGGCAGTCTGATTGCAATCATGATTCTCTTGAAAGTGAGGATGTTACTTTAATCGCGACATCAAACTATGACGATATTGTAGATGAGTTAGCGCCTCATCAAGCCATGATGATCGGTAGGTTTTTTCAAAAAGGCACCATTTTTGATACTAGTCTGAATAATATAGATGAGTTTGACCCTAGCGACTTAACCATATATTATTTTGAGGATGAGAGCGGCTGGATTATTACTTCTATAGAGTATGCTGGCGATGAGCTTGAAAACGAGGACAGCGTCTCACATAGTACTGGCGCCGAATTTATCTGGGAAGCTAATAAATAGCAAACCCAATCTTTTAGTACAAAAAAACTGCTCTTTTAAGAGCAGTTTTTTCTTTCAACAAGTATTTAACACCGCTAGAGAAAGAGAAGCTCTACTTCAATAAAAACCTCTTACCAGGTGTCTAAAATTAGTTGACCACTACACTATTTAAAGATACAAATAACTTCATCATAATTATTATTCATACTTTGTAACCCTAAGTACGAACCTTCATATTCAGGCTTAAAAAATTCCTCTAAATTTTTCGCAATACCAAATTCCGTTTCACTCCCAGAGTTCCCAGGCATTGTTACGTCATACACATATAAAGGTTGAAATCCTTTCTTTTGCCATTTATAAAACTTTTGGACAAAGCGTGAATCAACATCGCAGTTAGAAGGAATACGGGTCAGGTCTTGTTGATTAAAAAAATCACTAAGCTCATAAACACCTTCAAGAGAACTGTCTTCTATGACGCCCTGACCTGAGCTAAGTACAACCATATTTGGCTGAGCTTTAGTGCCATAAGCACTCATCCAACTTGTATCACTTAAACCTGCATTAATAGAATAGATCGAACTTTCAGAACTACCTTCCTCTTTAATCGGGCTTTTTACTCGCCACTCTTGCACATTAGGTAGTGCCGCTAATTTATCCCATGTCCAATTTTCATTAGGTTTTAAAGCCAGATAATCGGTTATTGTGATAAATTGCGGTGCATCAGAACTCTTCGCTTCTAAAGCTTCCTCATCTAAGTTATCACCCTCATCATCGAGTTGATTATCAGTACCGCCTATACCATCTGGGCATTGAGTCTCCTTACCCTTTTTATCAATGCAGAAGGTACGGCCTTCTTTATCGTTAACGACAGCAATACCGTTATTAAAATCTATTAGGCCTTCAGTATCATCCCAATAAGCCTTGGTAAACTGCATGGGGATTACAATCTTACCTGTCTTATCGATATAGCCGTATTCAAGATTGTCACTGTTCTCTTCATAACTAAAGACAGCAGCCAACCCATCTGAGAAATCATTGACCATTTCATATGCTAAATTTATTGTAATAATCGATTTGTTAGTGGTATCAACGTAACCCCATTTACCGTCTTTCTTCACGGCGATAAGCGACTCACTTAAGTTGCCCATACTTTCATACATAAAGGGTATGACCACCTCATTCTGTTTATTAATCAGTCCATATTTACTTTCATAATCTTCCGGGTCCTTAGCTGGACGAGCTGCTGTGGCGAATCCATCATGGAAATCAGCTAAAGCTTGGTATTCAAATGGGATAACGGTTTTACCCTGTTTATCAATAGCACCATATAGACCTTCAGCACTCACAACGGCAAGTCCGTTAGAGAAACTGCTTGCCCAGTCGTACTTTGGTTCTATAAGAACTTTTCCCTTTGTATCAATAAAACCATATTTATCGTTTTTACTTATGGCAGCTAACCCTTCTGAAAAGTCATTGAAATCTAACGACTCTCCACCCTCTCCTGCTACTATCGCATCAAACTGAAATGGAATAATCAATTGTCCGTCTTTATCGATATAACCCACTCTATTGGCTTTATCATATTGATCGTCGCTCTGCTTAATTACCCCTGCAAGTCCGTCTCTTAAGCAACCGACTTTGTCATAACCTTCTACATCAGGTACAACGCATTTTTCTTCTTTTTTATCATTCTCGACTTCAGCATTATCGACTGCTTTTTTTTCACTTACTGACGATGGCGTCACTTCAGCATTATTTTTGTCACTGCATCCTGATATGGCGAGAAGGCTAAAAACTAAGGGTAGATAGATACGTTTCAATGCAACAGTCCTTTAGGTAGGGATACTTAGAAATTTGGGGTTAATATAAATATTTGATAATAATTTCTGATATTGTGATTAATAGTCTTTCTAGGTGTAAAAGTTATAAACTCCTGAAGTCATATAACTACTACCTTTAGATTCAGCAGTATGCAAAGGCTGAATTGAAGTACAGCCTTTGATCTGGATGATGTATATAAAAAAAACCTAATACTCTCTCACCAAGTCTTGCTCAGTCTTATCATATTTAAAACAAAAAGGCCCGTCTTGATAGCCGTAGGAATTTCTGTAAGCATCGATATTGCCAGAGAAACAAAAACGGTTGGATTTAAGATCAAAATCGTAATGTATAGTATCGCCTTTATTGTTAACGACTACCGCCTTTCCTTCATCGTCAGCTGCAGCTGATAATGAATAACGAAAAGGCACTACTGTCTTCTTAGCAGGGTCAATCACAACCAAACGATAAGGTTTTTTGTTGACGTACCCCGTAGCATTGGTTTCAAAAATATAGATAATCTGATTACCATTGAAGTTAGGCTTGCGCTCTTTCATAACGGTT
The DNA here is from genome assembly GCF_030407455.1 of Psychrobacter sp. 5A.1. GTDB lineage: Bacteria > Pseudomonadota > Gammaproteobacteria > Pseudomonadales > Moraxellaceae > Psychrobacter. Next base: position 6,473 of record NZ_JASDDJ010000089.1, read on the forward strand.
GCATAGCTTTTCAAACGACTGTCTGTGCAAAACTTCTCATCCTCATAATCAAAGTCACATTCAACCACTGTGACACCATATTTTGTTTTAGGTGCTGCATTAGCCGTAGAGGATAGACCTAAGATAATTATCGATGCTGCTAATAACAGGCTTGTCTTTTTGAACATGAGATTTTTCCTATAAATTTAAATAAATTGAGTACTTTTTACGCGGCTCACTTTCAGATGTCAGTAAGTATGCATTTTTAAGAATAGATGTGAGAAATTACTAATCGTTTTGCGGATAGCGTTCTTGGTCTATCTCATTCCAATCTGTATAGGTTTTTTGGGAAAGCACTTTTCCTTGGCGGTCTAATGTATAGCGCGTGATACTCTCGTAGCCATTATCATAAGCATTAGCACTTTTAGTATTTAGGTTATAGAAATCGAGCTTCCCATTTTCGTAGCGGCCACCATCGACATCTACGGCATCCCCCATTGGCTCCATATAAGCCATATCATATTTTGGTGGGACAACGACCTTACCTGTTTTATCGATGACGCCCCATTTACCACTTCTATAATCTCCAATCTTGACAGCAGACAATCCTTCTGAAAACTCCATTGCCTCATCCCATTTGGCTGCTATCACTGTTTTGCCAGAGGTGTCTACAAAACCTGTTTTACTATCTTCATCACCCAATGTAGATGTGTTATATCTGGCCAATCCTTCTGAATAGTCATCTAGCCAGTTAAATTTAAACGGTACGACTGTTTTACCTGTTTTATCAATTGCTCCAAATTTATCATTTTTACTCACCACTGCTAGCCCATCATTAAAATCACCGGCACTCTGATATAAGTAAGGTACGGTCATTTTCCCTACCTTATTCATATAGCCATATTTACCGTCTTTGTATGCGGCTACCATCCCTTCTTGGAAATCTCGGAAATCAATGTAATAGCCACCAGTCATCGGTGCTTGATGCTCAACAGGTATGACTAATTTACCCGCTTCGTTAATATAGCCTTGCCAGTACAGATAGTCTTCGTAGTCCTCACCGCCGTCATAGCCTTTGACCATTCCCATTTTCATGAGCGCGACACGAGCCATGCCTTCAGAGAAACCACCACAGCTGTAATATTTTGCAGGTACGATGACTTTTCCTCTGTCATCTTTGTAGCCACACTGAGGTTGCTCCGTATTCTCCAATTCAAAAGCTTGTAAGCCAGCTGTTGCACTACCTGTGCCAAACACTGTACATAGACCCAATATCATTGCCACTTTTCTATTGTTTTTTTTCATTTAAATCTCATTTATAAGGTATACACGCTCTCTGTAATCCACAAATATATCTATGAAATACAGCCTATAGATATCACTATATTTAATAAACAATAGTAGTCAACTTTATTTCAATAATCAATATATATGTTATGAGATATAGTAATTTTAAATAATCTTGGAGAATCTAAAGGCACAAAAAAGGACACAACGTTATCGTTGTGTCCTTTTTTATGCTTTGTAAGGATTTACTATGGCTTCACTACGAATTAAGAGAAAGGGGCTGTAGTAGATAAGGATTAAATATCACACCATTTTCTCAAGGTTTTCAGCTGATTAGATGGTAATCCCCCCAATAAATAAGAACACTTACAAATAGAGATTAACTGCTAAAATACACCAGCAGGAGAAC
>NZ_JASDDJ010000009.1 GCF_030407455.1 Psychrobacter sp. 5A.1
CTACTTAATATCTAAAGAGTAGCTAATATTTATGCTAGTTCCGCTTTTGCTTTTTCGACCAATGCTGTGAAAGTCGCTGCATCATGCATAGCGATGTCAGCAAGTACGCGACGATCGATTGCGATGTTAGCTTTTTTCATGCCATTGATAAAGCGGCTATAGCTTAAGCCGTTTAAGCGTGCACCAGCATTGATACGTGCAATCCAAAGACGACGGAAAGTACGTTTTTTGTTGCGACGGTCACGATAAGCATATTGACCAGCTTTGGTCACTGCTTGTACCGCTACACGGTAAACACGTGAACGGGCACCGTAGTAGCCTTTTGCGCGTTTTAGGATTTTTTTGTGACGACGATTCGCCTGTACACCACGTTTTACACGGGCCATAAATTACTCCAAGATATTTTAAATCATTATTAAACGAATCACGATGTCATCGAATAGTAGACATCGTTATCAGATTGCAAGGTCAAATATTTTTAATTAAGTGGCTATTAATTAAACAGCGCTTGATTAAATGCATATGACGATAGGCTATTAGATGTATGGGCACATACGACGAACTGCTGCTTCGTCAGACTTGTCCACCATCTTAAGACCGCGCAACTGGCGAATACGCTTAGCTGATTTCTTGGTCAAGATATGGCTTTTGTTTGCTTGCTTACGCTTGAAGCCGTTTGCTGTTTTTTTGAAGCGTTTAGCTGCACCGCTTCTGGTTTTCATCTTAACTTTCATGATGATTTGCCTCTTTGTCTTTGATAGAACCTGGTCGTCAAATAGTACATAACGAATAGTGGCTTTAAAAACAACCACTAAACCTCTATTTGCCTTGAGGTGGGAGGCCGTATTTTAGCAGATAGTGCGCTGTTTTGCCAAGAAAAGTTTTGGCTGGCCTTTGGTAGACAATATCCTGCAACAAGTGGCATAAATTACGTGACAGCGTGGCCTCTGAGAACCTTCATAAAATGGCGTATTTTTTGCCAAATAGATTGAATGTCAGCGTAAGCTGTGCTTAAGTAGATACTTAACATCATCACAATATAAGCGCCCATAGCACAAGACTATTCACCACATGTATTCAGCCTTACGCTGTGTTTATAATCGTTATGATTGCTACCAGCCCACACCATAGTAAGCAAAACAATCGCTCTCACTCTAGGAGATAGTGTGTCAAAACAAGCGTTAGTATTTGACGACAACTTATTTGTTTTTGAGACAGTGATGCGGGTGCGCCATACTGAAGCCGATACAGGGCAACACATAACCATAGAGGCTTTGACATCCCTACTGTCTGAAGCGCGGTTAAGATTTTTATTTTCGAAAGGCATTAAACATATTAATGCAGACCATCAAGGCTTGATTGTTGATACATTACAATTGGATATTATTAGCCGTATACGAGTACGTGAAGAGCTGTTGATAGAAGTCGGTGTTGAGCCAATATACGATAATGGCGGCAATATAGTGATCAAAGTCATACGTATACACACTGGTGAAACGGTGGCAAAATCACGGCAGCATTTTGTGAATTATGACTTTCACCTTAATAAAGTGACCAAGCTTGATAATACAATCAAAGAAGCTCTATATCCGCATTTATTTAGGCTGTAAAATAGCTGGTCGTAAATAGCCTATCAGCTGACATAGCACTTCAAACAACTATCTCGCTCAAATCACAACTTGATTGAATCGTAAGTAGTATCATTACTTACTGACCCTTTTTACTTTCTACTTATAAGACGATAGATACATGATGACTTTACCTGCTTGGCTGACTGCCGTAAATTTCAATACTGATGGTTTGATTCCTGCAATTGCTCAAGATCATCAGTCAGGTCGAATTTTAATGATGGCTTGGATGAATGCAGAAGCATTGCAGCTAACCGCGCAAACCCAAACAGCGGTTTATTTTTCGCGCTCACGTGCCAAACTGTGGCACAAAGGCGAGTCGTCAGGTCATACGCAAACCGTGCACGATATTCGCTTGGACTGTGACGCAGATGTGATTGTACTTAGTGTGACTCAGGCTGGCGGCATTGCTTGCCATACTGGCCGAGAGTCTTGTTTTTATCAGCGTTTAGATTTATCTGGACAAACACCTGAGTGGGAAACCGTGGATAAGGTGCTAAAAGATCCTGCTGATATCTACCATTCAGATGCAGCGATTTCTACTCATCAAGATAATGAAGCTGATACACATGACATTACTGTAGATGACATTGTTGTAGATGATAATGCTGTCGATGAGAATACCTCAAACAATGACAGCCAAAAAGAGAACGCCTCTATTTTGCAGCAGCTCGATCAAGTGCTGGCCGAACGCAAAAACGCCGACGCCGATAGCTCTTATGTAGCCAGCTTGTATGCTAAAGGGTTAAATAAAATATTAGAAAAAGTCGGTGAAGAGAGTACAGAAAGTATTATCGCAGCCAAAGATTTTGCTAATTGTGATGAAAATAAAGACAAAGCACATTATGATGACGCACGTCGTGAACTCATCTATGAAGTCGCGGATGTTTGGTTTCATACATTGGTCGGACTGGCATGGTTTGACATAGAGTCAGAGGCCGTGTTGAATGAACTAGGAAGACGTTTTGGGTTATCTGGTATTGATGAAAAGGCTGCTCGATAGAGGCCATAACACGCCTTAACATCGCCACTCAATACCATATCCTACAATGATGACATCACTTGGCAGCCTCGATAGCTTTTATAAGCCAGACCGTTGCCCTGTTTGATTATTGTTGCTTTCACCTTTTTGTCATAAGTGCAGGTTATAATGGCAGCTCTTTTAACGTCGCATTATATGTCGATACTTTTTATTTCAGGTTGTCTCATGTACAAGCCTTTTAGAAATGAAAAGTATTACTCATGTACAGACTGAAAACCAAGACATAAGGATAGCTTTATGGGCAGTTTTTCTATTACGCATTGGCTGATATTATTGGTGGTGGTAGTGGTCGTATTTGGCACCTCCAAACTGAGAAATGCTGGTAAAGATTTGGGCGGTGCGGTCAAAGGTTTTAAAGAAGCCGTCAAAGATGAAAATACAGAACATGCCAAAAAACATGCGGTGCTTGATCATGATGGCACAGCTCATACCGAAGAACGCCCAGCAACCACCAAGGTTGATGATACGCACAATGTATAGCATCTAGATAGTGACACTCAACCATTATGTTTGATATTGGGTTTTCTGAATTACTCCTTTTTGGCGTTATCGCCCTCATTGTTTTGGGACCAGAAAAACTGCCACAGGCAGCGCGTACGGCTGGGCAATGGTATGCCAAAATTCGCCGTACGGTCTCAACGTTGCAGTCCGAAATAGAGGCAGAGCTAGACTTGGCTGAAACACGGCAGCAAATGCAAAAAGAGCTTGCCAAAATTCGTCAGACCGAGGCGGATATGAGGCGCGAGATGGCAGAGATGCGCGGTAATATGAAAGAATTTGAGTCTTCACAAAACCAAACGCTGAGAGCGAGCCGTGAGACCGTCGATGGTCATAAAAATACTGTAAACAACGAAGTTGATAGCAGAGTAAACAGTAACCAAGCCCCTGCTCCAAAAGAGTTTGATTACGCCTATGATACTACTGACAATCCAAATGATTCGCAGCAAGACTCGGCAGCAGACTGTGACGGTAGCAGTATAAATAACGTGCCTGCTGTATCTAATGACAGTCCAAACATCGTTACTCAAACCCTCACAACCAAACCTTGGGAAAATATGTGGTTCCGTCTTGGTGCTTATGACAAAGCTCGCCGTCTGCCTATGCCACCGTACGTACCAAACTATCAAGCCGATGTCTTACTAAACAGCCCTGTAAGCACCCAGACTTCTGTCAATAAGCAGGAGACTGATTGATGCAATTATTCAAACGCAAAAAAAGCCGTCAAGAAAAACTCGCTGTTTCAGATAGCGCTGACCCAACTATAAAAGCAACGACAAATGCCACTCAAAACGAAGCGTCAGCGGATGTTTTAAGCTCATTAGCCGATATGCCCATCACTGAGCATTTAATCGAGCTACGTAGACACTTGATCAAAATATGTGTTGCGGTACTGGTCATATTTTTGGCTTTGGTAGGCTATTCGCGCGAGCTATATAACTTGTTGTCTGACCCACTGGTTGCACAACTGCCAGCCAATTCAACCATGATTGCGACAGACATCACCTCCAACTTTATGGCACCGATACGCCTGACCGTTTTTGTCGCTGCATTCTTTGCCATGCCTTATATTTTGTATCAAATCTGGTCATTTGTTGCCCCAGGCTTATATAAGAAAGAGAAGAAAATCGCGATTCCAGTACTACTATCTTCGATATTCTTATTTTATTCTGGCGTAGCGTTTGCTTACTTTATTGTGCTCAAAGGGGTTCTAAAATTCTTTATCATGTTTGCCCCGCAAAACGTCCTACCAATGACAGATATTGACAGTTATCTAAGCTTTGCACTCAAACTGTTTATGGTATTTGGACTGACCTTTGAGATTCCAGTCGTCACCTTGCTATTGATATTGACTGGCATTGTCTCCATTAAAAGTCTAGAAGATAAGCGCCGCTATATCATTGTCGGCTGTTTTGCCGTGGCGGCAGTCGTCACACCGCCTGATGGGGTATCGATGCTGATGCTTGCCATTCCGATGTGGTTATTGTTTGAGCTTGGTTTATTTTTAGCCAAAATTTTAATTAAAGAAGAGCCTCGTGCTGCTTTAGCTACTAAGACGGCCTCGCACAAAGAATAAACTTACCAGTTAATTCAAAACAGGCCAACGCGCTAATCTGTTAATATGGTTACTTAAGCCTCAAGTAATCGTCGATACCTCTTTTGACTATATTATCACTAATCAGCCATTGTCTATGCAGTGGCTTTTTTTACCCCCATCATTTTTGACCATGTTTTACTCTTTTAGGTAACTTTGTTATGTCCGCATCTATGCCAGCTTATATGAGCGATCCCACTGACGAGCAATTAAATGCGCTCAATATGGCGATGGATCACAAGTCATTCAAAGTGGTGGCTTATGCGGGTGCTGGTAAAACCACGACGTTAAAGCTCATCGGTGAGCGCCTGCGCGGACGCGGCTTATATTTAGCCTTTAATAAAACGATTGCCAATGATGCTCGTTCAAAGTTTCCACCGCATGTGGAATGTCGCACCTTTCACTCACTTGCCTATCGTCATGTCGCACGTGATATCACGGCCAAACTATCCTTGCCACGCTTTTCACCCAAGCGGCTTGGCGATGATTTGGGCTTGCAACCTGTCCAAGTGCGTCGGCAAATGGATGGCATAAACAAATATATTACGCTCACGCCAGCTCGATTATCACGTTTCGTTAGTGACGCCGTGAGCAATTTTTGTAGTACTCATGCCAGCTACCCTGCACCCAGACATATATTATTTCCAAGTTGGCTCGATGAGTCAGATGCAGAGCAATTACGTGAGATGCTCTACCCTGCCGTAGAACATCGTTGGTTACAGTCGATTGATGCGCGTCATCCTGCTGGCATCGGGCATGATATTTATCTGAAGCTTTGGGCATTGTCTAAGCCAAGCATTCCAGCGGATTTTATCTTATTTGATGAAGCACAAGATGCAGATCCATTGATGATGGGGATTTTGACTCAGCAACCGAGACAGGTCATCTATGTGGGCGATGCGCATCAGCAGATTTACGAGTGGCGCGGTGCGGTCAATGCCATGAAAAAATTACCACTGCCGCAAACCTTATTGACGCAGTCTTTTCGTTTTGGCGAGCCAATTGCAGAAGTTGCCAATACACTGCTGAAAGCACTGCAAGAAGACGTACCGCTCAAGGGCAATCCTAATAAACAATCCTCTACCGACAAAGGCATGGTACACAGTAAAAAAGACGCTATCCTATGTCGCACCAATGCCGCTGCGATGTCGCAACTATTGACTGGACTTAAACTCGGTCATAGAGTGGCACTGCAAGCCGATACTGATCGTATGCTTAAATTCTGTCAGGCCGCCGAAAACTTAAAAAATGGTAAGTCTGCTTATGGCGTGCCCGAGCTGGCATATTTTTATAATTGGGGCGATGTGCAAGAATACGCCGAAACCAATGAAGGCAGCGATCTCAAAACTCTGGTGAAATTGGTCGACGATCATGGTACCAACGTATTGAGTCAAGCGGTCAATAGTTTGACCAGTATCGAAAATGCCGACTATGTCATCTCAACTGCTCACAAAGCCAAAGGGCTTGAATGGGGAAAGGTACAGTTAGATGATGACTTTTATTATGATGTCACTACCAACGCGGTCAAGATAAGTCCAGAAGAGTTGCGCTTACTATATGTCGCTTGCACGCGTGCCCAGACTAACTTAGACATTCATAATATTAAAGACTTGATATCAGGATTGCAGACAGGCAAGAAAGTTATTTTTGGTAAGACTTAATCATCCTCTATCTCTGCCAATCTCAAGTTTCATTCTATCTTTCGTTATAGCAACCTTTTAGCAGTGAACAACAAGCATGAATAATAGTCAGCAACTTCAAGCACGTCAAAACACCATCCGTCAGTTATTTGCCAACCCCGTCCGCTTACTTGCGCCAATGGAAGGCTTGACCGATCCATTGATGCGACAAATTCTCACGCAAATTGCGGCAGATTTAGGTCGTCCCTATGACTGGTCAGTTAGCGAGTTTATTCGCGTGACCCAGCATGTCTTACCCGCGCATGTATTTTATAAATACGTTCCAGAATTGCGTCATGATGCCAAGACTGCCTGTGGCACACCGATTCATTTGCAACTTTTAGGCAGCGAAGCGCAGCTGATGGCAGATAACGCAGCATATGCTGCCGAGCTTGGTGCACCTGCCATTGATATCAATTTTGGTTGCCCTGCTAAAACGGTAAACAGCCATCGTGGTGGTTCGGTCTTATTGGATGAACCCGAAACCATGTATCAGATTATCAGCGCGGTGCGTCAAGCAGTACCTGCCGACATTCCAGTCTCGGCCAAGATACGTTTAGGCTATACCGACACCAGTAGAATGGATGATATTCGTGGCGCGATTAATGACAGTGGTACTGATTGGCTGACCATTCATGCTCGAACCAAAACCCAAGGCTATAAGCCACCCGCCTACTGGGACAAGATTCAAAGTTTTAACGCGCTCGATATTCCAGTCATTGCCAATGGTGAAATATGGAACGCAGAACATGCACAGAACTGCATGACGCAAGCTGGTACAGAACATTTAATGTTAGGTCGCGGTGCGGTTACCCGTCCAGATTTAGTTGCTCGTGTGGATTGCGGTTCAGATGATGCCATGCTAAGTGCGGCAACGTTGTCGTGGAAAGCGATGGTCACCCATCAGATAAAATTTTTGGAAGGTCAGGCTAAAACTGAAGTGATATTGATCGGTCGTTATAAGCAGTGGCTCGCGATGCTCACCAAAGGCTATGCTGAGGCGCAGGTATTATGGGACCGTATCAAACGAGAAAAAAACAAAGCAGTGATTATCAGTGCGCTACAATCTAGCATACAACAATAATCACCTGCTCATATTTGGTTGATCTAGACCCTATAAAAATTAACGCCAAGCGTTATACACTCACTCGAATCGCTAAATAAAATAGCATCAAAGAACAAGCCATCGATAACGCCCAAAGTATCGAGCGAAAAGCTGACAAATTGGTGATATAAGCCACACAAAAGCCAATACGAATCAGCACATATAGCCAAGCCAATACATTGATAATCGCCTGTGGAACGAAGAACAGCATCGCCGTCAGGACGGCCGCCAAAAATATAGGCAACGTCTCATAGCTGTTTTGCTGTGCCGCATTAGCACGTGCTGCCATTCCTGTCGCATTTTGAAAAAAATCGCGAGGATGTGCGTTATTTCTGAGCTTAAAACCGCCAGATGCTTTTGCAACGATTGATACTAACCATGGTAGTAAGCTTGCCACCACCATTGCCGAAATGGCAGATGCTGCGGTATTAGAGACCAACTCCAAAAGTGCATTCATTAATATATTCGCCTCTACCCTGCTATAACTTCAAAATCATGAGTGACATTCACGCCGCCTTGTACCAACATTCTACTGGCTGAGCAGTATTTTTCTGCTGACAAGTGAATAGCTTTTTCAACTTGTTTTTCTTTGACATCTTGACCCGTCACCACGAAATGCATATGGATATCGGTATATACCGCTGGTACGGTTTCAGCACGTTGTGCGGTTAGCTCACAACGTACATCTGTCACTGCTTGGCGTGATTTTTGTAAAATCTCTACGACATCATAGCTAGCGCAACCACCAAGCCCTAATAGAATCAGCTCCATTGGACTGGCGCCTTTTTCTTTGTCTGCATCGATCTGTACGTTATGTCCTGACGGTGACACCCCCATAAATGCTTTGTTTTCTTGCCACGTAACACTTGCTTTTGATTCTGACATTTTACCTATTCCTTATTTCAATTATTAGATTTCAATGAGCAGGTTCTCTGCTTTTTATTTTTAAAAATACACGTTGCTTTAATACCTTAATACCGTATTGGCAGTTACTCATATTGCTAGTGTAGCATAAGCCAAAGCGAGATTTTATAGAGCCATTGTTTTGATATCGTGCCATAAAAAGCAAAGGCATTTTGTCTATTTACGATCCCCGATCTACTACTTAATAAGTATGCAGCAGAATGACTGTCAGGACTCATCGCTATATTCATTAAAACCTTGTCTGAAAAACCTACAAAAGTCTATTTATAACTACTTGATTTTAAACAGCTAAACTCGTGAAACATTTTATAGCAAAATACTGTTACACATTTTGCTTGTTTCTTGGTTTAATAACGGTAATGAATCTTATTTTGACTTAATATCGACGACAGTCACCCTATAATAATTATGATTGTTGTCACAACATTAAGTCGAAATGAGCTATTTTAAATAAATTAAAAAGGTTTAGTCATGATAGATGCAGACGGCTTTCGCGCCAATGTCGGCATCATCTTGGCAAATACACAAGGGCAGGTTCTGTGGGCAAAACGTATTGGTCACAACGCTTGGCAGTTTCCGCAAGGCGGTATCGACCGCGGAGAGACGCCGATGGATGCGATGTATCGCGAGCTCTGGGAAGAGGTCGGCCTACATCCGCGTCATGTAGACTTGTTGGCAGTGACGCAAGATTGGTTGCGTTATCGACTGCCAAAACGCTATGTGCGACATGGACAACACCCTTTGTGTATTGGGCAAAAACAAAAATGGTTTTTGCTGCGCTTAGATGAGGCAAACACTCAACATATTCGCTTTGATGAAGGAAAACCAGAATTTGACCATTGGCAATGGGTCAGTTACTGGTATCCACTCGGACAAGTGATTCATTTTAAACGAGGCGTTTATCGCCGTGCCTTGCAAGAACTGGTGCGCGAGCTTCCCTTAAAGCAAGAACTGATTATCCCCGAACAAGAAAATCATTTGATAGTGTAATAAAAAACACCCTCGGTAATGGCTAAAGTTCTAGCAATTACCGAGGGTGTTTTTTATTGTTTTCCAGCTATTGGTTTCCAGCTATTGGTTTCCAGCTATTGTTTTCAGTTATTTTGAGTGATGATCAAACTCTCGACTGATAATATTCGCGGTGAATTTTTCGCCCGTATCGCCCTCTTTGCGCAACGTCAAAATACTTTGGGTACGAGTCCCATAAGTGGGTACATTTTTTTCTGTATTGCCAAAAGCCACTGGCTCAATATAAACAGAAGACAGCATCTGCTCCACCTCAAACGCCACGCCAGTATCAGGCAGCTTATCTGCTGGCGCTGGCGTATTGTCAGATAACACATCGAAAGCTGCCTCGTGCCAGTACTCAGGCGAGCTGTCTTCAGCAATGAGCGGCAATACTTCTTGCCGTAACCTGCCACGTAAACGTTCCGTCTTAAACCAACTGTCCTCTGGCTGACCGTTAGAGAGCACATGCAAACCTGCATATAATGGCGTTGGCGCATGACCGCGATTATTAACGATGACGGCTTGTGCTGTATCGCCAATAATAAGATTAAACCCAGCATAATCTTGCAGATTAATCTTTCGGGCAAAATTCATCGGGCTAATAATACTTGTCAAAAAGTCAGTCACGAGCGCACCGCGTGAACGCTCGTCCGTCCCTGCCTGCACGCCATCACGAAAGTTTAGTACCGCAGCCCAACGACCATTCTGCTCAAAAAAACCTGTCTGTTTTTCTTGATGAATGCCTAACCACGTGCCACCGCTTTGCTTATCACGTCCAGCATAAATAGGCTGATCAGACCACTGATTTAACGACTCAGTTGGACGCTCTAGAAACTCATCACGATTGGACAATAATACCAATGGCAGCTCATCAAATAACTGCCAAGCAATGGCGACGATACACATAGCATTCCTTTTATAATAATTTTCTGTTATACCAATGCTTTTTAGCAAAAATAAAGAGCACAGTCTAAGGTTTTACTTATTGATTGCCAGCCAACAGTTTATTGGCGGGATAGCTAACCTGAGACGTTGAGCGTATTACTTGTGACTGCTTACTTGGTAAGTCAAACTCCCATGCTACTATGCCTTGATTGTCATTCCAATCTCGTTCGGTTACAGGCGGCGTATGAGTGACCGTAACCTTTAGACTGTCATCACGGCTGATAGGCTCACTGCCCAGTACCTGCAAGCGTACACTGCGATTATGCTGATTGGTAAATTGATAGGCGTTGGTGGTCGTTATAGATTGCGTACGGTTCAGCACGCCTTTCTCGCCTTGCTTGTCTTCATTGGTCAGCTCTTTGACCTTCATATTTGGATCACTACCAAAGCCAATGCCTTGCTCTTTTAGCATTTGGTAGCTATAACGTGATTGACCCACATAGTTGTCATCACGGTACAGCTGTAGCGACCCATCGACCCAGTCTGGTGTTAGAAATGGCGCTGAGGCATACCAATAGGCGGCAGTCTCAACGCTTGGTGTGCTGCGAACCCATAGCTTACTGCTACCAACCTGCTCTCCAATCACTGTACGTACCCGTCGGCCATCGCTAGGAATGCTCACTAACTGCGGTAAACGATACTCGATGATACCGTTTTTGTTTTGACTACTCACGCTGAAATTAGGTAGCGGTGCCTTACTGACTCTTGATCTTTTGATGTAAGCCATTCCTGCCGCCATCACAGGAGCAGCATCCATCATAGGTGACTCACGCCTAACCTTAGCATCTTGATTCTCTTCATATAATGACAGACGCTGCACATAAGGCAGTTGCCCTGTCGTACTTTGATTGGGATTAACGGTACTGAGGGTCACCGGTACGTTTGTCCAATTCTCACCGGTTTGCTGAGCGATAATCGCAGAGGCGGTGATACTTAACTGCTCACTAGTCGTATTTAGGCGGGCTTGATACGCCGGCTCCCAACCTGCGCCGCGCACTTGGTAGTGCAACTTAATATTACTTGGCGAGCTACTGGCGGCACGTACACTCACCTGTGTCACATTATTAAAGGTTGATGTCGCGCTGCCTGACATAAGCTGATTAAGTGCGTCTTGAGCACGTGCCTGACGTTGCTGAATCTCTAAAATTCTTTGGTTAATACTGGTCGCTTGGGTCTCTATATCGCGCGCATTATTGGCAATCGTACTATCCGTATTAACCTGCGTGGCTTTGGTCAAATTCTGCAAGTATGCTTTTGCTAAGCGTGCTGCTTCCAATTCTGCATTGATATTGGCTAACGTATGTTGCTGCGTCTGTACCTTAGCATCACCTTGATATTGGCATTGCGCTGCTTGCTCTCCAGTCAATTCTTCAATACTGATTTCACCGACGTTGACGTTACCCACCGCTTGTACACTCAAGCTCTCTTTGTCCGTTTGAGGTGACAAGCACGAAAATACAACGGTTTGCTCACCGTTACCTGCGATGGGCAGCGCCCGTGTCACGCTTGCCAATCCTTGATAGATGGTCACTTGCTCGACACTGCTCGTTGCCGCTTGCGCGGAAGACAGCCCCAATATGGCACTACCACCAAACATAAGCGGCAAAGCAAGACATCTAGTCATTTTATTAAGCGGCGGTAATGCGCTGCCATGGTCTGTTGAAACAGACGACTGTATTACATGTGCGTTCATACATCATTCCTTAGAAGTAAAATCCATCATGGCAGCAGCGCACCCTTTCTATCAGCTTGGCTATCAGATCAGCGCGCCAGACAATTTTTATCAAAAATAGTATCTCTCAAAGATATTACCGTAGCGTTTTTGAAACTTTTTAGCAACAAATGTCTCTGTCAGAACTAGGGCGTGTCATCATGAAATATTTTCATGATGACACGCCCTAGTTCTGTTTCATTCAGCATCTTACCTACTTCCTACCCTATGTGTTCCGCACTGTATCAACCGTTCAACTTCTCGATGCTAACTGATTGGCATCATAGCAATTGTGTATGCTCGACGAATGAAATTTGCTATTATGAGCGGCATTCTATTACCAAATTTATGATGCCCTTATGATGATTCATCCTCAGTACGATCCTGTAGCATTAGCACTTGGACCCGTCGAAGTCCATTGGTATGGGCTGATGTATTTGTTGGCATTCGCCGCCGCTTATGGCCTAGCGTGGTATCGCAGCACCAAACGCGACAATTGGACCACTGACATGGTGTCCGACTTGGTGTTTTTTGGTGCACTGGGCGTTATTTTAGGTGGCCGTGTCGGCTATGTGTTGTTTTATCAATTCGGTGAATTTTTACAAAATCCAGCCTATCTCTTTAAAGTCTGGGAAGGTGGTATGTCTTTCCATGGCGGCATGATTGGCGTCTTACTTGGCATGTTATATTTTGCCCGTAAGTACAAAAAAACCGCGTTTCAAGTGCTGGATTTTGTCGTTCCCTGTGTCCCAACGGGCTTGTTATTTGGTCGTATTGGCAATTATATCAATGGTGAGCTATGGGGCCGTGTCTCTGACGGTGGCTACAATTGGCTCACTTACTTTCCGCAAGCAGCTGGGTTTGATATGCAACAATTGCAAACCAACCCTGAGCTACAAGAGTTGATGGTCGAAGTGAATGGGCAGTATTTGCTACCTCGTCATCCTTCACAATTGTATGAAGCGCTTGCTGAAGGTTTATTGCTATTCCTTTTCCTATGGTGGTATTCATCAAAACCGCGCCCGCGTATGGCAGCATCCGCTGTGTTTTTATTAGGATACGGTATCAGCCGCTTTATCATTGAGTTCTTCCGTCAGCCAGACGTCGACCAAGGATTCATCCTATTAGGCTGGATGACCAAAGGGCAAATACTCAGCGCCCCAATGATTATTATTGGCTTTATTCTACTAGTCTATGCTTACAAACGCGGCATCTATGACTGGGGTAAGCAAGCTGCTTATTAAGCCATATATCCATCAGTGTACTAAACAATACCGACGAGCATTTTTATGATTAACAGCAATAACGAGCAGGGCTATTTAGACTTGCTCAAACACGTTTTGACCACAGGTACTGAAAAAGGCGATCGTACTGGCACTGGTACGCTCAGCCACTTTGGCGCGCAGCTGCGTTTTGACTTAGCGTCAGGGTTTCCGCTATTGACCACCAAAAAAGTCCATTTTAAATCCATCGCCTATGAGCTATTTTGGTTTTTAAGTGGTAGTACTCACGTTGATTATTTGCAAGCCAATGGCGTACGAATTTGGAACGAATGGGCTACTGCAGAGCAGACGGCGCGCTTTAATCGACCTGCTGGCGATTTGGGCCCTGTCTATGGTCATCAATGGCGCAATTATGGCGCAACCAAAGATGAAGACGACAATTACCATGCTGATGGCGTCGATCAAATCACCCAAGTCATCGAACAGATAAAGACCAATCCTAATTCACGCCGTTTGATCGTGTCTGGTTGGAATCCTGGCGAAGCAGATCAAGTTGCCTTACCGCCTTGTCATACCATGTTTCAATTCTTCGTCGCGGACAATAAACTGTCATGCCAGCTCTATCAGCGTTCAGCAGATTTATTTCTAGGTGTGCCGTTTAACATTGCCAGCTATGCCCTGCTTACCCATATGGTTGCGCAAATTTGTGGTCTAGAAGTGGGTGAATTCATCTGGACAGGTGGTGATTGCCATATTTATCAAAACCATCGTGAGCAAGTTGAGTTACAGTTGACGCGTTCGCTATATACACTGCCAACGTTGACACTTAACCCTGATGTTAATGACATTTTTGCCTTCAATTACGACGATATTAGCGTTGAAGGTTACGAATCACATCCCGCTATCAAAGCCAAGGTTGCGGTATAGCATTGGTCTGATTGACTGATTTAAATAAGCTTAAAATTGTAAAAGATAATAAAAAGGATAGATTATGAGTTATGCCCACACCGAAGTTGCCCAAATCGCTGCTATCAGTAGCAACCGTTGTATCGGTAAGGATAATGAGCTGCCGTGGCATATCTCAGCAGACTTGCAGCACTTCAAAAAGATGACGACCAAACAAAATAATGGTGGCATACAAGGCATCGTCATTATGGGTCGTAAGACGTTTGAATCGATGGGCAGTAAGCCTTTGCCAAAGCGCGTTAGCTTTATCATCAGCAGCCAATTGGATTATGCTGAGCAAAAAGGCCTCGTTGGAAAAGACAATGCTTACGTAGTACACAACCTAGACGATGCTTTGACACAAGCAGCCAGTCTGGCACATGGCGCGCATCTAGATACCATTTGGGTGATTGGTGGCGAGCGCGTCTTTAGCGATGCCTTACTGTACACCGACCGTATTGAGCTGACCCATGTAGACACCGAAATTACCGATGGTGATGCATTCTACCCTGAATTGCCAAGTGAATTTGAAGTGGCAGAAGAATCTGAGCAGATGCACGATGAAAAGAGTGCATTAGATTTTAAATTTGTGACTTATAAAAGTATAGCGAACTAAAAAATGGCGAAAAGAAATTTACTACTCGTACTTCTCTTCGCATTTATGACAGGCTGCCAAAGTCTGCCTCAACGAGAGCCTGTTATAGTTCCTCCTAAAGTTATGCGATCCGTAAGTTTCAAGCCAAGTAGTCGCACATTAAAGAAAATTGAGCCCGCAGGAACTTATCAAGTATCTTTATACCTGAATATTGATAAATACGGCAAAGTTGACAATATTCGTATTAAAGAGTCATCAGGTAACGAACTTCTAGATAAACATAGCACAAGAAGAGCCCAAAGAATCATATTTCATGCGGCCACTGAAGACGGTAAATTTGTAAAATCAACCGCCACCCTACCTATTACTTACGAAATACCTGAAGATGTTAGGTACCGCTAAACTATAGCTGTTTACTCATGCAAAACCTTATAAACGGTTTTCGCAAGCACAGGCCCAATACCTTGCACGCCTGCCAGCTCTTGCTGCGATGCGCCAAGCAGTTGCTGCATACCACCAAAGTGATTCAGCAGGTCACGGCGGCGTTTTTCGCCCAGCCCCGGTATGACTTCTAGTACTGACGATGAACGGCGCTTGTCACGTTTTTTACGGTGCGCCGTAATCGCAAAACGATGTGCCTCATCTCGAATATGCATCAATAAATGCAGCGCTTTACTATCCATCGGTAGATCTAGCGGCTCATGGTCAATAAAATGCAATACTTCAAGCCCAGCCTTGCGCCCTTCCCCTTTCGCCACACTAATGAGCAAAGTATCACCAAGAATACCCAACTCAGTCAATACTTCTTTAGCAATACCAAGCTGACCTTTACCACCATCAATCAGTAGTAAATCAGGCAGCGGCTGCTTCTTATAACGCCGTGTCAGCACTTGCTTCATCGCCGCATAGTCATCACCGCCTACGATGTCATGGATAGCATACTGACGATAATCACGGCGACGCGAGCCACCTTGGTCAAATACTACACAGCTACCAATGGTCGCTTCACCCATCGTATGTGAGATATCAAAACACTCAATCCGATCAATGGTTCGCTCGGTGACATCGGCCAATACATCTTTTAATGCACCAAAACGCGCATGCAATTCTAAATAATCGCCCAGCTTGGTTTTTAGCGCGTTATTGGTGTTCAGTTTTGCCAAATCTAGCCACTCTGCACGATGTTCACGTACATTGGTTTTGATAACGACTTTGCTACCAAAGTGCGTCGCCAATGCCTCACTCACTGCCAGCTGATCAGGAAGCTCATGAGTTAGCATGATTTCTGCAGGCAGATCATCCGTCACCTGAAAATAGAAAGAAGTAATAAAAGCAGATAAATTATCCGCGAGCGATTCGCTGCTGTCGACGTCAGGGAAATAGTTCTTACCACCCAGCACACGACCGCCACGGACAGTCAGTACGTTGACACACGTCATGCCTGCCTGACTGGCAATAGCAATCACATCGGCCTCACCTTGCACAGTATAGACCGCTTGCTTGGCTTGCACTTCACGCAGCATAGAAAGCTGATCGCGATAAAATACTGCTTTCTCAAAATCTAACGCTTCAGCTGATGCTTCCATTTTTTCAATCAGCGTGGTATGAATATCACTAGAGTCACCCTTTAAAAAACGAATGGTATTGTTGACGTCCTCTGCATACTCTTCTGCTGACACCAAGCCAACACAGGGTGCACGGCAGCGTTTGATTTGATACTCAAGACATGGGCGCTTACGTTGATTGAAGAAGGTATTGGTACATTGGCGCATTTGAAACATTTTTTGCATCAGCACTAGCGTTTCTTTTGCCGCATGAGCAGATGGAAACGGTCCAAAGAATCGACCTTTTTGATGATTGCCTTTACCACGACCATACGCCAATCTTGGATAAGGCTTGTCGGCTGAGATAAACACATAGAGGTAAGATTTATCATCCCGTAGCAGCACGTTATAGGGAGGACGATATTCTTTAATCAGATTTTGCTCAAGCAGCAGGGCTTCAGTCTCACTACGCGTGATAATGGTTTCGATATCATGGATACGCGCCACTAACGCTCGAGTTTTTGGATGATCGATCGTCTTTGCGAAGTAGCTGTTTACACGACTTTTAAAGGACTTAGCCTTGCCAACGTATAAGATATCACCGTTTTTACCCAGCATTTTATACACACCAGGCAAATTGGGTAAGCGCTGAATTAAATGCTTAAGACGGGCTTTTTTATCATCGATAGGGCTAGATTCTGAGACATGAACCATAGAATTTACTGCTCTTAAAAGTCTTATAATACTGCTAGTTATGGGGCGGGAGTCATTGTTTTACAAGCTAATTATTATCATAGCTTCACCCATAAAAAAGCCAGCTTTCGCTGACTTAGTTTGTTCTATTATCGTTTATTCAGCAACCTACTACTAATGACGGAAGTTTGCCATCAATGCTGGGATGCCTGGCAGCATACCAACGATAGCCATCACGCCTGTCAGTACCACAAACATAATACCTGGTATGATCCAGCGGCTCATCTTAGTCAAATTGGCACTACGTTCTTTAGAGCCAATCAAGCCTAGATTATCCAGTAATAGCGTGAGTGACCAACCAAAGGCAGGGTTTACCAATGCAGAGGCAAACACCACAATCGCAGCAGACTGGGTCGTTTTTCCTTCGCGAGTCATCTCCATGCCAGCTTCAAGCAGTGGAATAAACACCCCAACGATCAATGCCACACACATCACTGGCTGCCAGATAGCCAAATCCATTGGATAGCCCCAAACCCCTGCGATAATACAAAACAATGCCGTCAATAAGGCACCGGCAGGAATCGGACGTTTGGCAATCGCTGCTGGCACAATATAGGTGCCCCACGATGACGCAAAGTTAGCACCGCCCAATACAGAGCCTACTACCTGACGAAACGAAGCGCTGGTCATTGTGTCATCGATATCCATGAGTACCTTTTCAGTACGTTTAGGATAGCTGATTTTTTGAAAGACCTGATGACCCAAGAAATCTGGTGACCACATCGCAACCGCCAAAATAGCAAATGGCAGTACGACAATAAAGCTTTCAACCGTAGGTAATCCTAGCATCCAACCAGTATTTTCACCCCACCAATACATCGGGTTCATATTCGGCAAGCCTGGTGCGGTTTTGAACTCAAAAGGAGCGCCTAATGCAAAAGCGAGACCGCCACCTAATACACAGCTTAGCGGCACCGCAAGCCAGCGTTTTTGCCAGTGCTCAAGTAATGCATATAGCAGGATAGTTGCCAAAATAATAAAAAAGGCAATATGCGACATGCCAATACCTTCTGCCCAAGCAAAGAGGTTTTTGACCTGTGAGGTCGTACCGATAAACCCTAAGTAAATCAAGAGGCCACCGCACACACCTTTACTGGTCAGATTTGCCAGCAGACTGCCTCCTTTACTGATTGCCAATAGCAAGCCAAAGGCACCGATGAGCAGACCAAACGCCATTGGATGGCCACCAGCGGCTACAACAATAGGAATAAGGGGAATAAGGGGGCCGTGAGTACCTGCAAGGTTGGCTGTCGGGAGTAGCAATCCTGAAAATAAGATGATGAAGAATGAAACGATTAATAGCTCATAACGAACGTTTTCTAAAACAAACGCATCGCCCAAACCAAGTGGACCTGCAAATGTTGCAGCAATCGCACCCACCATAACCACTTTACCGATGGTGGCGGCCATTGCTGGAATGGTGTCTTCATACTCAAAGCGATAATCACGAAACGGCAAATTGGGACGCCAGCGTTTGGGCTGCATGATTTGTAGTTCATGGTTTAGATAAGCATCACGACTGTCAAAACTTGAGCTTGGTTTATGTAAATCTACATAACTACCCTGTGGGTGACTGTCATGACTAGATAGATTCGATGGCGGCGGATTAGACCCTGAAGAGGGGATCTGAGAATTACTCATCACATTTCCTTGTGTCGATTACGTCTTTGATTAACTGATCACTTTTTGATTTGCTATTAGGGCGTGTCATCAATTAGCACATTGATACATTTAGTGGTCTCAAAATGACTAAATTGTGTCAAATATCCTCAGAAATGTTGTCAATATATTCATATTTACGGCAATTTCCTACTTGCTTGGATGAGATGCCCTAGCTCAAAACCCAAGCGGTCATTATAAACGGCAAACCATTGTATGTTATGAGGTGATTGAATGCGACCTTAAAGCCTTTTAAAGATACTATGTATATCGTTATACTATATAACTTAAAGTTTGTTTTTATAAAAAAATCAAACTTAATAGGAAACTATCAGTAAAAAATGGCTCTAATATGAGCTTTAAAGGAGAATAAATGACATTTTTCTTGATAATTGTTTATATCTGTGCATTTTTTATTACACAGCTGAATAGCGAAGATAGTTATAATAAATAGTGACTGTTGCTTT
Source organism: Psychrobacter sp. 5A.1 (assembly GCF_030407455.1). Lineage (GTDB taxonomy): Bacteria > Pseudomonadota > Gammaproteobacteria > Pseudomonadales > Moraxellaceae > Psychrobacter. The sequence continues at coordinate 19,321 of NZ_JASDDJ010000009.1, forward strand.
TCAGTGACTATAGCACCTCTATTTCGGTTACGCTTTAAAGCTAGCGAGCTGGGTGATTTTTAATTATGATAAATACTTTTTACCGATTGATTCCTCAGCAACACTATTTGAAATATATATTATTGATACAATCAAAAGATTAAGAAAAGGCAACAGGACAAGTTTATGAGTGTATTACCTACCAACTTTGAGACCTTAAAGCGTCGGGCCAAGCAGAGCCTCATGCCATTACTGACACCACATCTGCTGAAACTGCGTCTCAACACCTATGCACCATATATCGGTGCAGGCATCAAAATCGACCATATCAGTCTCGATCAGGGTTTGTGCGTGGTAAGCATGGGACTAAACACTTTAAACAAAAATATCGTCGGTACTCAGTTTGGTGGTAGCTTATACTCAATGGTTGACCCTTTTTACATGCTCATGCTGATGCATCAATTGGGTAGCAATTATGTGGTGTGGGACAAAAGCTCGCAAATTGACTTTGTTGCGCCTGGTGATAGCAAAGTCACCGCACGCATGAAAATACCCAGTTCTGAAATTATCACTATCCAAGAACTGGCCAAAGACGGTGAAGCCGTATTTCGTGAATACAAAGTCGACATCGTTGATGAACAGCAAAAGCTAATCGCCACCGTCACCAAGACCTTGTACATTAGACTACGCAAGCATAGTAAATCTAAGAAACAAGCTAGCCGAATTGACACACCTGATACTTAATAAGCTTTGGTTTTTAACGGGTGATAGAGCTCACGAGACTCAAATTTATAAAGGCACACATACAAAAACCCCAATCCAGCATTCGCATAGATTGGGGTTTCGTCTTTTTTGGTATGGCCCGCTTATTTATATGATAAACCTATGAATAAGGGCTTGTATCTACTTTTACTTAGTTGCTTTGCCACTTAATTAGCAGCTCAGCAAGTTTAAGCATATGCTCAAACTTATGCTTTAGCGACAGTTTTCTTTGGAGCAGCTGCACGCGGAGCAAGTTTTTCGCGGATACGTGCTGATTTACCAGAGCGCTCACGTAAGTAGTATAGTTTCGCACGGCGAACAGCACCGCGACGTTTCACTTCGATGCTCTCGATGATTGGTGAGTGCAACTGGAATGCACGCTCAACGCCAACGCCGCTTGAGATTTTACGTACGGTAAACGCTGAGTTTAGACCGCGGTTACGCTTAGCAATTACAACGCCTTCAAAAGCCTGTAAACGCTCACGCTCACCTTCACGTACTTTTACTTGTACCACAACGGTATCGCCGGGTGCAAAGCTTGGGCGCTCAAGCAATTGAGCGTTTTCGATGACCTGAACCAATGGATGCTTGTTGCTCATGAGAGTTATCTCCTCACATTAGATAATAGAGGCTTAACGCATATCACCTGTTTGTAATAATTAATCGCATCTCTTTATAGTGAGACACAACGTAAATGGGTTATAACCAACGGCCACTATGCGATGACTCGTTTTATTATTGCTCAAAATTCTGTTTCTTAACGGTTTATCAAATTTGATGATAATAAAGTTCGATTTTAACAATCTATTTTTTATCTGCTTTTGCCAGTGCTTTTAGCCACTTCGCTTGCTCTACCGTTGGTGTGAACGCTTGCCATAAGTCTGGACGACGCGTTTGCGTACGACTGACTTGTTGACTAAAGCGCCACTTGGCGATATTGGCATGATGGCCTGAAAGTAATACCTCAGGAACCGCCATACCCGCAAACTCATGCGGCTTAGTATAGTGTGGACAGTCAAGCAAGCCATCGACAAAAGAGTCTTGCTCCGCTGACTTGTCATCACCCATAATATCAGGCAAACGACGTATCACACTATCCATCAGCACCATTGCTGGTAGCTCACCACCAGTCAACACATAATCACCCAGTGATACTTCCCTATCGACATACTGTGACAGTAAGCGCTCATCAATGCCTTCATAACGACCGCATAATAAAATCATGCCATCGTAATCCGTCATATTGACCACACTACTCTCACTAAGCGTCTGTCCTTGCGGTGACATATAAATCACCGGACAATGCTCACTATCGACACGGCAGCCGTGCTGACTGGCACGCAAGCGTGCATCCTCAATGGCTTTCGACAATGGCTCAGCCATCATCACCATCCCAGGACCGCCACCATAAGGGCGCTCATCAATACGGCGATAGTTATCAGTGGTATAATCACGTGGATTAATGCATTCAATCGTAACTTGCCCTTGAGTGACTGCCCGTCCCGTGATTCCAAACTCACGAATCGTGGCAAACATCTCAGGGAAAATACTAATTACGGCAAAATACATCTGATGTCTACTTACATTGAGGCTAAAACAATCGGTGTAAATACGAATAACGTTTGACTAAAAAGCCAGAAACGCTATCAATAATCACTTGGCCATGCCACAAGCACTGTTTTTTCAGTCATATTGACCTCTAGCACAGTGTCTTTATGCCATGGAATCAGGCGCTCTTCATTATCCAAACTGTCTGAATTTGTCGCTACACGCATGATGTCATGGGCACCGGTTTCAAACATTTCGGTGATATTACCTAGATACTCATTCTGCTCGTTCATCACGCGCAGACTGACCAAATCCGACCAATAATACTCGTCTTCAGCTGTTTCAGGCAGGATGTTTTGTTCGACCCAAACGGTTACACCGTTCATGGTCTCAGCAACGTTACGATCAGGAATCTGCTCAAACTGAGCCACAATTCCTGTTCCTTGCTCACGCCAAGCCTTCACAGTCAAAGGTTGCATGCCAGTAGCAGTTTTCATCCACCACGGCTTCATATCGAATATCGCTGTACGATCATCCGTCTCACTGAATACCCAAAGCCAACCTTTGATACCGTAAGGCTTCTTAAGCTGACCAATTTTCATAAGGGCACTAGCGTTTGGAACAGATGACATAGCAGCTAACCTAACAATGATTAAAACAGCAATTGCAAAAACAATTGTGTCAAAAGCGATAAACAGTTAATGGCGCACCCTGGTCAGACCAGTTACGCTATGTATTCTAAAGTCTACTGAGTCATATCATGGTTTTGCTATGATCGGCTCAGTAACAACAAAAACTTAAGCAGTTGCTTCAGTTTGAGCTGCAGACTTGTTGTAAGATTTTACTAATGAAGCAACGCGATCTGAAGGTTGTGCACCTTTTGCGATCCACGCGTTGTACGCTTCCATGTTTAGGCGTACTGCTTCTTCAGACTCTTTTGCGAGTGGGTTAAAAAAGCCGATGTTTTCAATATAGCGACCGTCACGCGCGCGGCGTTGATCAGCAACAACTACTTGATAAAATGGGCGTTTCTTGGCACCGCCCCGTGCTAAACGAATAACAACCATGTGAATTCTCTCTTTCGCAGGTATACCAAAAAGGGCATAATTATATCACAGTCTTGATTTATTGAAAACATAAACTGTGCATATTTAATTATTTATTAACAATAGCTTAAATGTCAGTCTATGTAAAATATAACTGATGAAAATCAGCTATTTTCCATCATATTATTTTGGCTTCCACAGAACATACTCATCCCAAGCTTGATTTGATATACCAATCACGATATAGCCCATTCATCAATTGCATACTGTATCAGTACTCTTTATTGATTATGCTATTCTATGATATACCGCAGTAGATTGATGCACGTACTAGCCTTAAGACGACTATGTTTAGAAAACTAAGCGCTATATCATAATAACTTTTCTTTTGCTCTGTTGGATTCATATGATCTCTCCAAACCCGAAGCCACGTCGTAAAGGTTGGCTACCACGTTCTTATTCCAATACTTGGCTGACGACCTTGATGGTGGCGTTTATCGTGCTTATCAGTGTGAGTTTGTCAATTTTGTTCTTTTGGCGCAGCCTTTATCTACCAGAGCTAAAAAACCATGCGCGCTATTTGACGAGCGAGCTGCAATTGATCAATAGTGTCAATAAAGACTGGCAAGATCGTCCCGAAATACGTCTATGGATTTATCAGCACTCACATGTGGTGGTGGTGAATAACCCTAATGATTTCCCTGAAGTTGCCGACAAGGCCTTTGTCAGTCTCTTTACCGATGTATTACAACGTGAAATAGGCGCACAGTTGGGTCGTCCTGTTGAGGTTTATTTCAAATTTAAACCAACGCCTCAGTTATGGGTACAAGACAGCCGTGATCATAGCTTTTGGGTTCGTGAGCCTGTGGTTTATTACTCACAATATAGCCCAACACTATTGATATTGTTCTTGATTGGACTGCCTATCCTATCGCTACTCACGATTATTCTATTAGCGCGTCAATTGAACCGCCCCCTACGCTATTTGCAGCGTGCCGCCACCAATTATATTCGTCTTGGTCACGCAACCACACTACCCACACAAAAAGGCCCTACAGAGATACGTCAGGTTAATATGGCATTCAACCGCCTATTCACGACATTAAACCAAGCCCAAAAAGAGCGCACGATTATGCTCGCAGGCATCTCACATGACCTACGAACACCGCTGACTCGTATGCGATTGACTGCTGAGATGCTGCCAGAAGATTTTTTTCGTGAAGGACTGATTTATGATATTGAAGATATGGATGCTATTTTGGAGCAGTTCATCTCGTTTATGAAAGACGGTTCTGATGAGCCAGTCAGTCTGACCAATTTAGATACGATATTTAATGAAATCATGGTGCAATTTGCCCCCATGAAGTTTGTGTATGAGTCAGAATGCAACAAGGTGGTTCCAGTACGTCCATTGTCTATCAAACGTTTGGTTATTAACTTGGTGAATAATGCCAATCGTTATGGAAAGCCCCCCATTTATTTATCGGCAACGGTGATACCGACATTCCTCGAAACCATTGAAGACGAAGATACTGATGTGGTGAGTGAAAATGTGGTCAACAAAGAAGCACAGGAGCAATTAATGATTTGCGTGCGAGACTGCGGTGATGGGGTCGCTGACGATCAGTTGGAGCGAATCATGCAGCCGTTTGAACGTGGAGAGACAGCACGAACCACGCAAGGTAGCGGGTTAGGGTTGGCCATCGTAGACCGTATTGCACGATTACATCATGGCACCGTCGAAGCCATCAATCATCCTGAGGGCGGACTGCAAGTATGCGTACGTATTCCCCTACTCTCTAAAGTAGCGGGAGATACAACATTGGCCGCTGACACAGAAAAAACACCCGATTCTGATAACCTGCCATAGCATAAAAAAGCCTGATAACAGCGGCACAGCACTTAACCAGAACTATAAATACGTTAAATACGTTAAATACTTTTTCATCATTTGACGTATTTATATAAAATCTGAGATATGTCACAACATTTAGATTGTGAGGCTAAACATGAGAAAAATTGCCGTCAAACAAGAAAAATAGCGCAGATAATATCGGGATATTAATCAGTTATTTGACGATGTTTGGCAAGATTTCGCCATTTTAAGGCCATAAAATGCATCACTGTTTTAACTAATGACAGACTCTAGCTCTAATCTTTGCTACCAATAATTGGCGGAATATATTTAGCGCTATTGGTGAAAGTTAATGGCTGAGTAATACTTTCTTTCGCTGTTTTTAGCGTCTGCGTGGTCGATGGCTGCTGCAAAAATAAATAATAGCCCAGCGTGATCGCATTTAACACGACCAAACCACCAAATAAATACGGCATCCCCTGCTCTCCTATAATATTGTCAAACTATTTTAAAAACAGCTACCACAAGTGCAGCATCTAATCATAAAGACTGTATAACTTTGTGCGATTAACAATGATATTTATCGTGTTTAGGGTCTGTTGAACATTCAAATTTGGTGCAATTTTAGCAATCAACAGCCCTAATATTTGGATGTTCAACAGACCCTAGTATTATGCCTCATTGTCATGATTTGGTATCAAAATCACGTTCACTTTTCTCTTGCGTCAATTCATCAGCGGCAAGAATTTGAGTCAGTGGCTTAATAGGCCATGTCATGACAAATCGTGCGCCACCAAGCTCTCGGCTTTCATCGACCTTCATACTACCATTAAACCAAAAAGCGATGCGCGATACAATAGATAAGCCTAGACCATAGCCGCCTGATGCACGCGTGCGACTGTCATCCAAACGTGAAAAGGGTATAAAGACTTTTTCGCGATCAGCTTCTGGAATACCATGTCCATCATCTTCAACACTGACGAAAGCATTGCCTTTTTTGACGCCAGCACTAATGATAATGGTCGTCTCTGCATAGCGTAATGCATTGCCTGCAAGATTCTGAATCACGCGATGCAAGTAACGTCTATCTGCGACTGCGGTCACTTTTGCATTTGGCAAACTGGTCACTATTTTAATAGGTTTGCCGAGCGCATTGGTCTCACGTTCGATTTGTTCCAACAACTCTCTTAGATTGACTGGCTCTAAATCTAACTTTGGTGAACCTTCTTCGAGCTTGGCATAAGTCAAAATCTCGTCAATCAGACCATTAAGCGATTCAATATCTTCATCAATATAGTCCCGCTGCATAAAACGAGAGTCTTCGTCATCAGTATCAGCAAGCATATCTACTGCAAATCGAATACGCGCCACTGGCGTACGGAGTTCATGTGATACCGCCCGTGTCAGCTCTCGCTGTGACTCAATCAAACGCTTTATATGTGAGGTCATCGCATTGAAAGTTGCTGACAGGCGTGCTATTTCGTCCTGACCGATTACCTGCACTTGAATATCAAGGTTACCTTGACTAACCTCATTAACACCCACTTGAATCAATTGAAGTTTACGTTCAAGCGGGAAAATTAGTGCATACACACCCAAGCTGATCAAGAACATACTGATCAGAATCATACTGACAATCAAATTGAGCGGGAACCAATTAAATAATGGTACAGGGCCAATCAAAATTGCCATATCATTGATTTCAGATGGAACCACTATCCTGATGGCAGAGTTACTTTTGCTACTATTGGTATCTTGCAACGAGATGACCACTTCATCACGGCGCAAACGTGCTAGCTGATCTGAATCCAACTCAAGGGTGTTGACTGCTTTAAAAGCAAGCGGGAAAGAAAACTTTTCTTCCAATTCAGCCAAACGTGCTCGCTTGTCCGATAGGGTCATGTGGTAAGACAAATCATCTAACAAAAAGACCGCAATCGCCCGTACTTGCTGCTCAGTAACCTGCGAGATCCTCGCTGTTAAAACACTCTTATTATCGGGTAGGCGGTAATAGACATCTGCATAAACAGGCTGACTGACATAACGTACAACGGTATTATCATTTTTAAAGCGGCGCAGCTCACTGGCGCTAAAATCCACTTTATCAATAGGCAAAACCTTAAAAGTAGCACCAAACAAGCTACTGGCATCTGACAACCAATATTCGCGCCCTTCTTTACTGTCTTGATGAGAGATACCTTCGCTCACCAGATGGAAAGCGCCCTTTGCCATGTTTTCACGGTAGGACTGAACACGCTCTTTATTGATAGTATCCATCAATAACTGCGCAAACAGCGCCACACACAAACAGACTATGAGTAGTCCAGCATAGATACGAACAAAAATACTGTGTTTTAGAGAAGAGACTAATGACATAGGTGCCGTGACCAACTTAGTAAATAAAAAGTGCTAATATTGTTCAGTATATAGGTAATGCTATACGCTGATATCGAGCGTTATTGAATAGAGATAGACGTGAATCACTACATTTTAATTCATATACAACAATCATCCCAAGACTTATGTAAAGTACATGTATCCAGTTAGCGTCTATAATATGCGTTAATTAAACCACATAACGCCATATTTAAGTTCAAAAATTAAAATTTAGCCACAAAAAAACCAGCATCGTTGCTGGTTTTTTTCGAATAGCAATCATTGCATTGGCATGATGATCTTAGTTGCCTTCTTTTACAAACAGATAGCCCTTACTACGTACTGTTTTAATACGCTTTGGATTTTCTGGATCATCACCAATTTTTGGACGAATACGTGAGATACGTACATCGATTGAACGATCCTGACCGTCATACTCGATACCGCGTAGACGCTCAAAGATATCTTCACGAGATAAAATACGACCTGCATTAGAAGCAAGCAACCATAGTAGATCATATTCAGCACTAGTGAAATCAACTAACTCATCACCTAAGTTAACTGAACGGCCACCGTTGTCGATGACTAACTCACCAAACTCTAGACGCTGTGGCACATCTTCTGATGGTGCATTTTCTGAGCGGCGCAGTAGCGCACGAATACGTGCAAGCAATACACGTGGCTGAGCAGGCTTGGCAACATAATCATCAGCGCCCATCTCAAGACCTAGTACTTGATCCATATCTTCAGTACGCGCCGTCAACATCAAAATCGGGTTTTGATAATGCGGGCGAACTTCACGGCATACCGTCAGGCCATCGCTACCAGGCAGCATGACATCAAGGACAACCAAATCTGGTTGTTCATTGACGATACGGCGAATAGCACGGTTACCATCTGTTTCAATCGCTACTTCTAAACCATTTTTGACCAAGTAATCTTGAGTCAACATGGCCAGACGCTCATCATCTTCAACAATCAAGATTCGGGGGGTGTTGTCTTCTTCATTCGTTGTCATTGTTATATCCTCTAATACATCTAATTTAAAAGTAGTAAAAGTAAGAGCGGTAAATTAATAGCACCATCACATGGCACAATTGATGTTCGTATAGCTGTTACAAACTTGGTAGCACAGTATACTATTAAATATACAGCTTCCTATACTATAGCTTATAGTCGTTAACAAAACCTATAAACTACACCTATTAAAACGTTAGTTTACGTCCAAAAAATACGTGATTTACGCAAATAACAGCAGACAAGTTGGTTTTATCACTCTTTGAATGTCTAAATATTGGTAAGTAAACTAACCAAATTAGCTTTTCAAGGAACTTCTAATCGCTTTACTCTCACTCAAAACTTACTCTCTATGACATATAATATAGCGACATATTATTGTTGTCGCCAGTGACTTTTTAGAAATTGTCTAATATTCTTTGATTCATATATATTTAGTATGATCACTCTAAAAACAGGCATAAAAAAACAGCCCATAATGGACTGTTTTTTTATCGTCGAAAGACTAAGAACAAAGCCTAGCCTTTCAAACAAAGATTTTAAGCACGGTTTTTGTACTTACGGATAGTCTGTAGCTGTGCCACAGACTCTGCTAATGATGCTAAAGCTGCATTAGTCTGTACAGTGTCCGATTGATTGACAAGCATTTGCTCAGCCTTTTTACGGGCTTCAACAATTTTGCTTTCATCAAGGTTGTGTGCACGCATGGCTATATCAGCCAATACGGTAACCATCTTCGGCTGTACTTCTAATACACCGCCTGATACATAAATTATTTCTTCTTCACCGTTTGGTGTTTGCACTCGCATCGCACCCGGTTTTAACAAAGTAATAAGCGGTGTGTGACCTGGCAATACACCAATCTCGCCTTCGGTACCCGTAGCTATTAACATGCTAATTTCGCCTGAATACAACTCTTCACGAGCACTTACGACGCGACATTGTAACGTTGCCATACTTAACTCCTTACTATCAAAACGCGATCAAAAACTGCGATGCGTTACTGATGAGTAGATAAACGTATTATAGCCTATCTACTCGTTAGCCAATGCTTAAGCAACTTACGCTGCAGAAGATTTCATTTTTTCTGCTTTGGCAACAACTTCATCGATGCCACCAGCCATATAGAATGCCTGCTCTGGCAAGTCATCGTATTCACCAGCGATGATTGCTTTAAAGCTAGCAATGGTATCGCGTAGTGGTACATATTTACCAGGTGCACCAGTAAAGATTTCAGCAACGTGGAATGGCTGTGATAAGAAGCGCTGAATCTTACGAGCGCGATAAACAACCAGTTTATCTTCTTCTGATAACTCATCCATACCCAAAATTGCGATGATATCTTTAAGCTCTTTATAGCGCTGTAGGATTTCCTGTACGCCACGAGCAACATTGTAATGCTCTTCGCCGATCACTTGTGGATCTAGCTGACGTGACGTTGAATCCAATGGATCAACCGCAGGATAGATACCTTGTGAAGCGATATCACGGCTTAGTACAACGGTTGCATCCAAGTGAGCAAACGTCGTAGCAGGTGATGGATCGGTCAAATCATCCGCAGGTACGTAAACAGCTTGAACTGAAGTAATAGAGCCTGACTGAGTTGACGTGATACGCTCTTGCAGCATACCCATCTCTTCAGCTAGTGTTGGCTGATAACCAACTGCTGATGGCATACGGCCTAGTAGTGCTGATACTTCAGTACCAGCTAGTGTATAGCGATAGATGTTATCAACAAACAGCAATACGTCACGACCTTTGCCAGTAGCAGGATCTTTCGTATCACGGAAGTACTCAGCCATGGTCAAACCAGACAGTGCAACACGTAAACGGTTACCCGGTGGCTCATTCATCTGGCCATATACCATTGCTACTTTAGATTTGCTAAAGTCTTCAGTGTTTACAACGCCAGCTTCTTGCATTTCGTGATAAAAATCGTTACCTTCACGAGTACGTTCACCAACACCAGCAAATACTGACAAGCCTTCATGCTTAAGCGCGATGTTGTTGATCAATTCCATCATGTTGACGGTTTTACCAACACCAGCACCACCAAACAGACCAACTTTACCACCTTTTGCAAACGGGCAAAGTAAATCAATAACCTTGATGCCTGTTTCTAATAGCTCAGTACTGTTTGACTGCTCTGCATAGCTTGGGGCTTCACGATGGATAGACCATTTTTCATCAGCAGCAACAGGACCTTCTTCATCGATAGGACGACCAAGAACATCCATGATGCGACCTAGTGTACCAATACCGACAGGTACAGAAATAGGTGCGCCAGTGTTAGTAACTGGTAGGTTACGCTTTAGGCCTTCAGTTGAACCCATTGCGATAGTACGTACGATGCCATCACCTAGCTGTTGCTGTACTTCTAGGGTGGTTTCGGTACCGTCTACTTGCAAGGCATCAAAAATTTTAGGAACTTCGTTACGGTTGAACTCAACGTCAAGAACCGCGCCAATAATCTGTACAATACGACCGCTACTCATTGCGTTCTCCTTGAACTTCTATATATAGGTGTAGTCAATTATGAAACAGCAGCAGCACCGCCAACGATTTCCGAGATTTCTCGAGTAATCGCCGCTTGACGCAGCTTGTTATAAACCAACTGTAAATCGTTAATAAGGTCACCAGCATTATCTGTAGCCGCTTTCATCGCAACCATACGCGACGACTGCTCAGAGGCAATGTTTTCCATTACTGCTTGATAAACAATCGACTCAATATAACGGCCAAGCAATTCATCAATCAAAGTCTTGATGTCAGGCTCGTAGATATAATCCCAGCTAAGCTCAGTCTGCATACCACTGTCTTCATCAATAAGCGATCCCTCTGGAAGAGGTACTAACTGACTAACTGTCGGCTTTTGAGTCATGGCATTGATAAACTGGTTATATACCACATAGATACGGTCTAAATTACCGTTACTATAGTCCTCAAGCATCGCCTGAACAGGTGCATTCAATTGCTCAAACGTTGGCTTATCACCATAATCGGTCACGGCCGAGGTAACTTTACCACCAAAGTTTTTGAAAAAACTCACACCTTTAGCGCCAATAGCTGCAAACTCAGTCTGTACAGACTGGTCTTGGTATTGCTGGATACTTTTAGTTAAAGCTTTAAATAGGTTGACGTTCAAACCACCCGCTAGACCACGGTCAGAGGTAATGACAATATAGCCAACCTTATTGACTGGGCGCGATACCATATACGGATGTTTGTAGTCTGATGAAGCATGCACCAAATGTGAGATAACCCGGCGCATACTATCAGCATACGGGCGACCCACTTCCATGCGCTCTTGTGCACGGCGCATTTTACTCGCTGCAACCATTTGCATCGCACGAGTAATTTTTTGGGTGCTTTTAATACTGGTGACTTTGGCACGTATCTCTTTTAAGCTTGCCATAATGATTCCAATATAAGAGGGTTAAAAAGCATTGGCGCAAGCGACAATCATTTGATATACAACATTAATCTGACAGAGTAATATTTTATATCTTGTGCATTACGCGTTCTAATACCGTCAATGGTTAAAACAGTGGCGCTCTGTCTTGGCAAAAATCTGATCAGACAATGCGCCACTTTATCAGCTATCAAAGATAGCCATAACCAAATTCGGCTTAACCCGTTAAATTAATAACTGTGATTTTGTTTAAATGTCTCTAGAGCTGACTTTAAACGACCTGCGATATCATCGTTGTAGTTCGCAGTGTCATCAATCTCACGCATCAATTCACTCTGCTCATCATGCATATAGCGTAAGTAAGCTTCTTCGAAAGAACCAATTTTTTCAACAGGCACGTCAGATAAAAATCCTTCATTCGAAGCATAGATAACGGCTGCTTGCTCAGAGATAGACATTGGCTGATACTGCTTCTGCTTCATCAATTCGGTAACACGCTCACCATGATCAAGCTGTTCGCGAGTTGCGTCATCAAGATCTGAGGCAAACTGAGCAAATGCTGCTAGTTCACGATACTGAGCTAGTGCGGTACGGATACCACCAGACAGTTTCTTAATGATCTTAGTCTGTGCAGCACCACCAACACGAGATACCGAAATACCAGCGTTGACTGCTGGACGGAGACCTGATGCGAATAAACTAGACTCTAGGAAGATCTGACCATCAGTAATTGAGATTACGTTAGTCGGTACGAATGCAGAAACGTCACCAGCTTGGGTCTCAATGATTGGCAATGCAGTTAAAGAACCTGTTTTACCAACAACTTCACCATTAGTGAACTTTTCTACATAAGCAGCATTTACACGTGATGCACGCTCAAGTAAACGTGAGTGTAAATAGAATACGTCACCAGGATATGCTTCACGGCCTGGCGGACGACGTAGCAATAGTGAAATCTGACGATAAGCAACAGCTTGTTTTGATAAATCATCAAAGACAATCAGAGCATCTTCGCCGCGATCACGGAAATATTCGCCCATCGTACAACCTGAGTACGGTGCGATATACTGTAGTGCTGCTGGCTCTGATGCTGATGCAACCACAACCGTGGTATATTCTAATGCACCAGTTTGCTCAAGCTTACGTACGACGTTGGCGATGGTCGAACGTTTCTGACCGATAGCTACGTACACACACTTAATGCCAGATGATTTCTGTGCAATAATCGCATCGATAGCCATTGCGGTTTTACCCGTCTGACGGTCACCAATGATAAGCTCACGCTGACCACGACCAATTGGGATCATAGTATCAACGGCTTTATAACCAGTCATTACTGGCTGATCTACTGACTGACGATCGATAACGCCTGGGGCGATCTTTTCGACTTTGTCAGTCATCTTGGCATCGATAGGACCTTTGCCATCGATAGGATTACCCAAAGCATCAACAACACGGCCTAGCAGCTCAGGACCTACGGGTACTTCAAGAATGCGACCAGTACAATAGGCTTTTTGACCTTCTTGTAACTTTAGGAAGTCACCTAGTACTACCGCACCAACAGAATCACGCTCTAAGTTAAGCGCCATTCCATAGACTTCACCTTCAAACTCAATCATTTCGCCGTACATGGCATCTTCAAGACCATGAATCTGCACGATACCGTCAGATACTTTGACAATCGTGCCTTCATTCTTTGCAGTTGCACCCGCATCAAGGTCTTGAATACGCTGCTTAATCAGGTTACTGATTTCCGCTGGATTCAATTGTTGCATTGCCTTGTTTCCTTTAATTTATGATAACCCGCCCACTGACTTAAATGCTCTTACTATCACGCAGATATTAAATGACTGCGTTGATGAATGGCATTAGGCAGTTAGCTGTGTTTTTAACTGTTGTAACTTGCCGCGCATCGAATCATCAATGATTTTGTCACCGACTTTGATCGTAGCACCTGCCAATAAACTTGGATCAACTGATTCGTGAATCACCACACTAGCATTTAGCGAAGCGGCGAGACGTGTTTGAATCATTTGACGTTGGTCATCCGTTAATGGATAAGCAGAAGTCACATATGCGTCAAGCTGCTTTAAGCTTACTGCCTTGTGATGACGATAATGCTCATAAACTTCAGGAAGCAGCGCCAGACGCTCTTGTTCTGCCAGCTGCTTAATAAAATTATTGAGCGCTGGTGATACTTTAGGATAGCTAATACTATTACCGTAGCGAGAACCTTTGTTCTCACCTAATAGCTGTTTAAAAGCAGAGTCGTTATCACCAGCCACTTGTGAGTCATAAAAATCAACCAAAGCAGCTGACTTATGCTCAGCCGTAACGGCTGGATTTTCTAGCCAAGTACGGAACGCTTTGTCATTGACAATTGCACCAGCGATAAACAAGAAATTTTCCCACTCGTCTACGGCCCCGTTTTCATTGGCATAGTCAAACGCGGCTCTAGCGTAGGGTCGTGCTAAGGTTGATAAGTCAGCCATTATATCCTCACAGTTACAGCTTCGCCGCCAGTTGGTCTAGCATACTGGCATGTTTTTGCACATCGACTTTGTCTTGCAAAATCTTTTCTGCACCAAGTACAGCCAGTTCAGCAACTTGAGCACGTAATGACTCACGTGCCTGATTGATTTCTTGGTCGATAGATGCTTGCGCTTGTTGACGAATGCGCTCGCCTTCCACTTGGGCCTGCGTTTTTGCATCTTCGACAAGCTGGTTGGCACTCTTGTTCGCTTGCTCGATTAGAGCAGCAGCTTTAGTCTTTGCAAGAGTAAGCTCCTGCTGGACATCTTGCTCCGCGGTCGCCAGATCTGCTTTTGCTTTTTCTGCGGCATTCAGGCCTTCAGCAATTTTACGCTGACGCTCATTGATGGCACCAATAAGTGGTGGCCACACGAATTTCATGCAGAACATCACAAAGATTGCAAAAGCAATGGCTTGACCGATGAGGGTAGAATTGATATTCACGTGATCACCTCTTTGTTAATGAAAAATCAGTTTCATTGATCATATTTGATAGCCAAAATTTGGCTATGGTTAAGATACAAACTTTGACTACCAAACATTTACAACTGAGCTTTCTGATTAACCTGCTAGAGGGTTAGCGAATAACAATAGCATAGCAATACCAACACCGATCATCGGAATAGCATCAAGAAGACCTGCTACGATGAACATACGAGTTTGTAGCTGTGAGCCTAGTTCTGGCTGACGTGCTACGCCTTCTAGGAATTTACCACCTAGAATAGCAAAACCAATACCTGTACCTAGTGCACCTAAACCGATAAGTAGTGCTACTGCGATAACTGTGTAACCACCTAATACTGGATCCATGGATGTATCCTCATTTACCTATTGAATGTCTAATTAATGTTCAGTTGATGATGCAAGTGACATATAAACTATCGTCAGCATCATAAATACGAACGCTTGAAGTGTAATAATTAAGATGTGGAAAATAGCCCACGGTACTGATAACGCCCATTGAATCCAAAACGGCATTAGAGCAATCAGTATGAAAATCAACTCACCAGCATACATGTTACCGAATAGTCGTAAACCTAAAGAGATAGGTTTCGCTATCAAAGTAACAAACTCTAAGATAAAGTTGATGGGTATTAAAATAATTTGTACGATAGGGTTTTTGGCACTAAACGGATGCAGTGTTAGCTCGCCAACAAAGCCGCCCAAACCTTTTTCTTTGATACTATAAAACAGAATCAGCATAAAGACAGAAAAAGACATGCCAAGCGTAATATTAGGATCCGTCGTTGGAACGATCTTAAAGAACACATGATGTGGATCATGTCCCATCATTGCGCCGATTTGGCCAGCAATCATAGGAATAAAGTCAACGGGTAGTAAATCCATCAAGTTCATTAAGAATATCCATACAAAGATAGTCAACGCCAAAGGCGCAATCAGCTTTGAGGTACCACTATACGAATCACGAACGTTGTTATCAACGAACTCAACGATCATCTCAACCGCAGCCTGAGTTTTACCCGGCACGCCTGAAGTGACTTTTCTAGCGACCATCCAGAAGATGGCGCAAAATAAAATGCCCAGACCAATTGACCAAAGCATAGAATCAAGGTGGATGGCTTTAAAGCCCATTGCACTAGCTTCTTCAGCAGTATAGGCAACTTTCCAGCCTTCGCCCGGCAGATAGCCGTACGTCCAGTTCGTTAAGTGGTGAGAGATATAGTCTGTTGTTGTTTGCTCGCCTGCCATAATGTCAGCTTCTTATTAATCAACGATTTAATCAACTACCAAAAATATGGTTGTCATCTGATGAGGTTTTAACGATCCTATTTGACCTGCTAGCAAGCCGATGAACCATGCTAAAGCGCTCATGTAATCAATAACATCCAACCCATAGTTCTATTACTAGTGCGCAATTTGATAACTTAAGATAAATTTTAGCTAGCAAAAAAGGGCTTATGATAACTCAGTAATAGCCCTTGCATGTATACGCAAAATTATTATATATGTGCTTGCCTACTGACCGTGTCTTTACGGTCGGCGCTCAATGTAGCGCTTATAAGCAAAATATTTAGCCGCCTATATTAATGCAGCGTTGTATTCGTGTAAAGTCAATTGTGATTTTTTTATCCACTGTATGAATAAGTTAGCCACCAGCAATACTTGTTAATATAACTTCTATCCGCAGTTATATTGTAATAGTTTCGTCATCAGCAATATCGATAGTCATATCAGCACTACCCTCTCACTGTATATTACCTCTAATATAGAGACTCATACTACGGTCTTTACAATCACTGGTGCTATCCTCAGACAGCATTGTGCTTCGACTTTTCGAATTAGTCATAGAGAAGCTGGACGGCAGGGTGACGTGCCAGTACTATTAATAAATTATCTGTGTAGCGATTATTTATTAGCGCTAGCGTATATGCCACAACATCCAACTGTGACTAATTTGCATTACCATAAAACCGATAAACAGCGCCAGCGCAGATAGGGGTTGTACGGTAATAAAAATTAGTGCAAAACCAAACACAGTCAATAACCATTTTGCCATCTGACCGCGATATAGCTGGCTAACAATATGTTGGCGCGCGCGATATCCGGTATACCAAAAGATAAAAAAAGCAAATACTGCTTGGGTCGCAAAACTCAGTAGCGCACCAATGGCGGCGCTTTTTGCTATCGTGAGTTCACTGCGTAGCCAAATAGTATCTACTGTCCAAGCAATGATAATTAGGATAAATAATATCCATGCTTGTCGTTTGATATAGATGCCAATCTTGTCTTTTTGCGTGCGTTTGGCAGGCTTGGTCATCGGTATTCCTATAGCCCTTACAGCATTGGGACAATATATCATACTTATGATAATTTTATCCGTGAATGACTTACTCTACAGGCATTACCTTTCGGCCAAAATAAAACGCTACTTATTATAGGTAGGCCGTGACTATTAAGCAAGTAAAATATGACTTTTATCAGTCACCTAACGCATGCTGCTAGGATTATTATATTATTTGGTCTGTAATAAATATTTGAAGCAAAGCTATACAACCAACTTGTATAATCCTAGCGAATGGCTATCTCCTACCGACATTATGAGATACATTGATATATCTGTTGAGCCATACTTTGCCAACCACTGATAAAATCATCGCTAGCACTCATGTCCTCAGCTTGGACAGTGGTTTTTACTGGTTGCAACTTGGCCAATAGACCTTTTGCAGGTTGGCTTGGGCTGACTAGACACATTTGCTTGGCTGGGCGCTGTTCGTTAAGCCAGCGTAACTGACTTGCTTTGGGTGATAAATGATGATCCGTGCTAAGGCTACCGATAAGCGTTAAATTTAAGCTGTCTTCGATATATTGATAAGCATCGTGGTAAGCCCAGTAAGGTCGAATTTTCGGCTGACTTTGGATAGATTGTTGCTTGAATGCGGCAATTTCTTTATCTAATTGCTGCGCGAATTTTTTCGCATTGGCTTGATAGAGGTCTTTATGCTGTGGATTTGCATGACTATGAATCACGGCCAATGCACGAGTGATCGCTTTGGCATTCTCAGGATCTAACCAAATATGCGGATCTAAAGTATCCGCGATAGCAGCGCCCTGTACATCACGTAATGGATGGCGATTAAATGCATCGAACTCAAATAAAGCAATGGCATTAGGCGCCGTCTTTAAGTTTGCTGCTAGGTTGTTTTCTAGCGGCTCACCAAACCATACAACAAACTTACTGTCCTTGATCGCCTTGATATCACCAGGGCTGATACTACCATGATGCCCCACCTCCCCTGCTTGCAATAATCGATTGGCTGAAGGTGCTCCTTCAGTGACTGCCTCACTTAATAAAAACAATGGGTAATTGCTAACACTGACTGTTGCAGCTTGTGCACCCAATGTAACAGACCCTAACATTATCAGCCCTGTGATTAGCAAGCGCGGTAATGCGATGAGTGAGCGTAGAAAGTCGTTAAAAACAGCGTTCATAATAAGCTCTTTTATTAGTAGATAATGAAATATAAGTAGGTCGCCTTGCCACAGTCTTTGATAAAAATGACAAATATACGTGACTACCATGTAGCAAGTGATTCAGTTTTTATTTTAGTATGTTATACTATAACAATAAAAAACGCTATCATAAAAAACGTCATGCGATTACCATGCTATTTTTAGGAGCTTGTACCATGTCTACTACTTCATTAATCTGCGAACATTTACATGATGTGCAAGATTTGACTCCGCGTGATGTCACTGAACGCTTAGCCGCAGCAAAAGAGCATTGTCATTTGAGTGGGGCACGATTTACCCCTTTGCGTCAGCAAATATATCAGCTGGTCTTAGAGGCAGATCAACCAGTTGGTGCTTATGATTTGATCACTCAATTGCAGCAAGTGCGATTATCCACATCTGATGATAGCGATACGCTAGCAGCGTCTGACTCACAAAAACAGCCCTCAGAAACAAAAACAGCCAAAAAACGGGCATCAAAAAACGTTGCGCCACCAACGGTTTATCGCAGTTTAGAGTTCTTATTAAGTGAAGGCTTAATTCATCAATTAACGTCTATCAATGCTTATGTTCCTTGCTGTCATCCTCGCGCCCAGCACACGGCCGCTTTTTTGATCTGTGACCAGTGCCAACGAGTTCAAGAATGCAGCAGTCTGCCCGTACAAGAAATGATGAGCTTTGCTGAGCAAGATGTTGGTTTTGTGGTTAAGCGTAGTGTTATTGAGCTTAGCGGTCGTTGCCAAGTTTGCCAGTAGGACTATTCAGTCCTTATTAGCGCCTGAATAATAGCGCTTTGACTGTCTATCTGTATTACCTATTCACCTATTCGTTGTCATACTATGAGCCTGCCCACCTTACCTTCTAATCAGTCGACTACGACTATTGCGAATAGCAGTGCCACAAAAGGTACTGACAAATTACTGAGCTTAAATAATGTCAGTTACCATATTGGGCATCAACGTCTGCTCTCTCATATTGATATCGATATTGCGGTCAATGAAACCGTCAGTCTGATCGGTCCCAATGGCGCTGGTAAATCAACACTGGTCAAACTTATCTTAGGTCTGATTGAATCAACTGAAGGTGCTATCACTGCCCATCAGCCCTTACAGCTTGGCTATGTGCCGCAGCGATTTTCTGTGCCGCCGATATTGCCGTTGCGAGTCTGCGACTTATTAGCACAAGCAAATAAAGGACGTCTCACTGCGGAACAACGACAGTTTATCTTTGATAATTTGTCATTGACGCATTTACTGTCGCGACAAATGTTGCACTTATCGGGTGGTGAGACGCAACGAGTACTGTTGGCGCGAGCCTTATTAGACAAGCCAAATCTGCTTATTTTGGATGAGCCAATGCAAGGGCTTGATCCTGATACTGAAGTTTGGCTATATCAATTCATCGATGAGCTACCGGATTTTTTACGTTGTGCGATGCTCGTGGTGTCTCATGATTTACACTGGGTCATGAAAGGCAGCCGTCGCGTGATTTGTTTGAATAAGCACATTTGCTGTGAGGGTCAACCGAGCGAGCTGGCGATCAGCACTGAGTTTCAAAAGTTGTTTGGCCATCACTATGAGCAGCCTTATGTACATCAGCCTCATGCCTGTGAACACCACGCACCAAGTGATCTGTAACGTTGGCAACCACTCCCAAAATGACCACTATCAAACTGATGGAAGCCAAAATCATAAATAGATATGGCTTTATCTTCTTTATAAAAACTTTACGGATACTTATTATGACCGCTTGGTTAGCCATCATTGCACCTGCTTGGATCGCTGGCAGTATATTAGCGTTATTGTCCGCGCCATTGGGTTGCTTGGTCTTATGGCGGCGCATGGCTTTTTTTGCTGATGCCTTAGCTCACGGCACCTTACTGGGTGTGGCTTTGGCGGTGTGGTGGCAATTGCCAATGGGTATCGGCATTGCATTGGTTAGTATCATGGTCGTGTTAGGGCTGGTCTTGATTGATGATGAGCGCCTACCAGTTGATGCCGTATTGGCAGTCGTATCGGTGTCGCTCTTGTGCTTAGGTTTACTGGCATTGACTCAACTGACTGATCAGCAAGCCAATGTGCTAGGATTTTTATTCGGAAATTTGCTAGATCTGGATTGGGCAGATTTGCCCTTGCTCGCTGGTAGCGTATTGGCTGGATTGGGGTTGCTCATTTATATTTGGCCCGCTCAAATCAAGCTTGCGACGCATGAGGCGTTGGCCCGTATTCAAGGTATGAACCCAACACGCCAGCGATTGTTTTTCATGGGTGTGCTAGCAGGGTTCTGTGCAATTGCGCTACAGGCCGTCGGCAGCTTGTTGATTAGCGGATTATTGGTACTGCCTGCACTAACCGCCCGCTTATGGTCGGCATCGCCAAAACAAATGGTGATTATAGCGTTGGTCATCGCTCAACTGGGTGTCACGCTTGGCGTGTGGGGCAGTATCTGGCTAGACATTCAAACTGGCCTCTCTATCGTCTTGATATTAGCAGCTTTATTTTTTACCGCGCTGATTTTTTCGAAGTTAATAAAGATAAAACTTTAGTCAGCACACCCTGAACTACGTTATAATAACTAGATT
The DNA here is from genome assembly GCF_030407455.1 of Psychrobacter sp. 5A.1. GTDB lineage: Bacteria > Pseudomonadota > Gammaproteobacteria > Pseudomonadales > Moraxellaceae > Psychrobacter. Next base: position 40,401 of record NZ_JASDDJ010000009.1, read on the forward strand.
ATGTCTGTTTTTCGCGACCTTTTTGCTCAACTTTATTTTATCAATAGTATTCAAGTTTTAGTTCAATACATGCTATAGGCTTGCTTTAACGTTGACTCAATTTAAAAAAGGTTAACGCTGTTATGCTGTCAAATGGATTGACGATAGTTTATAAATACTCAGTGAAAAATAGTAGCTCATTTATCCATACTCGCTCTGACAATACCCATTGTTGTGATTCGATAAGGGACTGACCCAATGCCAAGCTATCCTGCCAATAAAATCAATACGCCCGATGAACAAATAAATATATTACAAATCACTGACTTACACTTATCAACACCTGTCACTGCTGACGATAGTAGTAGCATGTATAGCGATGGTATGGTTTGCCAACGTAGTTTTGAAAGCATACTTCAGCAAGCGCTTAGTAAAGATATTCGCTGTGACTTGATTATTGTGACGGGTGATTTGGTCAGTCAAGTAACATCGACTATTTACGATCATATCTTTGATGTATTGCAAGCGACACACATTCCTTTTGCTTGTATTGCTGGTAACCATGACGTGACTGACGAGAGTGGTAAAGACTTGCCGTTTTCTCAGCGAAAGCTCATTGCTCGACCTGCTGACTCACGTTTACTAAGCCGTCATGTGATTGAAACTGAGTACTGGCAGCTGCTGTTATTAGATTCATCTATTACGGGTAAAATCGCAGGCGAAATCACACCTACCGATATCGATTGGTTATGTAAGAGACTTAGTCGCTGTAAAAAGCCAGCACTAATCGCCCTACACCATCACATCATACCGTTAGATTCTGACTGGATTGATACCCATATGGCAAAAAACACTGAGCGCTTTTGGGAGCATATGCTGCCCTTTGAGCATTTGAAAGTGGTGATCAGTGGGCATACCCACCAAGAGCAAGTTCGGCAACGTCAAGGCGTCACCGTTTACAGCACGCCATCTACTTGCTATCAGTTCAAACCTTATGAATACGATTTTGCTTATGACGAAAGTGCTTTACCTGGTTATCGCTGGTTGCAATTAGCCAACAATGGAACGGTTGCAAGCTGGGTTGAAAGACTGGATACTTGATGCCCAGAATTATTGGCACTGATGGATGCCTGAGCCCTTGATATTTATAGGCTTAGCCACTATTTATTCATATAATATAGAATCACTAATCAATAAAATATGCATTCAGCATAAAAAATCACTTCATTATTGTTAGAAACAATGATACAACTTATGAAATGAAGCAAAGGTGGCCTAATATCTGATATTAAGCGGCAGCATAATAGCTAGGATGGCCCATTAATCACAAGCTCAGTCTTCACAATCAATGACTGGTAACGTGCTTTAGACAGTGCTATTTAAACAGATATTTGCGTCATAATATCTCTAACGATAGCTCTGTTACTGTCAGTATATAAAGTCTAAATATTATTTGATCAGCTGTGTTACTTGTATTACCAAGTGGTGAAACGTTTGATAAAAGGACAAATTGTAGCGTTTGTAACATTGGTAACGTCTTGTCTTTTGATACGTCGTTTTATTGAATTAATTTGAAAAAGTAGGATACCCATATGAGCACCCTGACCACGAATCCGAGTGAAGTTAAATTTACTCCTTATGTGCCGGCCAAAGACGAAGAGTATATGTCTGATGCGCAGTTGGAGCACTTTAAGGCTATTTTATTGGATTGGAAAAACCAACTGATTGGCGAAGCGGATCGTACTAAAAACTACATCCAAGATGAATCAAGCGCCATGCCCGACATCAATGACCGTGCCACTCAAGAAGAAGAGTTTGCATTGGCATTGCGTACTCGCGATCGTGAACGCAAACTTATCCGCAAAATTGACAAATCTATGCTAGAAATTGAAAATGACGACTATGGATTTTGTGAGACTTGTGGTGTAGAGATTGGCTTACGTCGCCTTGAGGCACGCCCAACTGCCACACAATGTATCGACTGCAAGACTTTGTCTGAAATCAAAGAGCGTCAAAACCAAGGCGCTTAAATCAGATATCACGAATATGAATGTAGGCAGAAGCGACCATATAATGGGTCGCTTTTTGCATTTTAGACTTTCATTACTTTGCTAATCTAATAGAGTCAAAGAACTCTAAAATGGGTACAAGGCAGCCGACTGCAGATTGTACAAGTAGTATATCTAAGGAGGGTAACGCCGTAGCGGTTTAGTAGTTCACCGACTATCGCTCTATTCCGAAAGATATAATCGGTAAAGTAGTGACACAACTCACAAAACAATCTCATTTAATAAATATCTTTTGATACTCATATTTATTATTCTATCTCTATACTCTTATAGACAGCCATTTATTTTGAAGACGACTCTTACCGACATGCCAACTCAAACCGTACCTTCACAGCCTATCGGTCGATTCGCGCCTTCACCAACGGGCGAATTGCACCTTGGCTCTCTAACCACTGCGCTTGCTAGCTTTTGCCATATCAAATCACTGGGTGGACAATGGCTGTTGCGGATCGAAGACACTGACACCGAACGCTGTGACAGACAGTTTACTGAGCAGATTTTGATAGATCTCGAAGCAATGGGATTGCACTGGGATGGTGATATCATTTATCAGTCTGAACGTATTGATATCTATAATGATTATTTATCATCATCGTTGCATCCACTAACTTATGGCTGTCAATGCTCACGCAAAGACTTAGAGCAGTACTGGGCACAAGAGGAACTGAGCAAACATCACAGTCATTCCAACCTAGCCTCGTCAGCCAACCAAGTACAGTCAAATCGACAGCGTTATCCACGTCGCTGTGTGGCAGCTAATTTTGATAGACAGCAGCATAAGCTACGTATTCAACTACCAGACTATCAGATTGGCTTTAATGATGGTATCCAAGGGTTGCAATGGGACAATCCGCAGCAGACGTTAGGCGATATGGTGGCTCGTCGCCAAGATGGTATGATCAATTATATACTGGCAGCCAGTCTCGATGATGGTTTGCAGCAGGTCACTCATATCATGCGTGGTTTGGATATTTTGCCTATGACGACTGCGCAGATCGCTATTATGCAGGCCGCTCATCTACCGACTATCGACCGATGGTATCATCTGCCATTGATCAATAATGTTGATGGCCAAAAACTCTCTAAGCAAAACCTTGCTCAGCCAATTGATACGACCAATCCAAGCGAGCTAATCGCTGAGGCTTTAGCCTTATTACAGCAATCAAAAGTCGATATCGACACACCAGAAAACATGCTCAAACAAGCGATTGCTCAGTGGGATAATATACCGCTACAAGGTAAACAGCAGTTGAATTCGCCTTACTAGGGTCTGTTGAACCTTCAAACATTAGGGCTACTGATGGCTAAAATTGCACCAAATTAGGCGCAAACCGACGATAATATCGAGACCTTAGCTAGGTTTTCAACAACGTTTGAGGGGATTTTAGCATCAGCCTTTCAGGGAACCACATTTGAATGCTCAACAGACCTTAATAATCAGTAAAAAGCCATAAATCAAATAGCAAAAAGCGCCACCATTTGTGACGCTTTTATGCCAATCGTACTGGGCATGATTTACCGAAACCTTAAAGCTACATGACACCCAGCCAATGATAGGCAGAGCCTATTAATAGTAGCGACATTGGCTTTTTTCTATCTCAGGGCTTTCTTTATATATCTTCAATAACAGCGCCACCATAACCAAACTAATTAACATGGAAGAGCCGCCATAACTAAAGAATGGCATGGTCAAACCTTTGGTTGGAATGGCGCCCATATTCATCGCGGCATTGATAATCGTCTGGGCAATAAACACCACACCGATACCGAAAGCGGTATAACTCATGCGCATTTGGCGGCGTTTTAGCGCGTTGTAACTGATACGCATCGCACTACCGATAATCAGCGCTTCAAGCACCAATACCATGCTGACACCGACAAACCCTAACTCTTCACCCGTAATGGCTAATAAGAAATCCGTATGCGCCTCAGGCAAATGCGACAGTTTCTGGACACTTTCGCCATAGCCAACACCCGTGAACTGTCCACGGCCAAAGGCAATTAAACTGCGTGCCAGCTGATAATCAGTATCTTGCACATCATCAAATGGGTCCATAAACGACATCACACGCACCAATCGGTACTCTGCCGTGGTAACCATCAGGACAGCCCCACCGATCGCCGCCGCACCCAATGCTAAGAAGTGCTTATAAGGTGCCCCAGCGATATAAAATATCGCGAAGAGCGTACCAATAATGACGACAAAAGAACCAAAGTCTGGCTGCGACAATAGCAGTATCGTTATCAGTGCAACCACCAGCATGATTCGTAAAAAACCATCTAAGCCATTACGAACTTCAAAAGAGCGGCGCACCACAAAGTCAGATACAAACACAATCATGACCAGCTTGGCCAACTCAGCCACCTGAAAATTAAATCCGCCTAATGTGAGCCAGCGTTTGGAGCCGTTGATAGGCGTACTAAACAGTGTGGCAACGAGCAACAGCCCCGTAATGCCCAATAAGACAAACTGGGTTTCGGTCTTATATAACGTGCGTAAAGACACGCCATAATAAGGAATGATTGCGACGATCAAACCAATCGTCATATACAACAGCTGATTTTTGAAAAAATACAGCTCTGTCATGCCGCGGCTCAGCGCAAAAGGAATAGAAGCAGATGCCACCATCAGCAGACTAAGCACCATCATACAGCCGACGCTTGATAATAAAATTGCGCGCGCTGATGGCATAGAAAGAACACCATCTGAGCCAGAGGTTTGCTTGGTTTGGGGCGAGGAACGAAAAAAAGAAGAGAGCGCCATAATTTTATATACACTAACAAACGAAAAAACACGGCGTCTATGAAACGCCACCGTTTAAAAAATCATAAAATAAATCGTACTAAATAGATAATAATAGACAACCTTTAGCCATCAGCAATCGCTTTGGCTAGCATCTATTTCAGTCATCACAGTCATATGGTTGACAGTAGCAGCAATCTATAAGCAAAACAATCATTTATCAAGAAAATACTGTCTGTTGCTAGAGACCATGCCTGCGTTATGCAAACGTATACAGCTGACTAAAAGGTTTGCTTATCTATCAGACATCTGGTTGTGCTGTGTCTAATTGGTTGACCAATTGGCTAAAGTGCTCACCGCGAGCCGCATAACCACTGTATTGATCAAAGCTGGCACAAGCGGGTGACAGCAATACAGCTTGCACTTGCGATAAACTACTGGTAGTGACTTGCTGAATGGTCGCAAACGCGTTTTCTAGAGTTTGGCATTGATACAATGTCACATCGTCACTCAATTTAGCGGCCCGTAAATGACTTTCTATCTGCCGACCATCTTCACCAATAAACAATACTTGGCTGACATATTGATTGATAAAAGGAGTCAATTCACCAAACTTCTGACCTTTGCCTTGCCCGCCCAAAATCAATAATAGCTTACCGTCTTTCGGCGCATAGACTGCGCCCAAGCCTTCGATAGCGGCCATGGTCGAACCAATATTGGTGCCTTTAGAATCATTAAAATAATCAATACCAGCAGCATTGGCCACATATTGGCAGCGGTGTTCAAGCCCTGTGAACTGCTGCAAAGTGGTCAGCATACTCTCTAGAGGCAATCCTGCAAGCTCACCGAGTGCCAAAGCCGCTTGCGCATTGAGTAGATTATGACGTCCTTTAATCAACAGTTTGTCTGCCGACAGTAATCGTTCTGTACCACGAGCAAGATAAGTCTGGCCTTCTGTGTCTGTAATGAGGCCATATTGGCCTTTATCAGGGGCATGAATGCCTGTACTTATCCTCGGGAGATTGTCTGCGACCAGTGGACGAGTAAGTGCGTCTTCACGATTAATCATCACTGACTTAGCACCTTGGAAGATACGATGCTTGGCTTGATGGTAGCCAAGCATGTCTCCATGACGATCTAAGTGGTCAGGCGACATATTGAGCACAGTCGCTACTTTTGCACCCAAATTGGTGACGGTTTCTAGTTGAAAGCTAGATAATTCGAGCACTGCCAGTTCCATATCAGGGTTATCAAGTAACGTTAGGGCTGGCACACCGATATTGCCACCAACGCCAACATTGACACCAGCCTCTACTGCCATTTGACCGACCAGTGTGGTCACGGTACTTTTGGCATTAGAGCCTGTGATTGCCACTATCGGTACGGTACAGGCTTCACAAAACAGCTGAATATCACTGACTACAGGAATATTGGCTTGGCGAGCAGCGGCCACAGCGGCAGTATCGAGTGAAATACCTGGGCTAATAATAATACGTGCTGCTTGCTGCAATAGATCTGCATCAATCGCCCCAAATTGACGAATCTCTATCGCGACTGGCAACTGATCGGCCAATTTAGGTGCCACTTGAGCATCTGTCACCGCGACTTGATAGCCTTGCTTGGCCAGATAATGCGCGACTGACAGCCCAGATTGACCCAAACCAACCACGACTTGTAGACCACTACCTTTATGAAGCAAGGCGTCTGTTGCAGTATTAGTGGTCATATCTATTCCTTTTATTGGACAAGAAAATTGCATCGAGCAAACTGAATGTACAGTGACTCTAACTGATGCAGTTAAGGTGGCAAGCATCTTACCGCCATCGCTCAGATTTCGGTACTGATTTTTTATGACTTTATGCTATTATTCGCCTGTTTTTATATTAAGTGGCTAATGCTATAATAGTCAGCTTGATTATATTTATCAGTATTTTGCTGGGCACATCGCCCAAGCATTTTAGTTTAGCATGTTGTCACATTTATCGCGCTATTGTCACGCCTCTTTCACAACGATACTGGTTGTCGTAACGGTGCATCAGGCAATTGCGACTGTTTGATAAATGATATATCACCTTCTACTGCAGCAAGTGATTGCTGACTCTATACATTATTTTAGGTACATCCATCTAGTCGCCTATTTTAAGCAATCTTTTTAAACAATATTTTTAGGTAATTTTACTGCCCTTATCATCGTATTGATTATTGATGAGCGTACTTTTGATACCAAAAAAATTAGTAGACACTTGTGTTATTTACCTTTAACAATCCAACACAGCAACATGACTTAGTGCATGTTGAAGTAAAAGAAAAATGAATAGCTATTATTAGCGACGCGATCATTTTATAAATGAGTAATGATTACTTTTTTTGCCTCTAACCCTATGTAGTTTACTTATGACATCTTTTATTGATAACTTGCGTGACGAGTGGTTTTCCAATGTTCGCGGTGACGTTTTATCGGGCTTGGTTGTAGCACTAGCCCTAATCCCAGAAGCCATTGCCTTTTCTATCATCGCAGGCGTCGATCCAAAAGTCGGCTTATATGCCTCATTTTGTATCGCCGTGGTGATCAGTTTTGTCGGTGGCCGCCCTGGTATGATTTCGGCAGCGACGGGTGCTATGGCACTGGTCATGGTCGATTTGGTTGCCGATCATGGCTTGCAGTATTTGCTGGCTGCGACCTTACTATGTGGTGCTATTCAGGTCGTGATGGGCATTCTAAAGCTTGGTAATTTGATGCGCTTTGTTTCCCGTTCAGTGGTCATCGGCTTCGTCAACGCACTCGCAATATTGATCTTCGTCGCCCAATTACCAGAACTAAATCCTATGACCGAGCGTGTCGGCATGACCGTTTATATCATGACGGCAGCGGGCTTGGGGATTATTTACCTGTTTCCACTTATCCCTAAAATCGGTCGCATCATCCCTTCACCACTGATTTGTATCGTGGGCTTGACGGCTGTTGCGATGTACATGAACCTCGATATTCGTAACGTCGGCAGCATGGGTGATTTGCCTGATTCATTGCCGATGTTTTTATTACCGGATATTCCATTAAACCTAAACACGTTGCTGATTATTGCACCTTATTCTATTGCGCTTGCCATTGTCGGCCTCTTAGAATCTATGATGACTGCAACGATTGTCGATGAATTGACTGATACGCCAAGTGATAAAAATAAAGAATGCCGCGGTCAAGGTATTGCCAATGTGGTGTCAGGTTTCTTTGGTGGTATGGCAGGCTGTGCGATGATCGGTCAGTCGATGATTAACGTCAAATCTGGCGGGCGTACGCGTCTATCTACCTTAATGGCAGGGGTTGTGCTCCTCATTATGGTGGTATTCTTGAGCGAATGGGTCAGCCAAATTCCTATGGCTGCCTTGGTTGCAGTAATGATTATGGTCTCAATTGGCACCTTTAATTGGCAATCTATTCGCGAGTTCAAGACACACCCCATGTCATTTAATATCGTGATGCTAGCCACCGTATTGACCACCGTCTTTACTCATAACTTAGCTTACGGCGTTGGTGTTGGCGTACTGCTATCTGCCTTAGCGTTTGCCAATAAAATCGGGCAATTCTTGACCATATTCAGCGAATATGACGACAGCAGCAATACCCGCTATTACTATGTTCAGGGTCAAGTATTCTTTGCTTCTACAACGCAGTTTTTGAATAGCTTTGATACCAAAGAAGCCTTGGACAGCATTCAAATCGATGTGAGCCAAGCTCACTTTTGGGATGTCAGTGCGGTAGATACCTTGGACAAGCTGGTTATGCGCTTGCAACGTGAAGGTATTGATGTCAAAGTGGTTGGACTCAACAGCGCGAGCCGAACACTGATTGATCGCTTCTCTATTCACGACCGCCGAGACATTGGCTTATTAGATTAGAGCATGGTTGATGGATGGGTAAAAGGGTTGGTTAGGTTCTTTATACGCTAACCCTAAACCGCGATAGCGGATTTTTATTATTGAAATGATGTGGTCGTTTTATGAGTAACTTAAAACCAGATAGTGTGATTGCTTGCTTGGACTGTCCTGATCACGTTCAAGCCGTATTAGAGGCCAGTATGTGGGCTTCTATTCGCCTAAGAGCGCCGATTGGATTATTACATTCAATGCCAAGCTTGCAGCAAAAAGCCGCTGTCAATTATTCTGGCTGTCTCAATATTGATGACGAAAACGCGTTGCTTGAGCAATTCACATCCAAAGAGCATCTAAGCAATTGTGAGCTAAAAGCACAGGGCAGATTATTGCTGCATCAAGCGACGACGTATTGTGAACAACAGCACTATAAGCTGAAAACCTATACCTTGCATCGCCATGAGCATCTCAATCAAAGTATTGATTATGTCGATGATAAAGCACAATTGATCGTTATAGGTCATCATGTCACCTGCAAATCCACACTGAGTCAACTCATCAGAGTCAGTCACTGCCCCATTTTGGTGACACATGCACCATTTTTGCCCCCTACTAGCGCGTTATTTGCTTTTGACAACAGTCCAACTTGTCATAAGTTATTAAATTGGTTGTGTAAAACGCCTCTTGTGCGCGCGCTAACGGTTCATATCGTAATGGTTGGCAAAGAAACCTCTGAAAATTGCGATGCGCTGCGTGAAGCTTATGCCAGACTAAAGCAAGCGGGTATTAAATCCAAAAAAACACTTTTGGACTGCCGTGATGTCGCTGCAGCTTTGAACTATTATCAAAACCAGCATGATATTGGTCTACTCATGACAGGGGCATTTGGCCAATCTCGTCTGCGAGAATTACTGCGAGGTAGCGATACCAAAAAGCTACTGGTCAGCACCCAAACGCCTTACCTACTCTTTCCAAAAGCCTAATGGCACGCAGTTGAATACGCCATAACACCTTTATCTACAACTGAGCGCAGAGTCATGGCTACTAAGTCAGCCTCTGCAGCTTACTTCTATTTTTCGTTTACTTTTTTGCAAGAGACTATTAATCAGAACGCCAAATTGATTGCCAAACTCAAGTTAGCAAATCGTCACATGAAATAAAGGGATAGCCTCCCCAAGCACTCAAAAAGTTGGTTATAATAAAGTTTTCATTAACCAAACGCTAAAGATCGATTCACTTTTACTATGCTCGTAACGATGGCTCTAATCATTGCATTAGAGCTCTTATTCTATGTCTCTACTGTCGTTATTTTAGGATGAACACGCCCAACGCTACCTCCCCCCTTGAGTAGAGTGGCACAGTTCTTGAATAACTTACCATCAGCAAGGCAGAGATATGATGATGCACCATAGTACCTCTATCAATCTGCAGCATCACACAAATAAGGAATTTTTTATGAAGCTAATCACTGCGATCTTAAAACCGTTTAAGCTCGATGATGTACGTGAAGCGCTTTCTGACATCGGGGTTAAAGGTGTCACTGTCACTGAAGTCAAAGGTTTCGGTCGCCAAAAAGGTCACACAGAACTCTATCGCGGCGCAGAATACGTGGTGGATTTTTTGCCTAAAGTAAAAGTCGAAGTGGCCGTTATTGATGAGATGGTCGAACCTGCTATCGAAGCCATCACTCGCATTGCGAGCACTGGCAAGATTGGTGATGGCAAAATCTTTGTCACTGCACTTGAGCAAGTCATTCGTATCCGTACGGGTGAGACTGGCCCCGATGCTATCTAACGCACAAGGCCAGCTTATAGACACAGATTTATAGATCATACCGATAGCTGTATTGCATCAATTCAAGGGGGAATTAATATGCAAAATCAAATCTTCGAGCTTCAGTACGCACTTGATACATTTTATTTTTTGATGTGTGGGGCACTAGTCATGTGGATGGCAGCAGGCTTCACTATGTTAGAAGCCGGTCTGGTTCGTTCAAAAAACACTGTCGAAATTTTAACCAAAAATATCGCGCTATTTGCTACTGCTTGTACTATGTACATGATATGCGGCTATGCCATCATGTATGGCGGCGATCTATTCTTGAGCGGTATCTCAAGCGGTGAAACGCTAGTCGAAGATGCATTAGCAACATCCGCTGAAAATGGCTTCGGTGGCGATGCGGTTTACTCTGCAGCGTCTGATTTTTTCTTCCAAGTCGTCTTTGTCGCAACCTGTATGTCTATCGTCTCAGGGGCAGTTGCTGAGCGTATGAAACTGTGGTCCTTTTTATTGTTTGCGGTCGTTATGACTGGTGTCATCTATCCATTAGAAGGCAGCTGGACATGGGGTGGCAATGATGTCTTTGGTTTGTTTAACCTAAAGGACATGGGCTTTTCTGACTTTGCAGGATCTGGCATTGTCCATATGGCAGGTGCTGCGGCAGCTTTAGCAGGCGTGCTACTCTTAGGGTCACGGAAAGGAAAATATGGTCCTAATGGCGAGATACGTGCCATTCCTGGTGCCAATCTGCCACTTGCTGCACTTGGTACACTCATCCTATGGATGGGTTGGTTCGGATTTAACGGTGGTTCAGTACTTAAATTGGGCGACATCGCCAGTGCCAACTCTGTTGCTATCGTATTCCTAAACACCAATGCGGCCGCTGCTGGCGGTGCAATAGGCGCTTTATTACTAGCACGTATTATTTTTGGAAAAGCTGATTTGACCATGCTCTTAAACGGTGCATTAGCAGGTCTAGTGGCTATTACCGCAGAGCCTTCCACACCATCCGCATTACAAGCCACTATTTTTGGTCTTATCGCTGGTATCATCGTGGTGCTATCCATCTTAGCATTAGATAAAATCAAGATTGATGATCCAGTTGGGGCAATCTCAGTGCATGGCGTGGTTGGTCTGTTTGGTCTTCTGATCGTACCCATCACTCAACCAGCCTCTACCTTTATTGGCCAGATTGTAGGTGCTGCAACAATCTTTGCTTGGGTATTCATAGCCAGTTTAGTTGTTTGGTCTATTATCAAGGTAGTTATCGGTCTCCGTATCTCTGAAGAAGATGAGTATGAAGGTGCTGATATTGCAGAATGTGGTATGGAAGCTTACCCAGAATTTATAAGATAAGCGCTGCGCCAATAAGCAAATGACCTAGGGCGTGTCATCATTTAGATTGTAGGGCTTAAAATGAGAAAAATTGCAGTCAAACAAGAAAGAACTCGCCGTAAATATGAATATATTGACAAGATTTCTGACGATATTTGACAAAATTTAGCCTTTTTAAGGCCACTAAATGTATCAATGTGCTAATTGATGACACGCCCTAGCCAAATACGCTGATACTACCTACTGTAGTATCAGCGTTATGGTTTTAGTGATGAAAGAATACCCCTTCTTAAAAATATGCACTGGCCGCCAAAATATAAAAATCCCGCACAACCTTTCGGTCGTGCGGGATTTTAATGCATCAAATTCAAACTTGATATTCAGTCGGCTTTAATCGCTTATTTCTTTTTCCATTCTTGGCTACGAGAGAATGGACCAATATAGCCTTTTAATTTTAATGTGCTGCCATTCAGGCTGGCTGTCATGCGATAGTCTTTACCTTTCTCAGGATCCGTAATCGTACCACCACTGTATTTACCACCACCGTCAGACTTTAGACCTTTGATGACTCTCATACCAACGTGCTTTTTACCTGTTGATGAGTTGGTAGCGATAAGCGTCCCTGTTAGCACACCATTTGACTCAGTAATTCTTACCGTACCTTTTGGCTTACCTTCATCATATGTCTGCCAAGTGGTATTGGCTAATGGGTCAGCGGCGAATGCCATGCTAGCAATACCAATACCTGCAACGGCTACAGCGGTCTTTGTAAATAATTTCATAGATTGACTCCCTTCATACAATGATTACTCGAAACATTATGTTTCTGATATCCTATGCTTATCCTTTGCTAGAACCTTTTACTACAAGATTTACAGTTTCAACCTTTTAAATGATAGCGACCATAACGGCTTATAAGCTTTTAATTAAAGATTCGAGCGACACAAGCGATGTCATAATTCATTATAAGCAATTTTTGGGTTTTGCCTAGTAGTTTTTTTACACTTTCTTATTGCTAGAAAAATAAAACCATATCAATAAGTTACAAAAAAGGGTTGTCAATATTTTTATCCAGCTGGTCATTATTTTCTTTTGACTTAGCTTCATTGCTGCTATATATATTTTCGTCTTCGAATGCTTTTATGATTTTGCCTGACAGCTCATGTAGCTGCTGGGCTTGCTTATACCCCAATTCACTCAGCATTAGATCAATATCACCATATATAATGATTTTGTCCTTCTGATTTTCAATAATAAGGTCACCTATCTGCATGCTTTGGTGATCGTTGGCGAATGGTTCAATCATGTGTTTATCCTTATTATTAATAGCATCTTATTTTTCCAAAACTAGGCTGTGTCCTAGGGTATGGTCACAGTTTATGCCTGTAACTGTGCAATTAACCACTCCAAAATAGCCCACACAAACAGCATCCAATCAGGCTCTTTTTCTGGCTCATCAGGTAGCTCCGAGCTGTCACCCGCCTTTAGTGGTAAATCAAAGGCTTGTGACTTGGATTGATTATCTAGCATTGGTAAGACGTCAATGCCTATCTCAGTGGTTAGCTCATCGATACTAATAATGTCGATGCGTTCCGATTCATCATTTGGTGCGTAATATACGCCTGCTTGATTGGTCGCTGGGATATACACTGCCTTAAAAAAATGGCTAGGCACAATCACACGGTTGGCGAGCTGCTTGGGTTTTTTATTGGTAAATGCTACCCCTGTAATGGTATAGACTTCACCATATTGCTGCGTTAAATACCGAGTGGCAGACTCGATATTACGCCAAATATAGCGATTATTACGAGGGGACTGCGGGGCAATATTGGCCAGACTAAAGCTATCATATTGTTGGCTTCGATTGGCCATATTGGCATTGGGTGCTAGATGTCCTCGATCGTAGCCAGACTTTGAGTAGTCAGATAATGAGGCGCGTGCGGACTCTGGAAGCTTACTTTCTTCATGAAAGCTGTCTTCACGATCGATTTGCTTGGCTTGTTGCAAACGCTTGCGATCCAAATACTCTGCCGACCAAAGCGGTGTACGCGACACGCCAGAATACATAACGGCAAAACCGTCCATGCACAGTGCTTGTGCCTCTTTATTTAGTTTGGTATTGGTAAATTCAGGGTAGACACCACCATAAAAGGACTCGCTACATTGGGTAAAGTCATCAGCATATGCTTGGGTGATGCCCATCGTGACAATCAAAACTGTCATCAGCATACTATTGTTAAATCGGTACTTGAGCCTGCTAAAACGTATCATTCAACTTTCAACCATTTATACTTGTCATTACGTACCTGCTATCCTAGCAGGCGGTTACCAATAAATAAAGATAGCACGCAAGTCGTGACATTTTAAATGGCATCCGCTATACTGAGCCAGTCAAAAAACGGTGAAGTGGGTGAGTGGCTGAAACCGCACGCCTGGAAAGTGTGTATGCGTTAATAGCGTATCGAGGGTTCGAATCCCTCCTTCACCGCCAATCTTATTCTGTTTATCAAAGCATTAGTTTTCCTACCTTGTCCCAAACACTCCTATACCCCTCTGAAAACCTTTGTAAATAACGCTTCTAGCGTTTTTTTTATGCCTGCTATTTTCCCAATCTATCCGAACATAACTCATCTATCCCCTGGCTTGTGTTGGTCTATTCGCCATTGTCTATTACTCCTATCCCCCTCAATTAAATCAAAACAATCCTTTTTATACTTTCAATATCGTCTTGATGGATGTGGCGGGCGGGCATTTCATTATGAGGTTTTCTTAAAATAGTGTAACATTTGTTGATTAATAATTTTAAAATAGAAAGAAGATCATTGATGATTACAGATAACGCAAAACTGATAAACGTGGAACAATTAATGTCCGCAAAAGAGTTAGAAGTCTGGCTAAGTACCTACCAAGACTATCAAGAAAAAGAAAAACAGCTGCGGATTGTTGGATTTACGGTTATGGCAGGGTATGGACTTACTCAAGCGTTATTCAATTCATGGCAGACCAAAGAACTATTTATAGGATTAAGCTTACTATTGCTGTGTGTCTTAATCTATCCTATTTTTATGTCTTTAAAATCATCTACTTCTGTAAATAAAGTTATAAGACTATTGGCAGAAGAGAAAGGGCTTGATCATAAATTATTACGTAAAAGTTTTAGCCAGTACGCAATAGATACCGTTGGTGGCAAAGGGATTTAGGGCGTGTCCTCAATTCAATCGATAGTTATCTAAATGGGTTAAAAATGGCTAAATCTTGCCAAACGGTGTCAAATAGCTGACTAATATCTCGATATTATCTGCGCTATTTTCCTTGTTTGACTGCGATTTATCTCATTTTTATTACCATTTTTAAAATGAGGACACGCCCTAGACCAAACATCAAAAATTTTGTGATAAGGAATCATAAGTGAAAACGTTAGGATTATACATAGCAGCAGCATTAACGCTAACAGCATGCGCCACAAGTATGAATACGGGAATAACGAGTAATAACGGCAGTCAAACTGTGACTGAATTCCCCGTTGAGACCGCCCTGCTGAATATCTATACCAAAGCACGTGCTGATACCCTGATACCAGCCAATGACAATCAAAATACAGTGCTTGAGATAAAAGTCGTTCCCAAAGGGTCAATGATATTCAACAATCATCAGGTACAAAGTGCCGAAACTACTTATACTATAAAGTCAGATGGCATCATCGATCAGCAGCTCATATCGGTCAATTACTACACCCTAAACCCTGTAAAGTTCTATGGTTTTACCGACAGCCTAGGGCTGTATTCAATCGCTGAGCAAACCGCTGATATGCCCAAGATGGCTGCTATAGGAGCGTCAAGCGAGCTCATTACCGAGAATGTCTATAACAGTAGCGAGCAAGATGTACTGGTCGATAGCTACACCCAGAGTTGGTCACTATCTCGCGCTAGTACAGATACCGCATGGTTCTGTATAAGCACTTTAGCTAACCCAGTAACACGAGATCCTCATAGCAAAAACTCAGACTGCCATCTAATCAATGCTCAAGGCGATCTATTGAGTGGTAAATTTATGGACACCTACCTATCAGATAGCGGTATTAAGAAGATAATTTACAACAGTCAATAATAGGATAGCTACTGACAAGGATCGATATGAAAGCGCTAGGATTGTGTACATTATTAGCTCCTTACCATTAGAGACTCCTAATGCTAGCACTCAGCCTTCCTTGCTAACTATTTAAACAATAAGAAAAAAACTGGATTTCCCCGAGTGTATCGAAAACTCATTTACTGCTTTGCAAACTCAAAGGGTGGTACATACGCAAGGGTTCTATACAAACAAGATTTATTGGGTCTGAGAAATCCATACCCTATCCATCTATCATAATGTACGCCTGTGATAATCTTAGACTCAGCACTTTTAAAACCATTCTCCAATATATTGGTTATCTACATACAAGCGTATTATTTCTATGTCAAAAGCATTACTTACTAGCACTCGTGTCATCTTATTCACCATCGGTATCGTAATCATCGTTGATTGTGTTGCATTAATGGCTATCGGTAAAATTAATTTTGGCTCAGTAGTACCACTGCTATTGGGGATTATCTTTGTCGCTCATGGGCTGTTTTGGCATGCCATTCGCAGATTTTTTGGCCGAAACCATTGGTTAAATCGTTTATGGTATGGACTGTGGGCTGTGTTTACAATTTGGCTCATCAGCTTTGGGCTTTTCATCTGGTCACTTCAGCAGCAAATTACGCTTAGCATGCAGCCAGCACCGACTGTAACAGCGATTATTATATTGGGCTCGGGGACAGTGGCAGGCAAACCCACACCGACCCTCGCCAAGCGTCTAGATACCGCTGTACCACTGATCAAATCACAGCCTAGTGCATTGGTGATAACCAGTGGTGGCGTTGGCTTTCAGCGTACACGTAGCGAGGCTGATATTATGGCAACGTACTTACACGATTCACATGACATCGCGTTTGAGCGTATTTTACAAGAAGGTAAAAGTACCAGTACCGAAGAGAACTTAGCCAATAGCCGAGATATATTAGAAGAAAAAGGACTCTCTATCACTGATCCCATCGCTATCGTGACCAGCGACTTTCATACCGTCCGCGCAGCCAGTATCGCCAAGCATCAAGGCTATCAGCAGCCTATCACCGTCGCCAGTTCTACGCCTTTGTCCATTCGCTATAATGCTTGGTTTCGTGAATATTTTGCTTTCGTTAGTGGTTGGCTATTAGGAGAGTATTGATGCTAGCTATATTCTCGTCATCAGCACAGTACCTCTATATAGACACACCGTTATAAGAAACTATTTATCAGACGATTTTCGCAACACATAAACCACAAACTTTGCCTCAGTATTGAACGCTTCTGTTTCAACGGCTGCTAGTAATGCTTTTCTTTTTTCGCTACGGGCACGGTATGCATAGGGCGTCATGGTCATTAAATCAGCCAAATCATCTGCTGATAAGGTCAGCTCTGTACTGACACGATGAGTGTCTATTAGCGTAAAGTAAGGGGCTAATTCTTGCAAAAATTTATCAGAATCATGCTCACGCACGCTATCAAATAAGGCATCACGCATCGTTGCTAGATGTCCTATGTCAGGCTTGGCAATGATTAAATAACCATCATCAGCCAACACTTCAGCAAAAGCCTCAGGCAAAATGGGGCTAAAGATACTACTGATGCCCGTCATACTATGAGGACGTAATGGTAGGTGCGCGGCGCTAGTCACCAGTGGGTAGATTACTGTCGTCTGGGTAGATGGTTGTTCGTTTTGTTGATACCACAATTGACCTGCCATTTTGCTCACTTTGGCCAATTCAACCACAGCAGGCTTACTGATATCAGCAGCGATGAGAGTGTCTATGGCATCCAATCCCAGTTGCGCCATTGCCTGCGTGTAGTAGCCTTCTCCGCAGCCAATATCAAGCCAATTGACCGACTTACTCTTATGATCACCTACTTGTTTATCTTGATACAACAATTCCGTCATTTTTTGGCTAATGAGACCCTGTAACGATGCGTAGTGTCCATGGTTCAAAAACCGCTTACGTGCATCGATAGATTCTTGGCTGTCACCAGGCGCTTTAGATTTTTTTTGCTGCACAGGCAACAGATTGACATAGCCTTGACGAGCAACATCAAAAGGGTGCGAGGTCTGCTTAGGATGCAAACGACCATCACAGCGCCAAGTATCTGCGGCGGGCTTTAGTGGTGACTGACAAAGTGGACAAATAAATAAGGGCACAGGCATCTCAAAGTGATAGCAATAAGAGAGACATTTTAACAAAGTTCAAGCTCAGTAAGTAAGAAAAGGCACTGTCAATCAAGCAACAAAAAAGCCACCTCAGATGTGTTTGAGGTGGCTTTTTGATGCGATATAGCGCTATTAACGCAATATCAATTGGCTATGATTGTATTAACGTAGCTTTAACGTCATCAATCCAAGGATCACAAGGATGATGGCAATAATCCAAAACCTTGCCACCACTTGCGTCTCTTTCCAGCCAATTTCTTCAAAGTGATGATGTAATGGTGCCATACGGAAAACACGTTTTTTGCGCAGCTTATATGACCCTACTTGCAGCATAACAGACAGCGCTTCAGCGACAAACAGTCCACCCATAATCGCAAAGGCAATCTCTTGACGAGTCATAACCGCAATCGTACCGAGCATCGCACCAAGGGCAAGTGCGCCGACATCACCCATAAATACCTGTGCCGGATGTGCATTGAACCATAAGAAACCAAGTCCTGCCCCAATCATCGAGCCACAGACAATGAGCACTTCAGAGTTGTAAGCAATATAAGGCACATGCAAGTAATCAGCAAAGCGTACATCACCTGATACATAAGCCATCGCTCCTAAACCTGCCGCAACCAAAACCACTGGCAAGATTGCTAAGCCATCCAAGCCGTCGGTTAAATTGACCGCGTTAGAAGCCCCATTAATCACAAAATAAGTAAAGATAATAAAGCCAATACCAAAAGGCACTGCTGAAAATGGAATTATCCAATCTTTGAATACGGGTAGTAATAAATCCTGCATCTCGCGGGTAGTTGCGATATCTGGTTGTAATGTGGCGATATAATACAAAGACATACCCACGAATAACGCGCCCATAGACAACCAAAAATACTTTTTGCGGGCAATTAAACCTTTTGGGTTTTTGTACTTAATTTTAAGCCAATCATCGGCCCAACCAACCGCGCCAAAGATAATCATGACAACGAGCAAAATCCAAACATAGGGATTGTCTAAACGTGCCCATAGTAAAGTCGATATCCCAATGGCGCTTAAAATTAATACCCCACCCATGGTTGGTGTACCCGTCTTCGCCAAATGCGACTGAGGCCCATCACTACGAATCGCTTGACCATATTTGAGCGCGCGCAGGTGCCGAATGACGCGTCCACCAAACATCATGCTAAATACAAGGGCGGTAACAACCGCAAGCAGTGCTCGCAGTGTCAACGAAGAAACCGCAGAAAACGGCGTATAATACTGGCCAAGCCAGCCGAACAACCAAACTAACACCGCCTACTCCTCTACTAGCGCATGAATAAGTGTTTCCATTCCCATGGAACGAGAGCCTTTGAACAACACAGTACAAGGCTTAGCTTGTTGCGCTTGCAAATACGGCTGTAAATACTGTAATAAACTTTCTTTGTCGGCGAAGGCATGGGCGCTAATATCAGAAATCTCTTGCGCACCCGCAACGGTATAATTCGCATACTCACCCACACAGAGCAGCACATTGATACCGGTGGTGGCGATAGTACGGCCCAAGCTTTGATGCTCACTGACGGCCGCCTCTCCTAACTCGCCGATATCACCCAGCACCATAATTTGCGTACCCGTTTGCGCAGCCAATACTTTGGCAGCGGCACGTACCGAATGCGGGTTGGCATTATAAGTATCATCAATGAGACGATGCATACCAAGTATCTGACTGTTCAAACGGCCTTTGGCTGGGCGTGCATTTTCAAGCCCAATGACGATATCACTCACCGCAATATTTAGTGCGTGGGCACAAGCGGCAGCAGCCAAGGCATTATTGACATTGTGCTCGCCTGCTAATGGCAAATTGATATCATGAATTTGGCTACCGATATGTAGCTTAAACTCGCTACGTTCAGGCTCTACATCGAGATGGCTAGCACTAACGTCAGTATTACCAAAACCAATCACGTGAGACGTGTGCTTTTCAGCGATACGGCGCAATTGATTGGTAAAATCATCCTTATCAGGAACAATCGCAAACTGGTCATTGGTTAATATGCTATAAATCTCTGCTTTGGTCTGGCAAATGCCTTCACGGCTACCGAACTCACCCAGATGCGCTGTTCCGATGTTTAAGATACAGGCCACATCAGGGCGGACAATCTCAGTCGTATAAGCAATCTCACCAATATGGTTGGCGCCCAACTCTAAAATAGCATAGCGATGATGATCCGACAGCTCAAGCAGCATCATCGGTACACCCAAGTCATTATTTAAGTTGCCACGGGTAATCAGTGTCGGTGCCAATCGACCAAAGATACTGCCGAGCATTTCTTTGCAGGTGGTCTTGCCACTAGAGCCAGTAATGGCAATCACGGTCAAGTCTTTATGCTGCTGGCGACGAAAAGCGGCCAATTGCCCTAGCGCCAAGCGTGTATCACTCACTACCAATTGCGGAATACTGTTTGGACTGGTGATAGGACGCGATACGATAGCAGCGATAGCACCTTGTGATGCGGCCATATCGATATAATCGTGACCATCAAAATTATCACCACTTAACGCCAAAAATATATCACCCGACTTTATCGTGCGAGTATCAGTAGCAATGCGCTTACTGGCTAACGTTGGTGGCTCTGTGTCTGCGTGATTCTGTGGCAGCTGCCAATGACCATCGAGCGACGCGGTCGCGGCGAGCAGATTATCCATCTGCCAGATATAAAGCCCTTGCGACTGGACAGTATTATCGTTGTCGGCTGTCATAATGATTACCTTATATGATGACTACTTAATTTTTATACTTAACGATCAATGCGTTGATAATGTGAGTAGCAAACGCCAGCGGTTTATATAGTTGATTCAATTTACTAGAAGGTCAAGGCAACCCAGTGCAGATATATAAATAATACGTCAGGCAAGGTTAGCGCTGTCATTCTTTTGGATTGGCTATATACGGTCTGCTTTCTCTAGAGTCTGCTGCAAAATGACACTGTCATCAAAATCATAACGGACATGATTAATTTCTTGATACGTTTCATGGCCTTTACCAGCGATAACAACAATATCATCAGCAGCAGCATGACTGACAGCATACTCAATAGCGGCTTGGCGTGCAGGTTCGATATGGGTGCGTTGATATTGCTCAGCGCTCATGCCAGCTTGCATGTCTTGCAAAATGATATTGGGGTCTTCAGTACGAGGATTGTCTGCAGTTAAGATGACTTGATCGGCACCTGCCAGACCTGCTTGCGCCATCAATGGGCGCTTGCCTGCATCACGATCTCCGCCGCAACCAAACACTGCCCATAGCTTTCCCTTACAATGGGTCTTTAAGCTGGCCAGTACCTGACTTAAAGCATCTGGCGTATGCGCATAATCCACGATAAAACAGCCATCATTTGACGGCACACGCTGCATACGCCCAACAGCACCTTGCAGTTGTGCAACCTCGGTTGCAATGCGCTCAACATTTATCTCTGAATTGGCATCAAGCGCCACTACTGCTGCGATAGCGGCGAGCAGATTGGCAACATTAAAGCGCCCCAATAGCGGACTGACAATCTCTATGCTGTCAGTTTTATCATTACCAAAATCAGTACGTAGATTTATTTTGACGCCTTGCAAACTGGGTGTGATATCAGCTGCGATAAAAGTAGCTGATTTTGATACATCTAAGCTGTACGTCCATACCGTCAAACCACTAGCGTTTGCCGTATCGATCATAACCTGTGCATATTCATCATCGATATTGATAATGGCATGCGTCAACTCTGGAAAGTACGCTTTATCAAATAGCTTGGCTTTTGCCGCAGCGTATTCGGCCATATCGGCATGATAGTCGAGGTGGTCACGGCTCAAGTTGGTATAAATCGCCACAGATACTGGCATGCCTTGTAAACGCTGCTGATCTAACCCATGTGAGCTGGCCTCTAGCGCCAATACCTCAGCGTTTTCTGACCCCATTTGATATAAGAATTGCTGGACGGCTAAAGCATCACCTGTCGTATGGCTGGCTTGCACCAAAGCACCCAACCTACCATTACCTGCCGTACCCATCACTGCACTACTCATGCCTGCCAATTGGGTAAGCTGGGCAACTAACTGACTGATGGTGGTTTTGCCATTCGTACCAGTCACAGCGACCACTGTCGGTAGCGTCACAGGCTGCTGATATTGCAGACGCGCTTGGATTAAGCTGCCTAAAAAATCACGAATATTGGGAACGTACAACACTGGACAAGGCAGCGCGACTAACTGATGAGGCACGGTAGAGTGACCATCTGCTGTCGATTCAGCACTAGTGTGGGATGGGTTGTTTTCTGTGCCAAACAAGGCAATAGGATCAATCTCTGAGAGGATAAAGGCAGCATGCTCAGCCGCCTGTAACAGATAGTCGCGGCTTTTTGGGCCGTTTACTGTTTGGCTTTTTAAGAGAACAAATACATGGTTCACTTCAAGCTGACGACTGTCCAAACGAAACTGTTGAAACGGAATATTCGCAACGGGTTTGATCTGGTCTGAATCTGCCTGATGAGACGATGTCATCATCGCTGTTAATTGCTGAGCCAGTCTATGATGACGGCTTTTATTGGCATCGACAAGCTGTTGTAAAGTAACAGTGTCGCTATTTAGCGATGATGTAGTCATAGGTAAATCCTAAACAGTTAAAATGTATCAGCCCATATAGAGCTGACCATTCAAAATAGTTAAACGCCTACTGCGCTTCCGTTTTTAACGGCTTATCCAAAGGCACATTATATAATCGTAACGCTTCTTTCATCACATTATGGAACACAGGCGCGACCGTTAGACCTGCATAAATCTGAACCCGTGGGTCCTCAATGAGCATCACACCCACGAGTTTTGGATTGGACGCAGGTGCCATGCCAGCAAAGACATTACGATACTGGTCCGTATAATAACCACCTGCTGGGTTGATACGACGCGAAGTACCCGTCTTACCTGCCACGCGATAGCCATCAATGGCCGCCGCTTTCGCAGTACCACCAGGCTCTGTGACGCTTTCGAGCATTTGCACGATAGACATCGCTTGCTCATGCGCCATAATGCGTTTGCTTGGCTGCGGCTTATCAGTTTTGGTCAAGGTCAATGGATGCATGACCCCGCCTGCCGCCAACGCTGAATAAGCCTGCGCCACCTGCGCTAGCGTCGCTTCCATACCATAACCATAACTGATCGTTGCACGACGTGAGGTCTCTTTTTCTTTTGGCGTCACGACTAGCCCACTACCTTCTCCTGGGAACTGTAACGGTGTCTTTGAACCAAAGCCAAACCGTTTTTGCATACTGGTAATGCCATCGGGTGGTAGCGACAATGCAATCTTGGTCGAGGCAACGTTACTCGATTTTTGCAGCAGCGTGCCCATGTTAATCATACCCATATTATTATGATCTCGAATGGTATAGCCACGCACACGAATTGAACCCGGATTGGTATCAATTAAAGTAGTCGGCGTGTATTTACCCGAATCTAGAGCGGCAGCAACGGTAAATGGCTTCATGACTGAACCTGGCTCAAACACATCTAGCAATGCTCGGTTACGCTGGTTTTCACCCGTCATTTCATTGAGGTTATTTGAATTGAACGATGGCCATGTCGAGAGTGCCAAGACTTCACCCGTTTGTACATCAACGATCATGCCCGTCGACCAGCGCGCTTTTTGTAAGCGGCCTGCTTTTTCTAGCTCTTTATACAGCAAGTACTGCAAGCGTGAATCAATGGTCAACGCCACATCTTTGCCTGGTACTTCTGGCTCGATTTGTTTGATTTCTTTTAAACTGTTTTGCTTGGCATCTTTTAGCACCAATACTTTGCCATCCTCGCCCGCCAGCTCTTTTTCATACTGCCGTTCGATACCCGCTCGACCCTCGTAACCCCCTTCAGGATCTTTGGAGTTTTGCCCCATAAAGCCCAGCAACTGTGCATTTGGCTGTGGCTGTGGGTAATAGCGCTGAAAGAAATTCTTTTCGTAAACCCCAGGAAAATCAAGCGAACTGACGCTTTGGGCAATCTCAGGTGTCACTTTATTGAGCAGTGGTAAATAGTGCGAGCCTGCACCAGATGGCAACGCCGCTTTTACCGCTGCTTCGTCAGTGACGTCGATACTGTCATCAATGCCAGTGACTTTTTTTAATTCACTGACCGAAATATTGGCAGCAGCCGCAAGCGTGGTCAAGTCCATATTGTCCAGACGCTTTTGCATACGCGCCTGTAATTGTGGACTGCTAGGGTTGGTCAGAATAATCCGCTTTAGTTCATAATATTCACGCGAATAATCATGCGGACTAAACGATACGGTCGCAAGTGGTGCGCTGACAGCGAGCGGCAAATTATTGCGATCGGTAATCATGCCTCGATAGGTTTTTTGGGTGCGCTCACTGGTAATCAGCTCATTGCCTTTGTCTTGATAAAACTGCGCATTGGCAATTTGAATGTAATAAGCACGGCTGATCAATAGCGCTAAGATAACCAGCGCCAAACCCCAAACCATCCGAAAACGGTTTTTGTCTTGTTCAAAACCACCGCGAGAAGAAGCACCCGACGCCTTACTCGAAAAAACCATTTTACTCTTACGGTTTTTTAAACTGGTATACACACCTTGGGTGTCACTCTTTTTGATGCGACCAAACAGTCTGGCTTTACGATTGCCTGCGGTTTTATCAGGTTTGCTACTTGTCTGCCCAGATTTAGCCGCACTGGCACGCCGTAATGGTTTGGTTACTTTGCCACTGGCTGGTTTTTTTCTGGTACTTTTTTCAGCGGTTTTACCATCAGCTTTACCGCCAGTGGCTTTAGGTTTTTTGTCACTCATTGTCCTGCCTCCGTTGCCGTCGCATCGGTTGTAGGCTCTTCAGGAGATATGTCTGTCGTGGCGCGTGGCCCAGTAATGTACGGCGCATCCGCTACCGAATCTTCAGAAACCACTGGCGCCTGTGCGGTAGCGACACCCGGCTGGATAATCAACTTATCTTTTAATGTGGGCGAATACATACCCAATTCAGCAACCGCACGACTGGCGATTTGCGGTGTGGCGCTAAAGGTTTGCTGCTCAATCAATAGGCGCTGATGCTCTACTTGTAGCTTACGTTCTTGTTTTTTCATGTCTTGCAAGGTTTTGTAGTCCTGATGGTATTGCTGAACTTCTTCAGCCGTTTTGATACCGCTCCATACAATCGTGGCGGCCAATAGCAGTAACACGACCACATAAATGCTCACCACATTAAACCGGCGCACGAATAATTCGCCGACATCGGTGTTATAGGGTATAGCGGTGCGGCGATTCGCAGGTTTGTCAGATATTGCCATGACGATCTCAAAAGGTGAACGTAAACTATAGAGTAGATAATGGTTTGCGAAAGATGAACGTGTCATTATTCGGTACTACCATCGATAAACATAAAACCAAAGACACTTATATATGTAAAAGCTGAACGTAAAAAATACATTTAATAGCCATGAGTCATCATAACTCATGGCTATCGGTAGGTCATATCAGAACCAAACCATTGGATAGATAAAAAACCAACTGCTGAGCCTAACAGACAATATTTACAGATTTTTAACAGTGGCGTAGTGATTACGACATTTTTAGCCCATTTAGAGGACTATCGTCCAAAATGAGGACAGGCTTTAGCCATCATATGCGGTTTATGAATCATATTCAGCTATGATGTATGCCGCTTTTATTATACGGTCGCCTGCTCATAATCTGTGTCAGTACGTGTTGCCATGCGCAACCACGCACTACGCGAACGTGGATTTTGACTGGTTTCAGCTTTATTTGGGCCCACACGCTTAGGCTTGCTAAAGTAACGTGGACGATTCGGCGGCATTGGTAGCTTTTCGTCTTCTGGATACTGTCCTTTACTATGGCGCTGCAAAAACTGCTTGATGCGGCGATCTTCTAGTGAGTGAAAGCTAATAACCGCAAGCTGTCCTCCTGATTTCAAAATCGGGATACTTTGCTCTAAAAAGGCGTCAACATCGCCCAACTCATTATTAATAAAGATACGCATGGCCTGAAAGCTTTGTGTGGCTGGATGTTTGCCACGCTGCCAATTAGGATGTGCTACTTTGATAACTTCTGCTAGCTCGAGCGTAGACTCATAGCTCTCCATCTGTTTGATAGCACGTGCAATACGGCGGCTATGACGCTCTTCGCCAAAGTCATAAAGCACATTAGCCAAGGTTTCATCATCGACTTTCATCAACCATTCAGCGACCGACTGGCCACGGCTGGTGTCCATACGCATATCAACCGCACCATCACGCATGAAGCTAAAGCCACGACTGCCATCATCAATCTGCGGTGAAGAAATACCCAAATCCGCCATCAAGCCGTCAACTTGCACGATACCCATGGCTGCTAGACTGTCCGTCAATGTCGCAAAGCTGTCATGAACCACTTTCACGCGGCTATCAGTACTTGCCAGCTCTTGAGCCACGCTTATGGCTGTCGGATCTTTATCAAAGACAATCAACTGCGCATCATCGGCAAGCTGACTTAATAGTAGCCTGCTATGACCACCGCGCCCAAAGGTCGCATCAACGTACACACCGCTCATCTGTAAGCCAGCGTGGGTGTTATCGTCTGTTTGCTTGGGCAAGGATTTTACACCGAGCACTGCCGCGACAGTCTCTTGCAGTAGCACTGCATCGTGGACAAAACTTAATTCATCAGGCGTGATATCGCCCTCATGATGGGCTTGAGTAACATCCAGAGGGGCATCTTGCGTAGACGCATCCTGTACAGAGGATGGGCTAGGTGCTGACTCAGTGAGTGCAGCAGCGGCAGAAGGACTGGCTTTCGATTTTGGCTTAGACTTTGATAAGGACACAAACAACTCAATAGATGACGACCATGTTGGCCAGTAATAGTAAAAAATCAGATAAAAATAAATAAGTTATGACTTGCCTAACATTATTATCGCAAGGATACATCTGTAGTCAAGCGCTAGAGGGGCTTTTCATTAAAAATATCCCATCTCTCTGTTATACTAGCGCTATATTTTACGCTATTTTTTTACTTTGACGACTATTGTTTCATCCGTATTTTTTATTCAAATCTTTCATTTATATTTGTCATTGCGATTTTTTATTACCCTCTTTCACTACTAAATTCATTCACCAACACATTCATTAACAACCACATTGTGAGACTTATATGACCCAAACATCGACCCAAGCACCAACGCGCCCTGTCCGTACTCGTATCGCGCCTTCACCGACTGGCTTTCCTCACGTGGGAACGGCTTATATCGCCCTATTTAACTTGGCCTTTGCTAAAGCGCACGGCGGCGAGTTTATTTTGCGTATCGAAGACACTGACCAAACCCGCTCAACCGAGCAATCTGAACAAATGATTTTGGACGCCTTACGTTGGGTCGGTCTAGATTGGAGCGAGGGTCCAGATATCGGTGGTCCTCATGCCCCTTATCGTCAGAGCGAGCGTAGCGACATTTATACCAAACACGCCGAGATGCTAATAGAAAAAGACCATGCGTTTCGCTGTTTTTGTACCAGTGAAGAGCTAGATACCATGCGTGCTGAGCAAATGGCCAATGGCGAGACGCCACGTTATGACGGTCGCTGTGCTCATCTTGCACCAGAAACCACCGAGCAATTGGTAAGCGAGGGCAAACCGCATGTGATTCGTATGCGTGTGCCTACCGAAGGCATCTGCCAAGTACATGACATGCTACGTGGTACGGTTGAGATTCCTTGGACCCAAGTCGACATGCAAGTGCTGCTAAAAACGGACGGTATGCCAACCTATCATTTAGCCAATGTCGTCGATGATCACTTGATGGACATCAGTCATGTGATGCGCGGTGAAGAATGGCTGAACTCTGCGCCTAAGCATCAGTTGCTTTATGAATATTTTGGTTGGGAGATGCCAGTACTTTGCCACATGCCATTACTGCGTAACCCAGACAAATCAAAACTGTCTAAGCGTAAAAACCCAACCTCTATCACCTACTATCGTGATGCAGGCGTGCTACCTGAAGCGTTGCTCAACTATCTCGGTCGTATGGGCTACTCAATGCCAAATGATGCTGAGCAGTTTACCTTAGAAGAAATGATTGCCAGCTTTGACATTCAGCGTGTGTCACTTGGCGGCCCTATCTTCGATATCGAAAAACTCAACTGGCTAAATGCAGAATGGCTACGTGCCCTTACCCCTGAAGAGCTAAAGAACAAAATCCTCGACTGGGCCAGCAATAGCGACAAGCTAACCGCTATCGCAGCGGCGATTCAGCCACGTATCGAGCTATTGTCTGATGCGGTAAATTGGAGTGGCTTCTACTTCCAAAACCTACCTGCTATCAATGCTGAGAGCTTTACACATAAGTCACTCACACCTGAGCAAATCATCGAGATGCTACAGCTGTCGTTATGGCAGTTAGAAGTCTTGCCAACTTGGTCAGAAGAAAACATCTACGCCACGCTAAAAGGCCTTGCGGCTCACCTTGATATTAAGATGCGTGACTTTATGGCACCGTTCTTTATCGCTATCGCTGGTAGCACGTCATCGACGCCAGTTATGAACTCTATGGCGATTATCGGCGCTGACATGACCCTAACTCGCTTGCGTCATGCCGTTGATGTATTAGGGGGCCTCGGTAAAAAGAAACTGAAGAAACTTGAGAAACAAGCGGCAGAACTGCCAGATTTTTTGGCTGCTGAATAGTTTAGCTGCTGAATAACTTATCTACTAAACAGTCGATTAGCTGAAATTTTTGAATGTAGAAGGGTCAGGCCAGTTCTGACCCTTTTTCGTTATTAATAGGTATTACTACCCTTAAACTATTAAACATCCTTTATCAAACTTCTTCACTGGAAATAAACATGGCCGCTAAAACCGTCACGATAGAAAGCAAAGACTATGTCTTTAACACCCTCAAAGAAGCGCAGAAATATTATGATGCCATCGTAAAAGAGCTTTTTGATGCAAAGCTTACCCTGACAAAGGGTCAAGATTTCGAAGATTTGAAATGGATATATACTACTTACTGTGGTTATACCAATCATAATCTAGATAAATTAAGCCAGTTTGACATCATTGGCTTTAAAGGTATCAGAACCGTCAGAGAAAAAGGCGGTCAATATGTCCCTACTGAGTGCTGTGTCATCATTTTTTCTGATGGTAACTCTAATTGTACCGAAGAAGAGTTTTATACGGATAAAGCCATCAAAGAGATCTCTCTCAAGCAAAATCCACGCTGATTTGGGCTTGTTAGGCCCTTAAAATAGGCTAAATCACTTTTTTTTGCATATTTATGCATTATTTTTAAAATAGTAGTTGACAGGACTGTCGGTCTTGCATAAAATACGCACACTCTTAGCGAGGGGCTATAGCTCAGTTGGTAGAGCACTTGCATGGCATGCAAGGGGTCAACGGTTCGACTCCGTTTAGCTCCACCATACTATTTATTGCAATGCTCAGTACTACTGAAATTTATAATAGATACTCGCTAGTAGGACGATATCAGCACCTAGGCAATGCTTACTTGTAAGCTATCTGATATTGTGAAGTACCGTTGTAACCATTGGTTATAACACTCTATGCGTCCCCATCGTCTAGAGGCCTAGGACACCGCCCTTTCACGGCGGTAACGGGGGTTCGAATCCCCCTGGGGACGCCACTATTCGGCGTCACTTACTAGCACTTTTGCTTAGCATCAGATTAGACTAGTAAGCGAACAATAAAAAAGCCCAGTCATCATACGGTGACTGGGCTTTTTTATGTCTGTTGGTTTTGTTATAGTCAGTTTATTATGGTTTAGATAAGCTGAAATTAATATATCAACGATCATAACAAGAGACAAACTCTCTAATCGCCCAGCCCCAATGCCTGTATTCGCCCTTGTAGTAGCCTTCTAAATATACCCACGGACGGTTTTTATTATCATAATTGGTATCTGTGACATACACTTCGCGATCATTACGCAGCTTATTAATAATCTTGCCATTAGGTTCATCGCGAATGTTTAATGGTGTGCCAGTCGGATCCGTTACTTTGCAAATTCTCTCAGCATGCGCGGCACTTAGCCCAACAGTCATAGCAAAAAAAGATACAGCAACGGTACAAGCCAAACGTTTCATCTCAAATCCTTATTATCAACAAATGTTTTATCTAATCCTGATATATTATCAGAGTTGGCACTGCCATATCTGAGATTTTTATAAAATATTTACGTCTTATCCACTTCACAGGGGCTGAGCGTAAAGTGTGTCTTATGGTTTCTAAAATCAGTATTTATTGAGAAATTTATTCTATTGCTAACTCACTCAATGCTAGATACTATCTACCTTATAAGAGTTTTATAACTTCCATACAGACTGTATAACACACGGACAATTAGGGTTATCAAAAGAAGGGATTCGCTATGTTCGGGATTGAGAACTATCTAGGGTTTATTTTGGCTGCTATTTTGTTAAACCTAACCCCAGGCACGGACAGTATGTACATCATTACCCGTAGTATTTCGCAGGGGCAAACGGCAGGGTTTTATTCTGTGTTGGGTATTACTTCGGGTATTCTGGTGCATACGCTACTGGCGGCGCTAGGATTGTCCGTGTTACTTGCCAACTCTCCTACGGCATTTATGCTCGTTAAATATATTGGTGCTGGATACTTGTGCTATTTGGGTCTCAAAATGCTAATGAGTAAACAGCAGCCTTTGATAGCCAGTCATTTTCAGGATGACGAGAAGTCGAAATCAATCAAACCTCTAGACCACTGGCAAATATATAAGCAAGGTGTACTAACCAATACCTTTAATCCAAAAGTCGCGTTATTTTTCCTCGCATTTTTCCCGCAGTTTATTGACTCCAGTTATGCTTACGGCATGCTGTCATTTTTGATGTTGGGACTGACTTTTGCCACCACAGGCTTTATATGGTGCTTGTGTTTGGCGCTACTGGCGTCAAAGTTCAGCAAAAAACTAAGAGAGAATCCAAAAATTGAATCAATGATGAATAAAATAAGCGGTGTCGTATTCATGGGACTAGGAATTAAGCTATTAACTGAGAAGAGTTAAGCTTTTTTTCGTTAGGGCGTGTTTGATATTCGACTAGGGCAATGACAAACTACTATCGTACTCTGAGATATCATACTCGCCCTTTCATCATTACTGCACATATTCTTTATTATGTTATGTACTCATTAACAAACAACCAACGATGGTATGCTCTATGCAAAACAACGATACTGACCACATTATCCATGCCATACAGCAAGTTTATCAGACGCAGAAAATCACTTGTCTGCATGCTATTGAGAGTGGCAGCCGTGCGTGGGGATTTGCTTCACCCGATAGCGATTATGATGTCCGCCTGCTTTATTGTAATAAACCTGATTGGTACTTAAGTTTGTTCGATGGCAAAGACACGTTTGAATTTATCCAAAACGACCTATTATCAGTACCGTTTGATATTGGTGGCTGGGATATCAAAAAAGCCCTGCAACTATTATATAAGTCCAATGCGGTGATATTTGAATGGCTACACTCACCCATTGTCTATGCTCAGAAAACAGATCTCATAACGCATCTACAAATTTTGAGCATAGATTACTTCCAACCCATAACCGTGTTCCATCATTACCGCGGCATGGCAAAAAATGCCAGTAGTGATCTTGATCTCAGTGCGCCCATTCGCCTAAAGAAGTTTTTTTATTTACTGCGGGCATTACTTGCAGCGAAATGGACACTCAGCATAGCCACACCGCCCCCTGTCAAAATGACGCAAATGTTTGAATTGGTCGATCAGAGGGTACAAACCGAAATATTAACCTTGATTGATATCAAGCGCGTACAAGATGAAAGTTATATACATCAATTGTCACCATTAATGATAAGCGTGATTGAAGGATTGTGGCACAGTATAGACAATCCTATATTTTCTGAAACTAACATTTCTGATATCACCCCGTTAAATGAGTTTTATCGTACCGTACTGAGTTCGATGCAATATTAGTGCAAATCTAAATCTCACTCAGACCAAATTTCATACAGACATAAAGCGAAACAACGACTACGAACAACAGAGACTTATCAAATGCCAACAGAGCCTTTAACAATAGCACGCCTTAAATCAGAGGGACTCATTTTGCTTGAATGTATCTCAGGCAGTCGTGCATATGGGCTAGCAACACCAGAATCAGACACTGATATCAAGGGCGTATTTTATCTCCCAAAGTCATCTTATTTTGCCCGCCATAGCGACTATATCCCGCAAGTCAGCAACCCTAGCAATGATATTGTTTATTATGAGCTTGGGCGCTACATTGAGCTACTGCTACAAAACAACCCAAATATGATGGAGCTGCTTGCCACACCAGCCGAACATATACTGTATCAACATCCGCTCATGGCATCGTTTTCTGCTGACTGGTTTATTAGCAAGCTGTGTCAAAAGACTTTTGCAGGGTTCGCCCACAGTCAAATTAAAAAAGCGCGTGGGCTTAATAAAAAAATCGTCAACCCAATGAGCCGTGAAAAAAAATCTATCTTAGACTTTTGTACCGTTTTTATGGACAATCGCAGTGTTGCGCTCACAGATTGGCTACGTAATACAGCTACTGACCAACAAAACATCGGATTGTCTGTTATGGCAAAAGCTACGCAGATGTATGCCATGTACATTGATACCACTGGTACGTTTGGATTTTCAGGCTTATATCAACATGCTGATGCTACTCAGCTACGCCTAAGCAGTATCCCCAAAGGTATAACACCTATCGCTTATCTGTCATTTAATGAACAAGGCTATAGTAAGTATTGCCGCGATTATAAAGAATACTGGCAGTGGGTTGCCAACCGTAACGAAGTACGCTACCAATCTACTATTGCTCATGCAAAAGAATACGATGCCAAGAATATGATGCATACGATTCGTCTACTTGAGGTGGCATACGATATTGCAACGACTGGCCAAGTCATCGTCGGGCGCCCTAATCGCGATGAGCTGCTCGATATTAAATCAGGTGCGCGAGATTATAATTCGCTCTTAGCACAGGCCGACCAATTGAGTATGGAGATTACAGCGGCATTTAACAATAGCGATTTACCTGAGCAACCTAATGAACAAGCAGCTCTGTCCGTGTTAGTTGCAGTAAGAGATGAGTTGTATTTAAACGTAAATTGAACCTATTTTAAGTTGTATACAACACCAATATAAAAATCATACCACCCAATAAAAAAGCCCAATCCCCTACTTTGAAGAGGATTGGGCTTTTTGTCATATTAAGTCTAATACATAACTAGCCTGCTTCTTTACTCTCAGCAGCCAGTTGACGTAGTACATAGTGCAACACACCACCATGACGCACATATTCGCGTTCTTTTGGCGTTTGTAGGCCGACATTTACCTCAAAGGTCTCGCTTGACCCATCAGCACGTGTAGCTGTAACCGTGGCAGTTTTGCTCTCGCCATTATCCAGACCCGTGATGCTCAGTACTTCAGAGCCATCTAGTTTGTATGTCTCTGCATTTTCACCTTCTTTAAAGGTCAATGGCAACACACCCATACCGACTAGGTTTGAACGGTGAATACGCTCAAATGAGCTGGTCAATACCGCTTTTACACCGAGCAAAATCGTACCTTTGGCTGCCCAGTCACGGCTAGAGCCAGAGCCATACTCTGCCCCGCCAAGCACAACTAGCGGACGCTTGTCTTCTTTATACTTCATCGCTGCGTTATAGATAGGCATTTCTTCGCCATCTTGTAGTGTTGCGCTGTCACCTTTGAAGTAGTAGGTATAGCCGCCTTCTTTGCCGCCCATCATGGTGTTTTTGATACGGATATTGGCAAAAGTACCTCGGGTCATGACTGCATCGTTACCACGGCGTGAGCCATAGCTGTTGAAATCGGCTTGTAGCACGCCACGCTCTTGCAAATACTTGCCTGCTGGTGAGTCTGGATCGATATTACCTGCTGGTGAGATATGATCGGTAGTGATTGAATCACCAAATAGACCTAAGATACGCGCGCCTTCGATATCAGGGATACCTTCTGGCTCCATGGTCATGCCATCAAAGAACGGTGGGTTTTTGATATACGTCGATTCTTCATCCCATGGATATAGCTGGCTGTCTGCCGAACTAATCGCATTCCACGCGGCACTACCATCGAACACTTCACCGTAATTTTTGCGGAACATATCAGCGTCGATATTATTGGCAATCAACTCATTGATCTCTTCTGACGTCGGCCAGATGTCTTTTAAATAAACATCATTACCGTCTTGATCTTGTCCGAGCGGATGGGTCGTCAAGTCAATATCGACCGTACCTGCCAACGCATAAGCGACAACCAGCGGTGGTGACGCTAAATAACTGGCTTTGACATGTGAGTGAATACGACCTTCAAAGTTACGGTTGCCTGATAACACGGCAGCAGCGACCAAATCGTTTTCTTCGATACCTTGCTCGATACTCTCAAGCAGTGGCCCTGAGTTACCGATACAGGTGGTGCACCCATAACCCACTAGATAGAAGCCTGTTTTCTCTAGCTCATCCATCAGTTTGGTTTTTTCTAAATAGTCGGTGACGACTTTTGAACCAGGTGCGAGTGAGGTTTTGACCCACGGCTTGGCTTTTAGACCTTTAGCCGCCGCTTTTTTGGCAACGAGACCTGCACCAATCATAACCGCTGGGTTTGAGGTATTGGTACAAGAAGTAATGGCGGCAATCACGACTGAACCATCACGTAGCTTGTGGTCTTTCTCATCGATACTAACGGTAGAGAAGACGCCATTTGCAGGTTGATAGCCATCATCTTGATCGTCGTCTATTTTTGGCTGTGCTGCTAAATGTTCAGCTTGTTCTTGCTCACCGCCTTCTTGGTCAAAGCGCACTTTGCCTTCTACTTCTGACTTGCGATCTTTGGTCATTTTTTCTAGCGTTTCGCCAAACTTCTCATGCATATCAGACAGATTGATACGTTGCTGTGGTAAGTTAGGACCAGCAAGTGCAGGCTGTACTGAAGACAGATCCAGCTCTAGCTTGCTCGAATAAATCGCCGCTGGTGTGTCGGCATCGTGCCATAAGCCTTGAGCTTTGGCATACTTTTCAACCAACTCAATTTGCGCTTCATCGCGACCAGATAGGCGCAGATAATCAATCGCCATTTGGTCAATTGGGAAGATACCACAAGTCGCACCATACTCTGGTGACATATTGGCAATCGTTGCACGATCAGCCAGTGGCATACTGTGTAAGCCTTCGCCATAGAACTCGACGAACTTACCCACCACACCATGCGCACGTAGCATCTCGACCACTCGCAGTACCAAATCGGTCGCAGTGACACCTTCAGTCAACTTGCCTTTCAGCTCAAACCCAACCACTTGTGGAATTAACATTGATGACGGTTGACCCAGCATCGCCGCTTCCGCTTCGATACCGCCCACGCCCCAACCAAGCACGCCAATACCATTAATCATGGTCGTGTGACTGTCCGTACCAAATACTGTATCTGGATAAGCTGTCAGCTCACTTTTACCATCGACAGTGACCTCTGCTGCCATTACAACACGGGCTAGATACTCAAGGTTTACCTGATGCACGATACCTGTCGCTGGTGGCACCACGACGAAGTTTTCGAAGGCTTGCTTGCCCCAATGCAAGAACTCATAGCGCTCATTGTTGCGCTTAAATTCAATCTTTTCGTTCAAATCTAGCGCATCTTCGCGGCCATAAGCATCTACTTGTACGGAATGATCGACGACTAGCTCACTAGGGATGAATGGGTTAATCTGCTCAGCCTTACCGCCAAGCTCCACCACCGCATCACGCATCGCTGCTAAATCGACCACAGAAGGCACACCGGTGAAATCCTGCAAGACCACACGTGCTGGCATAAAGGCAATTTCTTTTGACGCTTCTGCGCCTGCATCCCAATTGGCAACGGCTTCGATATGGTTTTTTCCGACTGATTGACCGCCATCTTCGTTACGTAATAGGTTCTCTAATACGATTTTCATGCAAAATGGTAGCGTCTTGATATGCTCGTAAGTTTCGGTCAGCTTTGGCAGGCTGTAGTAGGCATGTTCCTTGCCAGCAACCGAAAGGGTGTCTTTTACATCAAAAATATCGCTCATAGTAGCTTCCTTATCGTTGTTATAGATCCTAGACATAAATTATTATAAGTTTAGGTATGACTGGTGGCTCAATAAATGATCGATCTGTCTTGCATTAATAGATCCGTTTTCTAAAACTGTCTGATGCGAATCTGTGTTAACAAAAGAGATAATCACATCCTTATTGTTTAACATAAACGCCCTTTTACCATAACAAACATACAAGGCTTTGTTAACGTCTAGACGTTGTCGAATCGTGGCACAATCGTAAACGTAACAACGGTTTAGCGCACTATTTCCAAGCTGTTCGTTCCTATTTATTTTTTATTTTTTTGGCGGCGTCCACTGCGGAATACAAAACTGTCTTCATAAAAGTCAGTATCTGTATTTTCTGCCCAAAAGTGCGGCACACCCAAAATAGGCAATGGCGCGAGCTGGCGCGGTTTGACATCATCATTGGATAATAATGTATCCATATATTCGGCAACCTTATCATCTAAATAACGCATACGCTCAGCTAACGATAAAGTAAAGAATTCTTGTGCAACGTGAATGACAATGCTGTGAGCGCATAGAGGTTTGCGCGGGTATACCAACTGCTCAAGCAGTGCATGACCAAAGATATAGACCGCCGCTTGAGCATGGTTATTAGACTGTTGAGGGCTGTCCCATTTAACACGGGGCATTACCAAACTTGCCTGCCAGTCGAAATTGACTAATGCCTCACCGATACTAGCATCAGAAGTCACTAGCACTGCCCCATTCTCATCGAAGACAGTAATGGTGTCACGCACACGCCCTCGACGCTCACTAATACCCTGCGCGGCAATCTCTAGCATATGGTAATAGTTCAGCATGGCTTTGGTTTTCGGAAAGGTCAGCCAAATACTGCCGTTAAATAAATCATGTAAGTTGTCACGCGTCGGGATATTGCCTCTCGTGCCGATGAAATGCTCATAAGCCTCCCCTTCAGGCAATACATTTTGAGAGACGAACTGTAGCGTTTGAGATTTGTGGTCATGAGCAGGTTTGGTATGTGGTAACGGCTGTTGCAAATATTCAGCCTGCTGCGCCATCGCCGCTTTTAAGACTTTGGCAATCGTGTCAGGCGTATTGATGTCAGAAGCACTTATATCATGCCCATTTGGGCTTTTCACATTATCCAAACCTTCTAAATCATCCGAACCATCTAAGCTATTTCTCTGCGGTTTTGAGCGACTAAGGCGCTCAATGGTTTTACTGAGGTAACTCAACTGAGTAATGTGCGACAACCAAGGCGCTTGCCAATCAATGTCAGCAAAGCCGTCATCGAGCTTACCTTCTACTACAGGCGGCTGCTTAGTATAAGTATCACAATTAAGTGTGGTGGGCAAATCACTGGCGGGCATAAGGAGCTCTCTCTTGCAGGCTATCTCTATTAGACGTATGGACGGTCTATGGTATCATGGTGCGCTTTTTTACTGCTAGATGCGCCGCTCGAAAGGTCTTTTTGAGCGCTATGGATGAATGAGTTTTATGGCAAATTTTAATACCCACCTAAATGTTGCTTTTATGGTCAGCGGCACGATGAGTCTAACGGTGTATAAAGCTGGATTGATTGACGATTCAGGGTTTTTAGTATGCGTGGCGCTTGGTACAATCGGTGGGTTGCTGCCCGACTTGGATTCTGATAATTCAACGCCGATTAAGCTCGGTTTTAATATCACCTCGTTTATCTTCGCCTTTGGTCTGGTCATGCATTGGCGCGGTGATCTGAGCTTGCTATCGTTGATCGTATTATGGCTGGCGGGCTACAGTTTTATGCGTTACGTGGTCTTTCATGTCTTCACCACTATGACGGTACATCGCGGCGTCATCCACTCTGTACCGTATATGGCGATACTCGGGCTGGGTCTCACCTGTTTAAGCTATTATGGCCTGCACCTACCACTGACGACCAGCTGGTTTTACGGTTTATTCTTATTTGGCGGCGCGATGGTACATTTGTCACTAGACGAGCTGTACAGTGTTAATTTGTCCAATATGAAGATGAAGCGCTCATCGGGCACAGCGATGAAGTTTTATCAGCCAAAAGACAAATGGTGGTATCTGTTCTTATATACTATCCTTGCGCTACTGGTATATGCCGCCCCGCCTTTTGAGATGTTTTGGTCACGACTCAGCGACCCTTCAGCATGGGCGCAGCTCAAAGTTGGTATATTGCCCAATATGATAGAAAACATGCGACGTTAAAATTTTGCGATGTTAAAACACACAGAGCTAGGGCGTGTCATCATTTAGATTGTGGGGCTTAAAATGAGACAAATGGCAGCCAAACAAGGAAGCACTCGCCGTAAATATGAACATATTGACAAGATTTCTGGCGATGTTTGACAAAATTTAGCCATTTTAAGGCCACTAAATGTATCCATGTGCCAATTGATGACACACCCTAATACTCAGAAAAAAAGCCGAGTAAAATATGCACCCTGCTATGCCAATCTGCCCTTGCCAAGTAAATCCAGACTCAGACACTGTTATGTCGCCAGTCGCTTATCAAGACTGCTGCCAGCCTTATCATGATGCTCTTTATGATGACGACGTCGATAAAGTGGATGGTATAAAAGCGGAGACAGCCGAACGGCTCATGCGTACGCGCTATAGTGCCTTTGTGT
This sequence comes from Psychrobacter sp. 5A.1, assembly GCF_030407455.1. Lineage (GTDB taxonomy): Bacteria > Pseudomonadota > Gammaproteobacteria > Pseudomonadales > Moraxellaceae > Psychrobacter. The sequence continues at coordinate 79,162 of NZ_JASDDJ010000009.1, forward strand.
TGATTAAGCCAGAGTATATCGTCAAGACCACACTGCCCGCGCAACAAAGCTTGCTTGATGTTACAGCGATTGAAAGTTGGGCCAAAGAAACAGATTGGGCAGGACTAGAGATTGTAGAGCACACGCCAAAGCTGGGTAAACGTCATGCACAAGTTGAGTTTAAGGCTTATTTTAACACCAAAGATAATACCGCTAGTTTAGAAGAAAAAGTACAGGCACACCATGAACTGTCTGCCTTTGTAAAGGTTACAAACAAAGCTAATCATGATGCGCGCTGGTACTTCTTAGATCCGACGGTTGCGATGACTGTCACGCAAAAGCAACCGTGCATTTGTGGGTCTGGAGAGAAATTTAAGCGGTGTTGTGCGGGATATAATTAGAAGATTATAGAACTTTCTTAGACATAACTCTTTTGTATTCATTAGCTGTTTTATAACCCTCAATCTGATTATATAAAATATACAAAGATATTAAAAAAAGTGAAAGCTGCATAGATTTTATTAAAACACTTTTATCTATA
>NZ_JASDDJ010000090.1 GCF_030407455.1 Psychrobacter sp. 5A.1
TCAATTATTGTACTTCACTACTGATATTTAACTATCAATACTTAATTACTGGCACTTAGTGATATGTACTTACTGCCATTTATCGCTTCGAACCCTTTATGCTGTTATGAGTAAAACATCATAAGGCTCTCTACTTCCTACTGAGACCAGTATAGGTCGCAACTCACCTTACCCTCTGTGACTGCTTTGTAAAGTAACGTCAGCTTTTGCAACTGATGTTAATAAAACGTATTGAATAGCAGTGTAATTTGATACTAATAGAGGGTTGACGTTAAAAAGCCAGAACAAATGCTGTTCTGGCTTTGATAAAAATATTCAGATCTGTGTTTGGTGCAAAGAAATTAACTGCGATAATCGGCGTTTATCTTGACATAATCGTATGACAAATCGCAGGTATATACCGTATCACTGGCATTGCCACGTGCAAGATCAATATGAATGGTAATCTCAGGTCGGCTCATGACTGCTTTGCCCGCCTCTTCTGTATAGCTGGGTGCGACACCGCCATTTTGACAAATCATCACCTCGTCTAGGTACACATCGACTTGCTCTGTGTCTAGGTCGTCGATACCAGCATAACCCACTGCTGCTAAAATGCGGCCCCAATTGGCATCACTCGCAAAGAATGCGGTTTTTACCAAAGGTGAATGCGCCACGGCATACGCCACATCGCAGCACTCTTGCGTGGTCTGACCGCCAGTGACCTTGACTGTCATAAACTTCGTAGCGCCCTCGCCATCACGTACAATCAATTGTGCCAGACGTACAAACACTTCGGTCAATGCGGCCAAAACAGGCTGATAATGTGGATGCGCTGGGCTATCAATCACCTCTGAGCTGGCAGTACCTGTCGCGATTAGCACACAACAATCATTGGTTGAAGTATCACCATCGACAGTGATACGGTTAAAAGACTGCTCATTGATTGCGCTTAGCATCTCTTGCAGTAAGTCAGCGGTGATATTGGCATCCGTCGCCACATAGCCTAGCATGGTCGCCATATTTGGACGTATCATGCCTGAGCCTTTTGACATACCAGTGACATGGTAATGAGTGCCTGCTACATCAATTTTTTGGCTAGCAAGTTTGGGAATGGTATCCGTCGTACGAATGCCATTAGCCGCAGCCAGCCAGCTATCAGGCGCTAAGTTAGCCAATGCGTTATCCAGACCTGCGATAACCGCATCACTGTTTAATGGCTCGCCAATCACACCAGTAGAGAATGGCAATATCGTATTGATATCGACATCCGCCTTGTCAGCCAACGCCGTACAAATCTCAATGGCACGGCGTTTGCCATCAGCGCCCGTCCCTGCGTTTGCATTACCTGTATTGGTGATCAAATAGCGCGGACTGACCTTAGCAAAGTGCTCACGCAATACGCGTACAGGCGCGGCACAAAAGGTGTTTTTAGTGGTCACAACCGCAGTAGTGGCCTTATCCGATATTTCGATGACGACTAAATCATCGCGGTCTTTGTAGCGAACGCCTGCAGCCGTCGCACTGAGTTTGATACCATCAATTGGATAGATAATGTCAGGTACTGATACATTTCCAACAGCCATAATAAAATCCTTATTTCTCAATTTTTATCGTTATTTGTAAAACATTAACTGCATCTCAGTATCACGGTTTTTTTAAGTCAAATGCTGACCAAATCGGTGCATGGTCAGACGGTTTTTCCATGGCACGTAGCTCGTAACTGATACCAGCATCGCTACATTTATCGATTAGATCTGAGGTACATAAGATATGATCGATACGCAAACCGCGCTTGGGTTCATCATTAAAACCGCGGCTGCGATAATCAAACCAACTGTATAGCTCTGTGCTCTCTGGATAATGCAAACGGTAAGTATCTGTCAGCTCACGCGACATCAGTGCTGCATACCATTCGCGCTCTTCTGGCAAAAACGAGGTTTTTCTGCTTTTCAGCCAGCGCTTTGCATTGACTTCCCCAATACCGATATCGATATCTTCTGGCGCAATATTCATATCACCCATCACGATAATCGAACGACCTTCCGCCTTTAGCGTATCAATATAAGCCATCAAATTGGCATAATAAGCGCGCTTCATCGGAAATTTGGTTGGATGATCTTGGCTCTCTCCTTGCGGAAAATACCCGTTAAGCACATCGACTTCCTGCCCCTCAAACTCATAGCGTGCATGGATAAAGCGCTTTTGGGCTTCTTCCTCTTCGCCAGGGAAACCTTTTTGTACAAATATAGGCGCAACTTTAGACAATAGCGCCACACCGTAATGCCCTTTTTGTCCAAAATACTCTACGTGGTAGCCCAGACCTTCGATATCGCTAAGCGGAAATTGATCGTCATGAACTTTGGTCTCTTGTAGCCCCATGACATCAGGATCGATTACCTCGCGCACTGCCTCAAGCTGATGCTGACGAGCGCGGATACCATTGACATTAAAACTGACAAAACGGGTCATAAACTGTCCTATACTGATTGGTGAGAATATAGCGCTGATATAAACAGATAAAATATAAACGACTATGATAACAAATGTAAGCGGTTCTAGCGGTTGCATGGCCTGATATCTTGAGCTAGAGTAACTCTTATTATAAGCACTATCTATCATTGGGCTATCTGAAACACTTTTATTCAACAAAACTTATTAGAAATATTGAGCATCACTATGACAACCATGACGCAAAAAAATACAACATCAACCAAGAGTGACGACATCGCACCGCTATTTGCTAAAGATTATAACGTCTATATTAACCATACTGATGCTGGCGGTATAGTCTATCACGCCAATCATTTGGTATTTTTTGAAAATTGCCGTCGCGATTGGTTTACCAAACTGGGCTTAAATGGGTATTTTTTGCAGACTGATAATGGTGAAATACAACACTTCGTTGTCAGTCAGGCGGACTTACAATATAAGAGAGCCATTCTGTTAGATGAGATAATCAATGTACGTATCGATAAAGTTGAGCTAAAACCTGCCAGCATCATATTTTATCAAAGCATTCATCGCAACACAGCAGATAATGGGACGACCCAAAGAGCCAATGCTCATTTATTAAGCAGTACCAAAATCGTCATTGCCTGTGTACAAAACCAAGTCAGACCAGAACCGATACCTAATGGCAAATCACATGCCGATACGCCTAATACCGCCATGACGACCACACCGATGCGCCCTATTCGTGTGCCAAAAAAGCTACACGATGCCATCGAACAAGCCATTAACGAGCAAATGAATGGGCAGCCATAAGACTCTATGAGTACTGATAATGAGAGGCCCTTGCTTGAATTTGATGATCTTTGGGTACATAGCACACGGACCATAAGTACTCATGGTATTAAAAATAGTAACGAGACACAGAAAAAAACCTCTATCCCATATGATGTCTATCAAAAGTGGGCCAGTAAGCTAACGAAAAGCAGCGCAATTGATAAAGAGCCAATAACTCATGATCGAGCGCTGATCAGCGGGGCAAATGGCAAACTATTATCAGGGCAAGTGACCGTTTTAACAGGGGCCTCTGGTAGCGGGAAATCATTACTGCTGCGAGCGCTGGCAGGATTATTGCCTATGAGCAGCGGTACTGTCTGTTTACGTAGTAAGGACAAGCCAAACAATCCTGTTTATCATGATATCCATGAGACTGCACCCATACAGTGGCGCGCGCACGTTGCCCTACTCGCCCAGCATCCACAGCTGTTGGAAGGTAGTGTGCTTAAAAACTTACAAATGCCTTATCACCTACAAGCTCACCAGTCTCAGGCTTTTGATATAGACTGGCATATTGCTCAGCTTGCCTATTTAGATCGCAGCACAGCATTTTTGCAGCAAGAGGCCTATTATCTGTCTGGGGGTGAGCGCCAACTGGTCAATACATTGCGCCTGCTACAATTGAATCCTCAGGTATTATTACTGGATGAGCCGACAGCTGCCCTAGATGTTGACACTTCAGCGCAACTGGTGAATTTGCTCATTCGCTGGTTACAGGCAGAGTCACAGCGCACATTATTATGGGTGACTCACGACACCAAAGACATCATGCCTTTAGCCCATAGGCATTGGCATATGCAAGCAGGTGTGCTCACTGCAGACTCCTAACAGCATCTTAACAGGCTCTTAAAAAAAATCTTGATCGGGAATCTTTAATCAAATGATTAAGTCGTCGTGCAGTTGCTCAGAAATTTAGCACGGTGATAACCTCATTCCTCACCTTATATTACTACTGAAATTACTTCCACAATAAGCCCTTATGAGCGGTACGAACGACATGCAAATATTTCTCACTTATGGTGATATTGCCCTTGCCAGCAGCTTAATGATCATCGTTCTTGTCATTTCTTGGCGGTTACGCTTACAGCTGACCAAAACACTATTAATCGCCGCCATCCGTACGGTCGTTCAGCTGAGCTTTATTGGGCTAATACTGGCATGGATTTTTGCACGTGAGCAGTGGTATGAAGTATTAATGATTCTGACCGTCATGACCCTCATTGCAGGAAGTGCAGCCAAAAACCGCGTCAAACGCAGTTATAAAGGTCTATTGACAGATACCTTGCTAGCGGTGGGTATCTCAGCAGTACTAGTCACAGCAATAGCTATCATAGCCATTTTAAACGTGAAGCCTTGGTACACACCGCAATTCATCATTCCTATATTGGGTCTCATTCTAGGCAATTCTTTGACCGCCATTTCATTGACGAGTAACCAGCTGATTGACTCTTTCCATGAGCAATCAGGACGTATCGAGATGATGCTCAGTCTATCTGCTAAGCCGTTCGAAGCGGTACACGAACAAATACGCTCAGCCATTACTAATGGCATGACCCCAACTTTGAATTCTATGCTGGTAGTCGGCATTGTCAGCTTGCCTGGGATGATGACTGGCCAAATACTGGCAGGTGCTGACCCTACTCAAGCCATCCGCTATCAAATAGTCACTATGTTCTTGATATGTGTGAGCAGCACGCTTGGTTGTACCATCAATGCGTTACTTATCTATCGACGTTTCTTCAATAAAAACGAGCAATTCGTCTCACCTTAGCCGTTATGACATTCATACTTTGCCAAGTCATCAACCTTATACTGATTACGGATTTTTTCTAAATCACATTCTATCTATATCTTTTAGTTTAATTTATGTACTGCTCAGTCTCATTTACGGGGATTGTTTTAAGGCGTTTTCATGCTAATGTATTGCTCGAATGTATCGTTTTTTTTGATGCCCTAGTTGCCTATAACAGATAAAGATGCTTAGAACGGATGTTATCTTCGTTACCAAGCGGTCTGTTCATTTATTCCACTTAGTTAGTCAATGGGTTACATAGCTACTCAGTTACATAGCTGCTCAGTTACGTATCCTAAAAGCAACTAAGAGACCTATAGTCAGTCCAAGAGAGTGTAGAGACCAGCAAGGCAAGTAAAAGGCCTACCCATAATAGATTGAATGAGTCTACTGCCGTCGCGGATTTTTATAAGACTGACTATAACGGCAACAAAAGAGAGTGGTTAATCAATAGACAAGGATGTTGTTGAACACAGTAACCTGCTGATCGAGCTAGTGCTGGTTTGTAATGTTGATCTACCTATGACTGCTTTCTTATAAAACTTTAACCCATATTAAATTGCAAGGATGCTAATCATGATGCAGAACAAACCTTGGCTTTCTCAATATCCCGCTGGTGTGCCAAAGACCATCAACCCCGATAGATACAGCAGCATCATGGAGCTGTACGAAGAAACCTTTGAACGCTTCCGTGGTCATCCGATAAGTATTTGCATGGGGGTGACACATACTTATAATGATATTGATAAGGCCTCAATCGCAGTGGCGGCATGGCTACAAGCACAAGGCCTACCACAAGGTGGCGTCGTCGCACTGATGATGCCAAACATACCTCAGTATCTGCCAATAATGCTTGGGATTTTGCGTGCAGGCTATGTTTGCACCCCTGTCAATCCTCTATATACAGGGCGCGAGCTACGCCATCAACTGAATGATTCTGGCGCCCAAGCCATTTTTGTCGTAGATAACTTTGCCCAAGCGCTTGAGCAGGTCATCGAAGAGACCAGTATCAAGCGTATCGTGATATCAAAAATGGGCGATATGATGGGACTAAAGGGTATCTTAGTCAATACGATTATTCGTCAAGTCAAACGCTTGGTGCCTAAATACAATCTTAACGATCCTAAATATAATGTCACCAAATTCCCCGACGTATTGAAGAAAGGCAAAAACCTACCGTTCAAACCACCAAAAATGTCCTTGGATCAAAAAGCATTTTTACAATATACAGGTGGTACGACAGGGCTTTCTAAAGGGGCTATTTTATCTCAGCGAAACATCGTAGCCGCGGCAATGCAATCAGAAGCATGGACCAAACCAATCACTTCAGAGATTCATGAAGTTTATATCAATATGGTCATGGCTTTGCCCCTTTATCATATTTTCGCTTTCATGCTTAGCTTAATCGGTATGCGTTCAGGCTACACTTTCATATTGATACCCAATCCGCGTGATATTCCTGGATTTGTAAAAACCCTCTCAAAACAACCGTTCCACATATTCCCTGCGGTTAATACTTTATTTAAAGGGTTGCTGGACAATCCAAACTTTAAAGACTTGGATTTTAGCTCACTACGTATTTCACAGGCTGGAGGTATGGCAGCAACTGAACAAACAGCCACACGCTGGCTTGAAACCACGGGTTGTGCCATGATTGAAGGTTGGGGTATGACCGAAGGGGTCGCTGTGGGTACGGCCAACATCATCACCAATCGCAAATTCAGCGGTACTATCGGTGTACCTGTGCCTAGTATAGATGTCATCATTATCGATGAAGACGGTAAGCAGGTAAAAGTCAATGAAGGGGGCGAGATGTGCATCAAAGGCCCTAATATCACTTCTGGATATCTCAACAAAGATAGTAGTGAGGACTTTACGAGTGATGGTTATTTCCGTACTGGTGATATCGTCAGCATGGATGAACAAGGTTTCATTAAGCTATTGGATCGTAAGAAAGACATGATTCTGGTCTCAGGTTTTAACGTCTTTCCGAATGAGATTGAGTCCGTTATGCTCGATTGTGATGGCGTTGTTGATTGTGCCGTGATTGGTATTCCTGATGACCATCAAGGCGAGGCCGTCAAAATATATGTGGTCCCTGAAGACAATAATGTCACCAAAGAAGTCATTATGGAGTTTGCTTTAGACAATATGACTGGTTATAAATGTCCACGCCACATAGAATTTGTTAGCGATTTACCCAAAAGCAATGTCGGTAAAGTGCTACGTCAAAAACTACGTGAGAAGCACAATATAGATTATCCCCAAAGATAAATAAGCATTAGAC
>NZ_JASDDJ010000091.1 GCF_030407455.1 Psychrobacter sp. 5A.1
AAACAAACAATGTTTTTCAATTTGCCCCTAATGACCTAGAGCGAGTTATACACCTAAGTGAAGAGCAAGGTGATGGAGCTGGCTTCGATATAATGTCACTGAATCAGGATGGTACTGACAGGTATATTGAAGTGAAAACAACTCAAGGTGGTGTGGATACTCCGTTTTATATGACAGAAAACGAACGCGCTTATTTTGAATTAAATAGATATGAAAATAGTTCGTTCATATATCGCGTTTTTAACTTTGATGTAAATACTCGAATGGGAAATATTATAGTTATCTCAGCTGAAGAGTTGTTTTCAAGGTATAGTTTTGATCCAGTGTCTTACAAAGTAAGTAGAATGTATTAAGGGGTTCTTTGATATTCAAACACTCACTTAGTATCCTTGGATTAATCTGCATTAAACCCCAAAATAGCTTGGGGTTTTTTTGTATTATCTTTCCATACCGCCTTTATCTATACCAGTAGTCGTTTGTCTTTGTTCTCTTACTTTTACAAACTGTGCTTGACGCTGTGAGCCTTTCCTAAAAACTGTGTAACTGCGATTTAGATTAAATGTCTGCGCTGATGTGGTCATCATTATAATTGGAAAACGATTCAAACCCTTCGTTCAGTTTCTAATAGGTATGCCTAAATGCTCATTTATACAGAGTCAGGAATATACTTTCACTACTACGAAATTTAATAAAGGTTTATAAGAGGTGTTTGCCTTAGATACTCGTCTGACTGCATATTAAGGGAAGCGTTTTCTACAAGCGGCATCATGTCACGAATGATGTCTGCTTTTATATCTTTGGACAAAGTATGATAATCGCTGATCTCATTTTCAAATGACTTAAAGATCGAGAGAGGCAGGCCGCTACTAGCTGCCAACCAGAATAAAAATACATCTTTATACTTTACGGACGTAAGAATAGATCGACTAAACTCACTTATGCCTAAATAATAATTAAATAGTATCGTCGACCAATTAGAAGGTATGTCTTGGTAACCTATACCTATCCATCTAAAAGGTTTTTCTGATAAATGTGACGGATAATCCGGATAACTGCCTTTAGGTAAGCAATCAAGTTTTATGACTATGCCGAAAGCTGAAAAATCATCAGGATTAGTATGGGTATATACTCTATCATGTATATCGCGGATGCCTGCTGCATTAGGTTCATAACTAAAAGGTGAATAACCTAAATAATCGTATGTAAATAATGTTGTGTCTTCTTCCCTGTACTTTTTTGGAGATAATACATTTCCTACAGGGAACGTGGTATTTCTTTGAGTTCTAAGTCTGATAATAGCTATATTAAGTGCATTTACTCCTATAATAGGGGTATAAATTGGCGGTCGCGACTTTATGTATGAAGGTACTAAAAGTGCAGACTGGAAATGATTAAAATCACCCGCATCACTAAATACCTTTTGATTAAACATGGATCCATAATACCGATAGTGTTCATCAATGAGGTTGATGGCATAATCAACCATCTCATCCAAATCAAGATCTGTATCTAATGACTTTACTAGTTTGCCATCGTCAGTCTCAAGAGCATCAATTATAGTTGCGTGAGGAACCGGACGACCATTAATTTGTTCATCGGAAATGTAGCCGAGCTCTACATTATAATTATCAAAGATATTAAATATATTTTCATATGGAAGATCTTGTGAGTCATTATATGATTTTATTTCATCTAAGATTTTGATTTCGTATATGTTTTTTATTGATTGCTTCTCTATATCGCTTGGTATGCCCTCAAAGACTCTGTATTGATTTTCAAGCATAATATACTCTCGTTTAATCAGGTAGCATTTAAAGTGGTGTACTTAGAAGTAGAATAGACGTTCAATAATTAGTCGATGCTAATTCGTAACCGTATGTTTTAAGCGCCCCGACAATCTCGGGGCGGTTCATAGTCAAACAATTAAGTACCTCGCCCCATGCAAGAGTGAGTAGGCTTAGATAGTTCTTTTTCGCGTCTCTCTTAAACTGACTGGATACTTCAATGGATCTCATCAGCCTCGCCTTCTAGCTCATCCATCAAATCACCAAAGCTATCGTACTTAGTGCCTTTACCGCTCGCGACCTCTGCAATAGCAGCAAGTGTTTGCGCGTTGAGCTTAGGTTGTTGATAGTCAAAAGACAGAGGAATCGCATTAGTATCGGCTACTTGGTTCAAGAACAGTCTTATGGCTTGTGAAGGTGTTAGTCCATAGCTTTCTAGAACAGAAAAAGACCTATCCTTCAGATCCTGGTCAAGCCGTATATTATAATTAGTTGTAGTCATAGCAATCACCTTTCGCTTATATTCGTACCCCCAATATAAGCGAAAGGTGATTAAACCTCAATAACTTTAGCGTTCTATCTTCTCGCTAATCTAAGGGGTAATAGTCTGCTCATTTAATCCAGCAAGAAAATCATCAACCGTTTTCTCAATGCTTTTTTGCATGACATACAGATCAGAAGTGGAGTACTTCCCCAGCTGATTTCTTTCACCCATGACTTCAAACAGCTTGCTTCTGACCACTTCTTCGTGCGTTTTATCGTCAATCAATAGCAAATTAAGCTTCACGACAGCTCTATTGTAGGCTTCTTGAGTGGCTTCAAGTTGAAGGCTTTTATTGCTAGCTACTGATACACCGATCATGCTCATAAATAACTCCGCTACTAGAATCATCTGTAGCTACAGATGATTTTTTTTAGGTGAATAAGTTGTTTGTACCAAGCTATGATTATGCCAGTGAAAAACGAGAAGTAACGCTCTTATAACCCCTTTTTTGTAGCAGATTTTACGACAGATAAAAAATCCGTTATTTCCCACCTAATTTTATGACTACACCATACGCACCCTAAAGGGACTGCCAAATAGCTGATATTGTTAGGTTTATTGAAATCGAAGTGTTTGCAAAGTGCAAACAAAATCGTTCTTAGTCATTGATTTATAAAGAAAAAAGGTGTTTACAATCTGTAAACAGCCAAGTTGAAAAACAGTGAAAAATAGCCCTTTTTTACCGCCTTTTGCGCCAAAAATTACGCTTTCGTAACTAGTGAAATTATGGTGTAGTAAGTACACCTTAGTAAAATAACACCCAATTATAGGAAAAAAGTGGCGATGAACTACGCAATTTTGAGGACAGCGAAATTAAAGACGATGGGCAACATCGGTGGCAGTCTTGCACACAGCTACCGAACGATAGAAACGCCAAATGCTGACCCCAACCTCACCCCTAAAAATCATCATACCGTTGCTACCCCCGAAGCCGTCAAACAAGCGATAGAAAATCGACTTCCTGAAAAAAGACGTTCTGATGCGGTGCTATGTATTGAGTATTTACTAACTGCCAGTCCTGAATGGGAAGGCTGGGGAACAAACAAGGAAACGGATTTTTTTAAGCAAGCGAGTTTATGGCTCATGAATAAACATGGAGCAGAAAACATTGCAGGTATGAGTATTCATCGGGACATAAGCACACCGCAGCTGGTCGCTTATGTCGTTCCTATTGACCAAAAAGGGAAGCTCAACTGTAAGGATTTTCTAGGCGGCAGGGTTAAGTTAAATCAGATGCAAACCGATTTTGCCAATACGGTCGCTGATTTGGGGCTAACGAGGGGCAAGGAAGGCTCTAAAGCCAAGCATACAAACATCAAGGAGTATTACCACGACATCAATCACGCGAGGGATTTTAGTATTACGACCGTAGCGCCTAAGCCTGAAATGTTTGAAAGCAAGGCTAGGTATGGGGAAAAGGTCTCAGCAGCCGTTATTGAGCAAATAGAACCAACAGTGAAGGCGGCAAACAGCATCCTGATGGACTATGAGAAGGCTAGATTGGATAAAAACGTTGCAGAAGAGAGCTATAACACCCTTAGAAAACGTGTTGAGCCTTACTTAATGGCAATTAATGGTCTAAATCAAGAGGAAATTGCTAGGGTAAATGAGGTAATGCGGCTAGAAATCCGTAAAATCGCTATAGAGAGGGTTAGATATGAAAGGGCTAGGTATGTATCAAAATAGATAATTAGTGCTATTAAATCTAATCCTGTAAGCAGATAGAGTGGGTTTTATAGCTCGTTACTAAGGTTAAAGAAAAATAAAGCCACTAGAATGCTAAGAAAATTTTAAAAATTCTGTGTCTTTGGATGAATCAGAAAGCATTGATCGATTACTTGATCCAAAAGATCACAAAAAAGACCTTAATATTATGCTGTAACTGAGGATTTTTTCTTTTGTCTTTTCAGTTAATAAAAAAATAAGAAAAGGCTTTTAATGCTTTTAATGCTTTTAAAAGCTTTTAAGTCCTCTGCAAGTCTTATATATCAAAGGGTTCGCGACCCATAGAACGTAGTTTACTTACCCATAGAACGTAGTTTACTTACCCATAGAACGTAGTTTACTTACCCATAGAACGTAGTTTACTTACCTTATAACGATATTTATTTATTTATCGTTATAATGATGTTATATTGTTTATCGTTATATAGTTAGAGGGGCTAAGTTGATGAAACCAAGCATGAATGCAGGTAACAATAAGATGGATCTTATAGTTAAGACAAACAGATTGAATACTGCTATCCAGAATCTTACGCTTGCTGAGATAAGACTGGTTCAGTTAGCTATCATAGACAGTAGAGAAAAAAACGAAGGTTTATCTGCTGATAAACCTTTAACTATAAAAGCCTCAAGGTACGCTGAAGCGTTTGGAACGACACGTCAAGGTGCTTATGACGTACTTAAAAAAGCGGAAGAAAATCTATTCGAACGTAGATTTACTTTTTTAGACGAAAACGATGGTTATCCCGTTAAATCCCGTTGGATTAGTCAAGCAAAGTATAAGCAGGATAAAGGTACTATTGAGATTATATTTACGCCTGCGGTAGTAAATGAAATAACACGTATAAATGGTATAGAACAGTTTTTTACTAAATACACCTTAGAACAAACATCTATGCTCAACAGTATGTATTCAGTACGTTTATATGAACTTCTAATACAATGGCGTGAAGCCAAAAAGACACCTTTATTTGGCTTAAACGTGTTTAGAGGTCAACTTGGAGTTAACGATGATGAGTATCAACGAATGTGTGACTTCAAGTCTGGTGTTTTAGACAAGGCTATCAAAGAAATTAACGAGCACACTGATATTAAAGTTAACTATGAGCAAGAAAAAGATGGTAAAAATATTATTGGTTTTAAATTTAAAGTCCTGTCAAAAAATAAGCCTAAAAGCAGTAAACAACAATGTGTTAATAGAGATCTAGGTACAGCCGATATGTTCACCATAGAAGGGTTGAATGATAAGCAGCTGGGACGTATTGCACGTAACAAGCGCTTTATCGCAGACTACAATCACTTAGTGAGCTCTACTAGTCCAGCAGGTCAAGACCCGAAAGCGTGGGAGTTTGAAATGGTTAACCGCCTTAAAAAAAATCCTAAGCAATTTGATAAGCGTCCAATACGTGATTACTTAGATTATTGATAAGGCAAAGCTATTAGCGTCAATTTACCATTCAGAACTAATTAATATCTAGGAAGATATATCCATGAGTAATGCCGTTTTAAAACCGCTATTTAAATATCCAGGTGGTAAAAGTTCAGAGATTAAACATTTGAAAAAATTATTACCAGATTTCGATACTTATATCGAACCGTTTTTAGGTGGTGGGGCAGTATTTTGGGCAACTAAAGCAAAGCAGTGGATCATAAATGACTGTTCAGAAGAGCTAGTTTTAGTATATTTGTACAGTCAACAACAAGACGCTCTTTTTATTGACTATATAAATGATATAGGCCAGATTTGGCAGCTAAAAAACTCATATATGTTAGACGTTGTTCAGCTATTATCTGTTGATAGCAATACAGATGAATGTGCATTTGTTGAAAAAATAGCTCATGAATTACTGGATTCTGTCTCTTCTCTACCTTCTGACAAGAAACAGCTCGCGCTTTCGTTATCAAAGGGTATTGTACAAAAGAGAAAATCGCTAGCAAGAGTAGCAGAAACAGTTGAAATAAGTAATTGGGACGACAATGCTTTAGGGGCTATTGGTGCAGGGGTATACACATACATAAGACACCTATACAATACAACTAGTGTTGAAGAATCGCCTCAATTAAAAGCTGCTCTATATCTTTTCCTTAGAGAGTACGCTTACTCATCTATGTTTAGATACAATTTCAGGGGTGACTTTAACGTACCTTTTGGTGGTAATACCTATGCAAAGAAAGATTTTCTTGATCGAGTAAGACAGCTTACTAATGATGTTGTCGTCAAAAAATTGCAAAATACTAGCATCTTACAGGGCGATTTTACTAATGCTTTTATTGACGAAGATTCAGCTTTCATGTTTTTAGATCCTCCTTATGATTCAGATTTTAGCACCTACAACCTTCAGGTTTTCGATGCTAAGGAGCAAATAAGATTACGAGATTCGCTGAAGAAAATTAAAAAGACAAAATGGCTTATGATAGTCAAATCAACAGAATTTATTGAAGATCTGTATGAGCAAGAGGGATGGTATAAAAGTAGATTTGATAAATCTTATTCTGTCAATTTTAAGAATAGAAACGATAAGGAAGTGAAACACCTTATTATAACCAACTATAAACTAGGGTTAGTATAAATGGCTACATCAGAAAGTGATATTAGAACGGCAGTTTCCCTTCTTCTTAGGCAATACGGCTCTTTGACTACATCAGAAGTAAAAGAATTACTAAATACAGTAATGCCCTTTGATAATGATGATATGCAACCAAGTAGAACTAGAGCAGAACCACTTATTACACAAAGGATAGGGAACATAGTATCTCATCAAAAAGAGGATATACGTGTTTATGATGAAACTTACGTAATTGATAAAACAGTTAGGCCTGCGACTTGGTCTATTTTAGTTGGTCTACAGTCTCAAAACACACTGGATAGAATATCTGACGAAGACGTTCAAAGAAGAAAAGAGAGAAGAAGATCGTTCAAACCTCAACAAATAGATTGGCAGGCGTTAAACCATCGCAGAACAGAGCTTGGGCGCTTGGGTGAAGAGTTTGTAATGAGATACGAAACAAACAATGTTTTTCAATTTGCCCCTAATGACCTAGAGCGAGTTATACACCTAAGTGAAGAGCAAGGTGATGGA
>NZ_JASDDJ010000092.1 GCF_030407455.1 Psychrobacter sp. 5A.1
CATTAATCAAGTCGCCAAGCATCTAAACCAAGGAAATAAAGTAGACAATGAGATACTCGTGACCTTGGTAAAAATACAAGCCGATCTTGATAGCGAGCTTGAAAGGATAATGAGCGATGATCGTTAAATTCTTTCGTCATGGTACAGGCGGCGGTAATGCCGTCTTTGATTATCTACTTGGCAAAGATGGGGATCGCCCTGATGCTGAAATATTGCGCGGTGACGTGGCGCAGCAAAAGTTACTTATTGACTCATTAGAGTTTAAACGCCAGTACACCAGCGGTTGCTTGAGCTTTGAAGAAGCCCCTGACCATCTAACAATTAAGCAAAAAAATGAGATCATGGATAGCTTTGAGGAAACCATTACCGCAGGTTTAGAGGTTGATCGGGTGAGCTTTGCATGGGTTGAGCACAGAGACAAAGGACGGCTTGAGCTGAACTTTGTCATTGCCAATGTTGATCTTGAGCATGGGCGACTGTTCCAGCCCTATATTCACAGCCAAGACAAAACGAGGGTCAATGCGTGGAAAGACCTACAGAACATTTACTATGATTTATCAGACCCAAATGACCCCATACGCAAGCGATTAATGGCGCAGCGTGACAACTTGCCAAGAACTACCAAAGAAGCGCGTGAAGCCATTACAGAGGGCTTGAAAAGTATGGTGGCTAATGGACTGATAACTAACCGCAATGAGGTCATCCAAACGCTCCAAGGCGGAGGGTTTGAAATCGCACGAGAAACGGACAAAGCAATATCTATTAAAAACCCCAGCGGTGGCAGAAACATAAGATTAACAGGTGGATTATATGAGCGAGCTTTTAAGTTTAGCCCAGAACTTCAAGAAACAGTCGAACGAGACAGCAGTACTTATAGAGACAACGCTACAGGACGACTTAGGGAAGCTACACGCGTCCTTTATGAAGAGCTTGACCGAAAGCGAGACTATCATCACACAAGGCACGGAGAGCCTAAAAGAGAAGCAAACCAAGTTGACAGAGAGCTTAGAGACGCATCACGAAGCGATCAACACAGTGTTGTCTACTCACCTATCCAGCGTCCAAGTCCTTACGACAGAAAGCCTAGAACAACAAAAAGCCGAGATAGCGCAGATGATGAGCGAGTATTCACAAGAGTTAAGCCAAACGATGCAATCACATCAAGCCAACGCCTTAGACTTCATACAACACCGAGCATGGGTAGTGGTGATTGGCTGCGCGATTGTCGCTTTAGTGATGATGGGATTTGGCGTCATGATTGGAATGAAACTGGGATAACAGACCATGCAAAAACAACTGATAGAGCAAGTCAGCCAAGCGATGCAAGCGAACGCAGACACGATAGCGCGGCAGAAAGAGATTATCGACTACCAAGAGCAGAGCATCGAGAGATTGAAGCGATTATTGACAGCATTGGCAGAAACGCAAGACAAGGAACTCAAAGCGTTACCAAGCATGTTCGAGACATTAGAGACTTCACTGAGCAAGCACACGAAAGAGCAGCAAGCTTGGTGGAATCATCGCAAGCAATACACAGAAGGGCAAATGATAATCGCAGAACAACTGAGCAAACTCGCAACCACACAGATGCAGCTCACAACAGCCTTGAAACAGTATCAGAGTATATTAGTACCAGCAGACGAGTTAACGAGCGATATGAGCGCATTAGAGACGATGCTGGAAGGTACGATGGAGCAGCTAAAGAGTTCACAGAACGCAATAAAGCAGTCACAGAGCAAATTGATGAGCGAGTTAGAGACTGTAGCGAAATTAGTAAACAAATAACGCAAGAGCTTGAAAAACAGCGCCCTAAGCGGTCTTATTCGGGCCCCAGTATGGGCAGATAACGTAAAGTAGGTACAACTTTGTAAGCCTTAAATGGCGTGCCTTTACAAGGAAATTGCTAATTGACGAAACAAGAATGAGAGCGTAAACTCAAGTGCTAGAAACGACTAACCCCCAAAGCTGGCAGGCTTCAGGGGTTAGATGAATTTTAATCTGTGTCAGCAGATATAAAACCCATTTTTTCGATACGGTCATTTTATATCAGCAGACGCACCAACACAAGTGTGCGTGATGTTAATACTACCGGAAATATACGAAAACCTCCCCTTAAAGCCTTATTGCACCGATGATCTAGGTGGTCTTGTCATTCGTCCGCGAAAGACAGCCGTCAAGATGCGGTATATTCAGCACAACCCCCCTTGCATGACTCATTTAATTTGCCTTGATATTGATCATGAGCATGGTGCAATGCGCTGGGCGGAAGAATACCTACCACCGCCACGCTGGACAAGCCAAAATCCTGAAAACGGACACGCTCATATCGTCTATGAGCTAAAAACACCTGTTTGCACCAGTGAGCATGGCAGTCGTAAAGCCTTAGACTATCTTGCTAAGATACAAGCAGGATTGGTTAGAGCAACTCGCGCAGACGTCGGCTATACCAACTTCATCACTAAAAACCCGATGCACGAGCATTGGCGTACCGAAGTATGGACAAAAGAAGCCTACGAGCTAAATTATTTAGCAGAGTTTGTTGATCTCAGACCGTTAACAGACTCGGAGAAAGAATATGGACTTGGTAGGAACTGCTCCTTGTTTGATACCGTTCGCCATTGGGCTTATTCTGCCATTAGAGAGCATCGAGGTAAGACATGGGAGCAATGGTACAGTTCAGTACTTAAACACGCTCAGAGCGCAAATATGATGTTCTTAGAGCCGTTACCATACTCAGAAATTAAGGCGACTGCTAAAAGCATTGCTAAGTACTGTTGGAAGCGTGATGCCTACCACTATAACGAGTTTATCTATCGTCAGGCGCTTAAAGGTAGTAAAGGCGGTAAGGCATCTAAGCGCAAGCCTTTAGCTACGTCAGAGCAAACACTGAAACCTTGGGAAGATTTAGGTATTTCCAGAAGAACTTATTACAATCATAAGAAATTAGGTAAGCTTTAAAAGTTGCACTGGATAAGCCTAAATCAGATAACAGCGCTTTTAATGCCGCTATTTGATCTGGGCTTATTGCTGCTTAGGCTATTATATTCTTCTTTCTGTCGTCTATGCTTACGTATGTCGCCCAGTTAATTAAGCAGGTGTCTGGTGGCATACATTGCTAATGTTTTATCTCAATAACTTTTCTATGAAGGAGACACGGCTAATAATTAAGAAGTCTAGTAGGGCTACTATCATGATAGCAACAATTGCCGTTGGGAAGATTACTGCTACGACAATTAGTACGATCGTAAACCAGCTAGGTATTGATCTCTTACTACCACGCGCAGGTGGGTTTAGACCAGCCACTTCTTGAGCGCTAGGTCGACGCTGCCACCACATTAAATAACCGCTAATGCAAATACCGATGACGGCTAAGCAAAACAGTACATTAGCAAGCACGCTCCACCATCCAAGTGTCCCCATATGTATGGCGATACCAGCTGCCATAAATTTCCCAAACGCATTGTAGTCATCAAAGCGAATATCTGCCAATTCTTTACCAGAATAGCGGTCAATATGTACGGTACGGTCAGCCATTGGACTATGCATATCATAGCTCATGGAGTCTTGGCTGAGTGTCCAAACGCCTGTGTCGTCTTGTGGTACATTTATATGATAACGGCCTCTAAACCCTATCTCACGGGCATACTGATTTACCGTATCTACGTTGATAGGTATGTTAGGTGCAATACCATTCTCTCCTTTCGTCGTGCCAGAGATGGGCATTGGTGTTTGCTCAAGTACCCAAGGCACTTCTTTTGTCTTACCAGTATTCAATACACTACCATGTGTCGGTGCGCTATCTGAACCATGAACGTGTGGCTTAGCCCCACTCATATCCATATAAGCATGTGGTTGACTTGGATCGATGGATATAGGTACAGGAGCCACGCCCCATTTGCCCGCAGGAAACTGGCTCCATGCCTGAACAACTTTTCCACCCCAAATGCCCGCCCATGCCATGCCTGAAATACAGAAAAATAAGAGTAGAATAGATATCCAACTTCCTAATGTGGCGTGAATGGTTCGAAAAAACGAGCGCTTTTTTTTCAGACTTGTATCATTATCAGGTACTAACATTGCCTTGATAGACTTACGTTTCTGCCACCACAAATACCAACCTGTTAGGATCATTAGGATGGTTAACGCCGCAGTGGTTTCTTGGATATAATCACCTACTGTTCCTAAAAGTAAATCACCATGAATCGCATCGAAAGTGTGATATAAATTACTTTGCGTCGGTATGCTTTTAACAATATCTGCAGTATAAGGATCAATAGCCACCATGTTATCTTGATTCTCTGATCTTACTTGGAAGAGAGCAACTGTGTTTGATTCTCGGGGCGCAATGTATTTTACAAGCGTACTATCAGGAACACTCTCAAGCGCAGTTTTGGCTTGAGTTGAAACAGGCATTTGTACCGTGGACTGTGAGGTAATGGTCAAGCGATCGTTGTCTCGGCCAGTCGTATTAGACATCAGCAACATGCCAAGTGCAGTACAAGCAAGAATGATTAAAAAAGGGGCAATAAAAATCCCTGAATAAAAGTGCCAACGCCATACAGTAAAGTAATGCTGAGAATTTTTTGGTTTCTGACTTTGTCTACTCATTAGTGAATCCTTAATAATTGGTTATGTAGCTTTGCTCTTAAGCCTGCACTCATCATTTTAGACTTCGCGATCTAAATGATGACAAGCGCTAGAGGCAGAGCCAGATTCTTTAGTTGTCAGTGCTCGTGATTCATTTGCTCGTGATTCATTTGCTCGTGATTCATTTGCTCGTGATTCATTTGCTCGTGATTCATTTGCTCATGGTTCATTTGTCCGTGATCCATATGTCCATGCATATTCGCCATGACCATTGGTACAGCGACAACGGCCAGTCCGGATATCACCATAATTGCGCCATTCAATTGTCGTAGGCGAAGACGTCCAATATGATGGCGTATCCAATTGACTGTTCCATGAGTAGCAACCAGCATAGGAATAGTCCCAAGCCCGAAAGCAAACATCAAAACAGCACCTGTTAGGGGATCATGACCAACAACGGCAATGAGTAACGCACCATACACAAGACCACATGGTAGAAACCCCCAAAGCAACCCTGCTGCTAGTGCTTTGGGAACCGTATTTAAAGGAAATACTTTGGTACGCAAAGGGCCTAAAGCTTGCCAAAATCGCATACCAAAACGCTCAAGCTTGTTTAAAAAAGGAAGACCGAGCATCGTCAGCCCCACAAAAACCAATACCAATCCAAGTAGAATTCGAGGTGTACTATTACCCATCATTAATGGTGCCAGTATGGTTGTACCAATCAAACCAGCGACCAATCCTAGTAGCGTATAACTGAGTAATCGGCCCAGATGATACGTGGCAATAAGACCACGCTTTTTTGCTGGGCTGATGTCTTTCATAGATAGTCCAAACGCTGCGACGATCCCGCCACACATGCCCAAACAATGGGGTGAACCAAAAAACCCCATCAACAATGCTGCAATTAACAATCCCATAGTCATAAAATGACTCCTAAAACATAAAGTAAATAAGATCAGCCATTCAGTTTTTTGTACTAAAGCGCCATCCAAGCCATTTACCAGCTTAGATGAGGTGCTTACTGAATAGGTACTGATATAAATAAATAGCATTTCAAGCACAATATTTGGGGCACCGTATTTTAAATGCCGTGTTTTGGGCAAGCGAGTACAAGCCAATCAATCAAAGCAATAAATAAGCTTGTTGATTGATAGCAAGTGCCAATGCACCAATAAAATATTGAACTATGAATGTTTAAGGTTATTTGAATATGTCTTGAGGAGGGGCGCGGGTGAGAGGCCGTAAAAAATTATTAGAATAGTGAGTGGTTGAGTGATATAAAAAAGTGACTAATACGGCGGGCAATTCAAACCATGCAGAGTCAGTGTGTGCAAACATTTTTGGCACGAGCACCGCAGACATAGAGATACAAAGGTCACAGCTGAGATGTTTTATATCATCTGGATCAGAATTTTCAACGTTATGTTTGCTATGTAATTCTTTTGACGAAATTTCTTCATTGGTATTTGCTGTTGATCTAGCTGTTGAAGTCGATGCTAAGGCATTAGGAGCAGTATGATGGTGCAGATGATAAGCTGCGCTATCATCAGGCATGTTGTGTGATGTATGAGTAATATCAGCCTGTATTTGCTCATACTGTTTAGCGGTTGATACAACAGGTGCAAGCTTAATACAAATGCCGTGACCTAAATGGGCATTATCATCCCATAAAGGAGTCAGCAAAATTGAGACATGCATGATCCAAGCAAAGCACGCAAGCAGCATGCCAAACCATAATGTTACTGGTGATGAGTGTCGTAGATTGAGCATTCGCCACTTAATAAGCATAATTTTGTCATCTATCACCAACTGCTTTTATGTAGGTAATATTTATGGATGAATACTCTGCAATTTGAATAAATCTAGAAAGAAAATCTAATATAGTACATAAACTGTTAAGAGTATTATTTTAAGATAAAGAATAAGGTCTTTACAAGTGTTATGTAAACAATTAAATTTATTATAAGCCAGCATATGCCGTCATTACAATTTACTTCGTTTCTTTTCATTTTGGCATGCCGGTAAGGGGAAACCCCTTAACCCCAAAAACCTTACGGACGTCACCCATGAGCGATGAAAAACCTACCAAGAAAATCAGAGATAGGCACATTCAAATACGCCTCACTGATGCCGAATTTGCGGAGATAAAAATCCGAGCAGGTGAGCTTGGCACATCAACCTTTTTGCGCCAGCTGGCACTTAACCAAAAGATCGAACAGCCAAAAGCCAAGGCTAAAAAAATCATACATACAGCCGACCCTGAATTGGTGCGTCACGTGGCATGGATTGGTAACAACATTAATCAAGTCGCCAAGCATCTAAACCAAGGAAATAAAGTAGACAATGAGATACTCGTGACCTTGGTAAAAATAC
>NZ_JASDDJ010000093.1 GCF_030407455.1 Psychrobacter sp. 5A.1
AATTGAGTACATATAAATAAGTAACTATAAGCAACTAACAATGTATTAATAACAATTATCTGAGGATTGAATAATGAAAAAATTAGCACTTGCAGCATTGATGACGACTTTTGCGCTTTCTGGTTGTTCGACGATGGGTATGGACAATGAGCGTACGATGGTTGTTGAAGGGGAGCCTATGAACGTGAAAGTGGTTAATATCTCAAGTTTTGAAGTAGAAATCGCACCACGCAAAGCAGTTTGCGATTTGACCGCCACTGATGGCAGCATGGTTGAGTCACAGTGCTTGCAGTATCGTCAGACTTATCAAAAAAACTACACCACGCTAAATGGTAATATCCAAGGCTTTACCTATGAGCCAAACTACCGTTACGTCCTTGATGTACGCCAAGAAGCAATGACTGCTGAAGGCTCTAATGTGGTTCAACCAGTTTGGATTCTCAATGAAGTGGTTTCAAAAACTGCTGAATAATAGTGAGATTAATGGGTTCACGATAATTTCGTGACACGTACTAAAAAGGCCTCTAACGAATTAGAGGCCTTTTTTATTGTTTTTTTTAAATGAATCATTGATGAACTTTAACACTGGCTATAGTTAACAGTAAAGCCGCGAGTTGCTGTAGGGATGCGATTATCGGCATAGATAGCAAGTCCGCCACGGGATGTTTCTTTATACTTATCAAGCATATCAGCACCGGTCACTTTCATCGTCTCGATGACTTTATCTAAAGAAACGAAGTGCTGTCCATTACCACGGCAGGCGAGGCGTGCTGCGTTCACAGCTTTTACCGCGCCCATCGCATTGCGTTCGATGCAAGGCACTTGTACTAGTCCGCCAACAGGATCGCAGGTGAGACCTAGATTATGCTCAATACCAATTTCGGCAGCATTGAGACATTTAGCAGGATCGCCACCTAGGATTTCAGCCAATGCGGATGCCGCCATCGCACAAGCAGAGCCAACTTCACCCTGACAGCCGACCTCAGCGCCAGATATTGAAGCGTTCTGTTTAATTAAGCTACCGATAGCAGTGGCATTCAATAAAAACTTGCGAGCGCCTTCTATGCTGTAAGTTGATAGAAAGTCACGGTAATAATGCATGACGGCAGGGATAATACCTGCAGCACCATTGGTAGGGGCAGTCACGACATTACCACCATTGGCGTTTTCTTCATTGACGGCCAGTGCGTAAAGATCAATCCAATCCATCGCCGCAAGCTTATCGTTCTTCGTCACAGGCTGGTTTTTTTCAGCGCACAGTTGTAGATGTAAGGCTTGAGCACGACGCTTCACATCTAGGCCACCAGGCAATATGCCACTATTTTGACACCCGCGTATCACACAGTCCTGCATAGAAGCCCAAATAGAATCTAAATAGGCAAATACCTCTGTTTGGTTGCGGTAGTGACACTCATTGGCCAGTACCAGATCGCTGATGCTTAAACCGTGTTGACGGCACTGCTCTAAAAGCTCTGCAGCGCTATTGAATGGGTAAGGGACCACATCAATCGTTGGGCTGGCATGGTCTTCGTCTGGGCTAGTGGCATCTTCTTCATTAATCACAAAACCACCGCCGACTGAGTAATAAGTCTGCTGATAGTGAGTACCGTCTGTCGATATGGCTCGAAGCATTAATGCATTGGGATGATAGGGCAGTACCGTATCGTCATACCAATAAATATCTCGCTCCGTATCAAAATTAATGGCATGAGTACCAGATACATTCAGTGTCTTGTCAGAAAATATAGGCGATAAATAACTACTGGTCATGCGTGTATCAATGGTGCTAGGAGCGTGTCCAAGTAGTCCTAGTAATATGGCAGTATCGGTGGCATGTCCTTTGCCTGTAGCTGCTAAAGACCCATAAAGCTCAATTTCAATCGTTTTAATCGTTGTCAGTTCTTGATGCTTACTTAGTGAAGCTAAGAAAAGATTTGCAGCCAGCATTGGGCCGACTGTATGTGAGCTTGATGGCCCTATGCCAATTTTAAATAAATCAAAAACACTAATCATAATAAGTTACCAAAAGTTTTAAAGGCTTCAGCATATTTTATCTATGGCATGGAGCACTTTTGTTAAAAATATAATAGACAGTCATCGATCCGAGCCATCGTTAAGAGGTGGATGCGAGACACTATTTGTGAGGGTATTCAGGTAAATGAGCACAGATGGCGATTGAATAATAACTTTTATTTATTTTGAAACTCCGTTATCATGACTCGCAGTCAACAACTATGTAACATCCTGTAAGTTGGTTATCACCATCACATAAGACGAACTATAAAAGACCCATGTCGTTTTTAGTAAGACTTATCCGTATTCATACATCTAGCGAGATATGCTTATCATACCAAATAATACTTTTGGTTTGTCATATTAAAGCATAAATGAATGGGGTACATACTATAGATAGAAGGAACTGGGGTTTTGCTATTTATGTAAACCTTTAGAGACACGCCTTAAGTAAGACACCCATTCAATTTTTATTTTATCCGTTATTCTAGCCTATTACTTTAGCTTAGCTCACATAGGACAAGCGCGCATGCCATCTCAAAAAGACCACTCATCAGCTTCAGACAACAGCGCTCAAGATCAATCAACCCAAAACGCTTTAGAGTCTGCAGGTATCGACTCAGCTGCCATCAATTATCCGCACAATCCAGACTTTGAAAATGGGCGCTGGTTCCCAACATGGCGCCCTTATAAGGGCGATCTGGATCGTGATCCAGTCGGTATCAATGACTATTTGCCACCATCCAAGAGTATATTACTCGGTGTGCAGCATACGTTTGCGATGTTTGGTGCGACGGTGCTTGCGCCTTTATTAATGGGGTTTGACCCTAACTTAGCCATTTTGATGTCCGGTATCTGTACGGTGATGTTTTTTATGATCACTGGTGGACGCATGCCGAGCTATTTGGGATCAAGTTTTGCTTTTATTGGCCCAGTCATTGCGGTGACCGCTTATGCAGGTGCAGGGTTCAATGCCAATTTGAATGTCGCGTTAGGCGGTATTATGGCCTGTGGTATCATTTATGCATTGATTGGCCTGCTGGTGATGAAAACAGGTACTGGCTGGATTGAGCGTTTGATGCCGCCTATCGTCACCGGTGCCATTGTCATGATTATCGGTTTGAACTTGGCACCAGTGACCATTCAAGGCGTGTCTGCCAATCAGTTTGATGCTTGGATGGCCACTTTGACGGTACTGCTCATTAGTGGTGTGGCGGTGTTTACCCGTGGCATGTTGCGCCGTCTGTTGCTCCTCGTGGGCTTGGTGCTGTCGTACGTTGCTTATTTTGTGATGACCAATATTCTAGGCTTTGGTGCTGCGATTGACTTTAGTACAGTAGCCGCGGCTTCATGGTTTGGCCTGCCGAGCATTCATACCCCGCGTTTTGAGATAGGCGCTATTATCCTGATTGCACCTGTGGCCTTTATTTTGGTGGCTGAAAATTTAGGCCATTTTAAGGCAGTAGAGGGCATGACCAAGGCTCGTGTAACCCCTTATATGGGTCGAGCATTTTTGGCAGATGGTTTGGCCACCACTTTTTCAGCAGGATTTGGCGGTACAGGTGTCACCACTTATGCTGAGAACATTGGTGTCATGGCAGTCACAAAAGTATATAGCACGACGATATTTGTGGTAGCAGGTTTGGTTGCTATCATATTGGGTCTGTCGCCAAAGTTTGGTGCCATCATTCAGACGATACCAGCGGCCTTATTGGGCGGTGCTTCTATCGTAGTCTTCGGCCTTATCACTGTCGCTGGGATAAAGATTTGGATCGATAGCCACATTGATTTTAGCAAAAACAGCAATCTGATTATTGCCGCTGTCACTGTCATTATGGGCACAGGTAATTTTAGCTTGCACTTAGGTGGCTTTGATTTGGGCGGTATCGGTACTGCTACTTTGGCAGCTATCGTATTGAATGCCTTGTTTAACCAAAGCGCTGAGATGAAGGCTGCTAATAAATCGTTAGCCAAATAATGGGTTAAGTTTTAGAGTGTTTATCGAATATCTGAACTAGGGCGTGTCCTCAATTCAATCGATAGTCATGTAAATGGGTAAAAAATGGCTAAATCTTGCCAAACGGCGTCAAATAGCTGACTAATATCTCGATATTATCTGCGCTATTTTCCTTGTTTGACTGCGATTTATCTCATTTTTATCACCATTTTTAAAATGAGGCCAGGCCCTAAACTGACAATGTTGAAAAAGCGCCCATGCTATCGATAGCATGGGCGCTTTTTATTGGATGAAATTGCCAAGATTATTTATACTTACGTTTATAAAAGCGTGCAAAAAACCGATAGCGGCGTAGGGCGCGTGGTTTTGGCTTCAACGATCCTAAATAAATGGCAAACATCGTCAATAGTGCACCGCTCCATTGTAAGGTGTTAATCGGTTTGTCCAGCCAGCTATAATCAATGACCAAGGCGGCAATGGGTTCTGACAATAATAACAATCCAGTCAATGCCAGAGACAGCTTAGGAATAGAGTAGGCAATCAGTCCCCATGCCAAGCATTGCATCACCGTACCATAGATGAGCACCCAGACAATCTCAGACCATGTATTGGGCAAAATATTACCAGTATCAAATACAAACATGGGTACAATCATTGCCAAGACTCCGCCGATACTAATCAGTTGCATCAGCATAAATATCGGGGTCGGTTCGGTATCATGCGTTTTACGGATAAACGTCATTGACGCGGCCAGCATCGCGCCCGACACAATACCAGTGACAAAGCCCCAAGTCGCGGCCTTGTTATGTGCAAACTCAGGACTGCCTATCATTGCCACGCCCAGCATTGCCAAAAACAAACTGATGAGCTGCACGATAGACTGACGCTCATTAAAATACAAAAACCCAATTGCTGCCAAGAAAAATATTTGCAAGCTGTTGAGCAACGTCGAAATACCAGGACCGACAGCGTAAATACTCTCGTGCCACAGCGCCAAATCTAACCCTAAAAATGCCCCCGATAATAGGCTATAAAAAATGGCACGCCTTGATTTGGGCATTCTCTGTCCCATTATCTTAGCCAATACGGCAAACACGACACCTGAAATGGCCAATCGCCAAAATGACATGGCCCACCCACCAATATCGACATGAGCGACGATCAGACTGCCCAATCCAAAAATGATACAACCAATGACCAAGCCAATAGATGCAGAGCGCGAAGAAGCAATAGCCATAAATCGTCCTTATATAAGTGTGCTTATTATCACTGCATTATGCCAGTACGATGCTGACACAAAGCCCTATTGTCATGGTTTTGAGCACAAAATGAAATGGTAAAGTCACAATTCATTACGGTTAATAGGTGACCTATCGCTAGGGCGTGTTGAATAGGCTAGAGACGAATGAGTCATGAAAGTATTTGATAATAAAGTATTTTTATCCGTAAATTTATGCCGATGAAATGACAGCCTTTATATTGAAGTGTTTATAAAAAAACGCCGATGTATGAGAGATTTGACAGGCGATTGGATATATAGGTGGCATCCTAGCCGGAATGGCATTGGCGCAGAGATTACTATTTGTTAGTCTAGTAGCTTATACTATGCTCAATACCCCATTTGTTATATCAAACAATCTACATATTATTTGCCTAGGTTTATTTATGCTTCAACGATTGTCATCAAAACAACAGCCATCTGTGATATCTGATGCACCGTCAAAAATATCGCAATACGGTTTCGTTATTACGATTCTCTCTAGTGCGTTATTTCTAATACCCAGTGTGCAAGCTGCCAGTTGTAAAATCCCAAAAAGTTATTATAAAAATGTCTCTTGTACTGCCAGTAGCAGCTATTTTTTGGCGATCAAAGACTTTGGTGCGCCAGTGGCGTTGATTGACAAAAAAGGTAAAAGAGTCGTTGATTTATCACGCTATCAAAAAGTTGATGCCGATAAACTGTCAGGCGGTCTATTGCCTGTACTGCGTAACAGTCGGGTCGGTTATCTCAATATGCAGGGCCGTGAAGTTGTGCCCGCCATGTACGATATCCTCACAGACAGCCAAGGATGGGCGCGACCAGTATCAAGTGGGCGTATCGTGGTAAAGAAAAACGGTCATTATGGCGTCATCAATACAGCCAATAGTATCGTCGTTTCGTTTTCAGTGGCGATTGATGATATCGATGATTATCGTAACGGTGTGGCACGTGTACGCAAAAACCGCGCGACCAGTTGGGTGGATAAAAATGGCAATGTCGCGAGCGATCCAAACGGGCAGAGTGATACGCCAGCTGTAAAGAAACCTATCTCCCCTGATGAAAAAACCAACGCATCCTCACAGCCTATACCCGCTCGTTTTACAACGTTAAAATCGAGTCAACAAGATGGAAAATGGGGCTTTGTCGATGACAATAACGTCATCATGATTACTTACTCATTTGATGAAGTGCGTCCGTTCTCTGAGGAGTATGCTGGCGTGCGTATCGGTGATGAGTGGGGCTTTGTCAATCTTGGCGGTGAGCTTGCGATTCCCTTTCGCTTTACGAGTGATGGTGTGTTGACCGATGATAGCTATCAGGGTCAGCCATCCTTTGTATTTACTGGTGGCAAGGCGTGGATTGGTAACCTAAAGAACGGTAATAAAATGTGTATTGATAAAACAGGGGCTGCTGTTGCTTGTGATTGATGCAATTACTAAGGCGTGTCCTCATTTTTATCACCATTTTTAAAATGAGGACACGCCCTAGGATTAAATAGATAATAAAAAAGAGTGTAAAACCTGTGATTTTTTGCTAGGTTTTACACTCTTTTTTTACAGCGCTGACATTTTTAGCCCATTTAGAGGACTATCGATTGAATCGAAGACACGGCCTAGGGTCTGTTGAACATTCAAATATTAGGGCTGCTGATTGCTAAAATTGCACCAAATTAGGCGCAAGCCGACGATA
>NZ_JASDDJ010000094.1 GCF_030407455.1 Psychrobacter sp. 5A.1
AAAGAAATTTTAAGAGAATAGCCAAATATATTATCAGAACCCATAACGAGATATTTAAAAATAGTGAAAACCTAAAGAATCAAATGCAGTTTAACTATGATACCAATGATGTATCGAGTGGTATGTCCTATACAGAGACGATCCTAGAATGTATTGGTGTCACTGTAAATGACTCTGGAGCGGCGAAACTATATGCAGAATTAATGAACAAAGATATTAACGATCAACAAAGTTATATATTAAGAGCTTTGGCTTATAACTATCAAAGTTATATTGATGCTATTACCAGAGAAGGCAATAAAAGTATAAGCTGGCAGAATTTGGACTTCTCGACTTCTGGTATTAAGTTGAACAATGTACTCGAAGCGTCATGGTCATCTCTGATTGGAATAGCTAGTGGCATTCATACTGAAAACATTTTGAATAAATCAGTCCTCATTCAAAAATCTACTGAAATATTGAGTGCACCATTACTGAAAGTCATCAGTAACGAGGCAAGCAGTATAACCATATCTCAGACAATGTATGCCATTGGACTTCATTTAGAAGCTCCTATTATACAATTAAATTTTTCAGGAACCAAAAAGCAAGCGATTGCTGGATTGACAGATGTCTTACTCACTCAAACCAACACCAGTTCAAAAACAAGTGCTCGGAAGTACGCTCGTCTACTGATGCATAACCTCAAGGTTTTAGATAATATCGACTTGAATGCAAATATCTCTGGTACGACTTTAGTCATAGATACCAAGGAGGCAAACTCAGTCTTTAATACCCTAAATAAAAATAATGCACCCACAAAGGCTGCTGCAAATACTCGCTTTCAAGCGCTACAATCCTCAGCTAAGAGTGGTCACCAAGGTGCTTTGTCAGATCTCAAAACAGCTCAAGCACGTTTAAGGCGCTATAACCGAACTGTCGATCTTGCGTCTAACGAGTTTGTTCAAATTATAGAGCCAAGAGTAGCATCAGATAGCTTATCAAATAAATTAGCTACTGCAGGTACATTATTTCAAGCAGTGGCCTGTATAAGTTTAGCTGCTGGCATTTATAGCAATTCTACAGAACAGGGTCTACAAAAAGCAATAGTGTCTGAGAGCGGTGCAAAGCTTATTGCAGGTATAGGTTTTTTATATGGAGGAATACTGGATCATCATGTGGCGATACGGGAAATAAAAGTTAAAAACCCTACTCTTTCAGCTGCGACAAAAGACTCACTCAATAGCTCTATTAGTAAAAGCGCTTGGTGGGCAAAAAGACTGAATATTGGTTCTGCTGTTATATTTTCTGGCTTTGATTTTTATCATGCTTATGATGAAGCCACAAAGGGTAATATCAACATGATGTTTTTATATGGTATTTCAGGATTAGCTGGATTTGGTGCGGTAGCAGCAGTAACTCTATTCAGTGCTAGTCTCATCTGGACGGGTATAGGCGCGGTATTATTTATTATTACAATAGGCGTTGGTTTTTTAATCGCGGAATTGACTTTAACACCTATTCAAGAATGGATAGAGGGTAGTATCTGGGGTGTAGACAGTCGGCATTTATCTTATGAGGCAGAAATAGAGGCTTATAAAGTAGCCATTGAAAGTATCACTGAATCGGAATCATCTGAAGAAGACGTGCAATCAATAGGTAGAGGAACAGCCTCATCTACTAGTGATAGTTCTGTCGATTCCACAAACAATCAAAAATCCACAACTAACATTAATACCGATATACCTGAACCTAATTATCAAAATAAAGGGGAGTATGAACCACTTGACTATCAAGATATCGAATTTGATGATAGTTATGAACCAGTAGAACCCTATGACTTAAATAAAAATGATTATGAACCTTTAGATATGAACGATTTTTATGAGCCTATAGATCCTAGTAATTACGAACCTGTAGATCTTGATGATTATGACTATCAACCCATGGGCACTCCGCAAACACAACAAACAAACGGAGTGTTCAGTGTGCTTGGTGCGAATGATAGTAAAGCTGCGGATACTGGTCTAGATCCTAATATTCAACGTGAGGTTGAACAGGCACGACAACGAACTGCTAATCAAGTTCGACGCACGCAAGAACAAAAAGATAACTTAGCGATTTATCAAGACAAGATAAATAATCAGAATCAAACGTTAGAAAAGTTACAGCGTAAACTAGCTGCATTACAAAATAAGTAAAAGTATATTTATAGATTCACTCGTATAAAGGTTACTGATGGTAACCTCGCTAAAAATATTTAATTGACAACTTGAGAATACATTATGTTTATCGATCTAACTGGGCGCTCAAGGAATAAGACCTACAGCAGCATAGGTAAGCCCTACAAAGAAGAGTATAAAGCATATCACTTATGCCAAGACAAGCATTATGGACTACCCTTACGCCCACAGCGGACTGTTGTGCAATTTAACAGTACTTATATGGAGCTGGTCGATAGGTGGGAGTCTGCACGAGGAGAGATAACCCATATTCAAGGTGCTGCATTTTTGCTAGGCATTTTTGGCATCTTTGTATGCATTTACGGCTTAATTGTTGCATTCAAAGCTGGTGGAATAGCTATTACCATAGGTATGTTTATATTATCAATAATCTGTTTTGGAATACTCTGGTTTGTCATTCGAATACTAAGCCGCGAACTATTTACTTATACTTATTTCCCCATTCGCTTTAATCGTAAAAATGGCAAGGTTTACGTTATCGGAGCAGATAAGCAAGTTGAAACATACGACTGGAACGCTCTAAAAATACATATGGAGAATGGTGTTAACGCCCCATGGGACATCCGCTGTTGTGATGTGGATGATAAAGGTATTATCAGACGTACCTTTAGCTTTCCTTTTACCCACTCAAGTCCAAATGAGTTTCTGCAGCATCACTTTGAATTTGTAAACGCCTATATGCGCAGCAAGACCAATAAAGACATCAAGCATGTAGCGGATAGTATCAGACATGTCTTTCCTATTCATCAGCGCAAAGAAACCCTGCAGGAGAGCATTGAGCGCAGTCGGTTTGAATTTCATGACAGATGGAAGGACATGGAATATCCTGAAACTAGCTTGAACATTGATCTGCACTACATTGCTGCCACGCCTTTTTGGTTGTTAAAGCTACTTGGTCGTATTGTCTCAATAAAGACCTGTACCACCCCGCATTTTTCTTTTGAGATAGAGGCTGAGTGTGATATAGATCCTAATGACAAGTTTGACTTAAATAAAAAACCGCCCAATCCGCCAAGACGAGAGTACAGCTTATTAGAAAAGGCGGTCATTGGCGTGCTACTTATTATAGGTTCAATCATTGGCCTGTCTGTTTTTGCCTTATTTATAGACATCATGGGTGCCGCGCGACCACATGGTGATTACCCCAGCTTCTTTAAAATACTGTGGGATTGGCTGTTGTTTCGGTGGATTTAAATATCTGAAGACAGCCCTTAGCTTAAGTAATTAGACAGTGCCTTGAAAGGCATTGAAGTAGACGCGACGGAATGAATAATGAGTGGATATGTTGTAGACATGGAAGGGCGGTTTCGACTGACCAAGAAGCCACCATTTTTGACCCCTGGTTATCAAGCAGTTGGGCAAAAGCTCGACGATGTGAAAGGCATCCATAAAAGAGTACCGTTAGAAAAAGATACAACCTACGATGTGCCGTTGCAGCCACAGCAAACGGTTGTACAGTTTAATTCAACTTATCTAGAAACCACGGGGCGCAATGAACGAAGACGTGGCGATGCGGTAGGATGGGGATTGATTATAGGATTTGTTGGACTGTCTGTTAGCAACGGTATCATCTTTGCGATAATGATTTTTATAACAGATTTTGATCTTATATATTTAAGTGTTTGTCTGATTCTTGCTTTTTCTATGCTTCTTCTATTCTTTGTTCCATTAATAAACGTACTCTCAACCGAGTTATTTACCACATGGCATTATCCTATACGCTTTAACCGCAAAACCCGTAAGGTCTATGTCCGTCAATATAACCGTAAAGTAGAGGTGTATAACTGGGACGACTTGACCTTTTTTATTGCCTATATTAGTGAAGACAGAGACATCAGAGCAGTCACCTTGGATAAGGATGGCGAAACCGTGACAGGCATGTTTGCACTCGCTTTTCAAAACAATGTCATAGATCAGAGTTTAATCAGTTATTTTGAGTTTATCCGTCGTTATATGGAAGGCGATGATCAGCAACTAAAAGAAGTCAAAGAAGCCATACGTTATATCTATCCCATTCATAAGAAACGTGAAACACCACTCATGTCATTTAAGCGTTTGATACTCAATGTACTATATTACTCTCACGAAAATATAGAGTATCCTGAACGCACGTTTAGATTTTATCCAGTGACATTGGTTATTCTGCCTTTATTAGTACTGTGCTATGTAGGCCGCGTGATTTCTATGCTGACCAGCTACCGTCATCGTTTTAGCGCAGCCATTCAAGCGGAATGTCAGATTGATCCCAATGACCCTTATGATTTAAATAAACACCTACCAGAAGGTAATCTTGAGCAGCACAACCAACCTATGTGGAAGACTGTGGTTTATAGTGTCGGTATTGCTATTGCAACTATTGTCATGATGTTTGTGGGCGCTTTTATCATAGATCTGATGGGCGCAGCGAGACCACATGGTGACTATCCAAGTATGGTCGGCAAACTCTGGTATGTGGTTAGTTTGGGATGGTTGTCTTGATAAGTCTGATCTATGCTGTCACATCTGCAGACATTAACTTGAGAGGTTTTAGCCTATTTACCGTTTACTGTTTAGATTGAGGACACGCCATAACTAAGGAAAAAGAAAATGAGCACTAAAAAAAACGTCTGGCTATCAGGCTTTAATATGACAACTTCTGTCAATTTTTATGATATCTATCCTGCCAATAATAAAAAATATGGCTTTCCTAAGTATTGGAAAATATTTGAAAGTAGGGAAAAAACAGCTGATCCTAAGTTATTAGAAATAAAAAAAATGTATAAAGAAGATAGGCTGGAACTATCCAAAGCTAGCAGTGGTTTTTTTGAGACCGAGCACTTACCAGACAGCTTGTGGGTAGAGAGTAGTGACACCAAGCTACCGCCGTCGTCTGAACATATCTTTTTTGTGAGAAGTGGTGGCGTTGTGCTTACTCAAGCCTGTGCCGAGCTGCTACAGCAGTTTCGCTTAGGGGAAAGTACGCTCACGCCAGTACAAATCTACAACCTTGAGACCCAGCAACTGTGTAGCGACAAGACCTTTTATTTTCTTAATCTTTGTGAAAGACGAGAATACATTCAATACCCGCACCCTCAGGTGAACGAGTCGTTTTCCTCTTATACTAGTTCTAGCTTTGATGGCAAGCAAAGATACGCAACCAGTATACCTATCAAAGACAAACAACTATTAGTTAGTAAATCAGCACTAAACTGCGAGCTAGATCTATGGCACGACCCCTTGTTGATGAGTTATGTATTTGTGTCCGATGCACTGCATGATGCCCTAGTACAAGCGGATATGGATACTCAATGGAACATGGTGTCTTGTCAGTTGGTCTAGATAAGATTACCTGCCAAGCCCGTTTGAATGCGACCAGTGAGCACGATACCAGCGCTCATGGAGCCTGCCACTTTATTAGAAAAAGTGTTTTATGTCGTGATGATGGTAGTTGCAACGCTGGCTTCCTTATCGATACTTGCCATTATTATTGATGTCATCGGTGCCGCGCGACCACATGGCGATTACCCAAGTTTCTTCAAAATACTGTGGGATTGGCTGTTGTTTCGGTGGCTATGAAATTGATGGTTATCAGTTTATAGAAAGGACTAATTCATTTAGCAACTGAGTATTAACTATTTTTATGAATACATTGCCCACTCATAATACTCCTGATATCACTTTGCTATCACGACCTTATAGCGATGTTGTTGACGTTGAAAAAGACCACCCAAACATGCGGTATATAGCAAAAGATGTTAGAGGCATTACGCCTTAAGCCTTAACCTTCAATGATGTGGGCAGTAGCATGCTTAACGAGGGTGGTATAGTAATAGTTGTTTGTTTCTTAGTTCTTTTTATAATAATGATACCAGTACTTCTTATAGACCTTTTCTCTGAAGGGCTCGTGGAGATAGTACTTGGTATAGTTCTAATACTAATGTTTTTTGTTCTCCCTGTTTCACTTTTACGCAAAGTCTCTAAACTCACCGATAGTGACGTACCCATTGATGCCTTTGATAAGGTTGACCAACGCATATTGCAATTTGATGTCACCCAAGAAGACGGCAAAATAAAAGTAGATTACCATGGCATCAACGAACTACCTTATCAAGACATTCATGCCAGTGTGAAAAGCGTCAATATCGTCAGTGCAGGCGGTATGAGTAGAACCTACTTTTTACAGCTCAACTGGCTAGATAATAAACGTAACATCGTCAACCAATGGGTCTCCTCCTTTCCAGCTACCTCAGACGTCTATGCTCGCGCACAGTGGCAGTTCATCCGCAACTACATGGAAAAGAACGCTGATAGCCTACCGCCCATCACTCCCTTTGATTGTAGTGGTCAACTAATTTAGGACACCTGATAAGAGGTTTTTATTAAAGTAGCGCTTCTCTTTTTCTAACGGTGTT
>NZ_JASDDJ010000095.1 GCF_030407455.1 Psychrobacter sp. 5A.1
ATAATATCAACATAGGCATCTAATATACACCACTATGAATAAAGGAATTATGTGTTTTTAGTGACGATGTGCTAAAACAATAAATTTATAACTAAAAATGCCAACAACGGATAATTACTCATGGCAGATACGCAAAACTCAACAAATTCAGACAGCAACGATAACGCTAATCAAGCCAACCAAACCGATCAGGCAGTTGCTTCAGGCAATGCTTATGAGCTCATCAAAAAACGTCTGACGGAACAAGGCGGGCGTTTAGAGACGCAGACGCAGACGCTAAATAATGCGCGTCTCGAAGAGTTTGGCAGCACTCAAATGCAAGTCATCGCCCGTACTCGTATTCGTACCGAATACAACTGTGTGGCACAAGACATGGTGCAGGTGGGCGATTATTTGCTGTTTGGCTACAACGTTTTTATGGGGCTCAAACGCGCGAGTAATATTAAAGACGTATTGTCGTTATATCGTCTGAACGAGCCAGTTGGTAATGAAGAAGAGTATCAGCTCGAAGAGGTTGACCTAAAAGGGACGTTTTTGGCTCAAGACGCTTTTGTTCAAGACTTCAATGAGCTATATCGATATTACAAGCAAACGCGCCTGATTCAAATAACGGTGAAAGACAGCAAGTTGCTATTAGCGTTTCAGATTGGTGAGCGCATCACTGATATTCGAGTGTTCCGTTTCGCGTTAGATTTTAGCCAAGGTACACCAGAGTCAGCGCAAGTCGCTTATGTGGACAATCGAGGCGAGCGTGACATTGAATTGCCACCTGCTTATGATTTTGACTGGATTGAGACCACACGCGATCAAATGGTGAATGGCAAATATCCGCATATGAATATCTTAGACACGATATTTGTGGAAACGGTTGGTGGCGATTTGACCATCAAGATTGAGGACAATACGCAATCCGGTCAGGGTATTTATAGCGAACCAGTTAATGACCGTACCCAGTCGCTGACCGATGCTGAGATTGCATATGCCAAAGTGGGCAGTTTAATACTGCTCAAAATATTGCCCTATCGTGAAGAGGACTACCGTTATTTCGTTTATAACACCTTGACCGAAGCGGTGCTGCGATTGGATGCGATTGGACAGTCGTGTGTTCAGCTACCAGAAGACCACGGCATCATGTTTCCGGGTGGTTATTATCTACAGACGGGTGAGTATAAGCTGTTCGAGGCCAATAATGTTGGTGCTACTGACTTACGGTTTAAGCGTAAAATTGTATCGCCAAATGGGGAAGATGTTTTATTCTTATTTTACGACCGAGACTTGGGCGTCACGGGACTGTTTCCTTATAACTTGATTAAAAAGCAATTGGCAAACCCTATCTATTGTAACGGTATGGCTTTGGCAGAGAATGGCCGTTTGGTGCTGTTCAGTGACCAAAGTGAGCCATCTCGTATTCACCCAATGCAAATATGGCACACGCCTTACGCCTCGCATGAGTATGTCAGTGAGTTGCCAGAAAGCACGAGCTTTTATGGAAAAATCGGCAATAAAGAGCTGGTACGCGGTATCTCCGACCTGTATAGCATTACCCGCCTGATTGATAATCAAAGCGTGTCACAGAAGCTCTATGAAGAGCTTACCAATAATACCAGCCGACTCTTTGACAGCTATTACTGGTTGTCTGAGCCTGAGCTAAGCGAAGTCGCCAGTAGTATTAAGGAAGTGACGGCAACGGCTGAGCTGGTTATTGATGAGTTCGCTAAAGTACAAAGTATCCAGAAACAAACCCAAACCGCGCTAGCTGATGCTGATACACAGCAAAGTGAGATTTTGCGGCAGATACGCGTCACTAGCTTTGAGTCTGCCAGTGATTATGTCGATCAGTTGTCAGCGTTAAGACGCCAAAAAGGCCGCTTGGTCAGCTTGGAAGATTTGCGATATCTAGATGCCGATAAGTTACAAGCATTACAGACACAGTTAGAAGAAGCGGAGAGCGAGCTGGCTGAAAAAACGGTATTGTTTTTAAGTGGTGAAGAGGCGCTATCAAGCTACGAAGGTATATTGGTCGATGTTAGTGAGCGCTTAAACACGGCTGAAACCAATGCTGAGCTAAAACCCGTACTAGAAAAAATTGATGAGACCGCGCAAGGGTTAGATTTATTAACCGAGTTGCTAGGCACATTAGATGTTGCCGATGCCACGGTACGTACGCAAATCATCGATGACATATCGACCATTTATGCGAGCCTGAACCAGAGCAAAGCCAAGCTCAACCACAAACGCAAAAATCTAGGGTCAGCTGAGGCCGTGGCGCAATTTGGCGCGCAGTTTAAGCTGTTCGGTCAGTCCATTGCCAACGCCTTATCCATTGCCAACACCCCTGAGAAATCAGACGAGCAAATGGCAAAATTGCTGGTACAGTTAGAAGAATTGGAAAGCCAGTTCGCTGATCCAGAGACCAATAGTGGCGATCAGTTTTTAGCCGATATCATCAGCAAGCGTGAAGAGATTTACGAAACCTTTGAAAACCATAAGCAGCAACTACTCGATGCTCGCAACCGCAAAGCGCAAAACTTGGGTGATGGCGCGTTGCGGATGCTTGAAAGTATCAAGAAACGCACGCAAAGCACAGGTGTCACGGGATTTACAGAAGAGGAAGCGCTGAATACGTATTTTGCGGCTGATGGTCTGGTGCAAAAAGTCCGCAACATCGCAAAAGAGCTGCAAGCGATGGGCTTTAGCGTCAAAGCCGATGACATCGATGCGCGCCTAAAAGCCATTCAAATCGAGAGCTATAAGAGTTTAAAAGACAAGTCAGACTTGTTTGAAGATGGTGGCCAAATTATCAAACTGGGTAAGCATCGTTTTTCAGTCAATACTCAGCCATTAGATTTGACCTTGTTGAGCCGTCAGCAGTCAGATGGCAAGCGCGTGCTGAACTTGCATCTAACGGGTACCGACTATTATGAAGTGCTTAATAATGCTGAGCTAAACGCCTTGCGCCCGTATTGGGACATGAATATTGCCTCCGAGTCTGACAAGGTGTACCGCGCCGAGTACTTAGCCTATAGCATTATCGAAAGTGCTAAGAACAGCCAGGAGGGTTTGACCGAAGAACGTCTATATCAAGCATACGATGCGACTGTCATTACGCTCGATGTTAATGGTGATATTGACAGTCCATTGTCCAAACTGGTCAAAGCTTACGCCACCCCTCGCTATCAGCTTGGCTATGACAAAGGCATTCATGACCATGATGCCACGCTATTACTGATGCAAATCCTGCCGACATTG
Source organism: Psychrobacter sp. 5A.1 (assembly GCF_030407455.1). Taxonomy (GTDB): domain Bacteria; phylum Pseudomonadota; class Gammaproteobacteria; order Pseudomonadales; family Moraxellaceae; genus Psychrobacter. Next base: position 3,250 of record NZ_JASDDJ010000095.1, read on the forward strand.
CGTGAGGCAGGGCTACTGATTTATACCCCGCAAGTACGAGCATTGGCGCAATTATTCTATTGGCAGTTAAAGATCGTGCAAGCGCTTGGTTTAGACAGTTTACGTCAATTTGGTTATGACAAATGGCTGAATGAATCAGTGCTGACACGCGCAAATAACTGGACGGATAGAGCCGCCACCGCCGAGCAACTGCGCCGTGCATTGGGCAGCGATACTGCGAAGTCTCTATTGGTCGAGGACATGAGCCAAGTGATGCGTCATTTTGTTATGGCTCATAATGATGACAGTCTTAGCGCTGATAAAGATGGTAGCGTTGATAAAGGCGCCAACATCTTCAAACCAAGCTACGTTCAGCTTGCTTGTGAATACTTGGTGAGCGTCATGGGACAGTCGGCTGAAACCAATGCCGGCGCACATAACACAATAAAATGGCAAACCAGCCAACAAGCGCAGCAGTTGTGTGATCAACTAAGCCAAACATTGAATAGCGCTGCAGGTGGCACGCAAAATACCGCTAGTTTTGACCAACTACAATCTTCTATCGGCAAGCTTGGTTTCCAACCCAAATCAGCCTATGAGCTATTAGCCACATGGTTTCATGCACTACTTGATAAGACTTATGGTGGGACAGAGTCGGCTAATGTCGCAGCTAATGGCACGGATGAGGCAGGCGAGGCACTCAGTGAAGAGCAGCTTGCCGAGATTGAAACACAAAACGCGCTACGCAAGCAGCAATTAGAGAGTGGCCGTCATTATGTGCCTGAAGCCATTGCCGTTTTGCTTACCCAGTTAAATGATGCTCAGCGTGAAGCCTTGGTGCAACGATTGATTGATTCAGGCGCTACTTTTAATAAAGGGGCTTTTAATAAAGGGCTAAGTGCTAAAGGATTGGGCAATCAAGGCGCAAGTACCACGCCATCGGCCTTGTCATTTTCTTCAATCACCTCGTCGCCAGTTTCATCGACTACATCATTGACCAGTATTAATAATCCGCTCAATCAAGTACAAAGCTTTGAACGTAGCACGGGTAAGGTATCGCTTGAGATACAAGTCAATAACCTGCTGGGTGAGCATATACGTATTCATCAACAGACCTTAACCTTTGCCGTCGATGATTTCTTAAATCGTTTGCATCATCATGATACCCAAGTTATCCCTGCCTACAGACGTTATCTGGCCATGCGCTCAGAGATATTGCATGACTCAAAAGAGACGTTGCGACTGGACGAATTTATGCCGCGCCCATTGTCCTCATTTGTGCGTAACCGTCTGATTAACGAGAGCTATCTGCCGCTTATCGGTGACAATCTTGCTAAACAGATGGGCACGGTCGGCGAGGATAAGCGTACTGATCTGATGGGTATCCTTATGATGATATCGCCACCAGGGTATGGTAAAACCACTTTGATGGAATACGTGGCAAATCGTCTCGGCCTTATCTTTATGAAGATTAACTGTCCGTCACTCGGTCATGACGTCACCTCATTAGATCCCGAAAAAGCACCCAATGCTACCGCCCGAGAAGAGTTGAATAAAATCAACTTGGCCTTTGAGATGGGCAACAACGTCATGCTTTATCTTGATGATATTCAGCATACGCATGCGGAATTTTTGCAGAAGTTTATCTCACTCGGCGATGGTACGCGCCGTATCGATGGCGTCTGGCAAGGCAAGACCAAAACTTATGACATGCGTGGCAAAAAGTTCTGCGTGGTCATGGCAGGTAACCCTTACACCGAAAGCGGCGAGGCATTTAAAGTCCCTGACATGCTCGCCAACCGTGCCGATATCTACAACTTAGGCGATATCATGAGCGGTATGGAAGAAGTATTTGCACTCAGTTATATCGAAAACTCGCTGACCTCTAATACCGTCCTCGCACCAATGGCTAACCGTGACTTAAGCGATGTGCATCGTTTGATTAAAATGGCAAAAACGGACAATGCAAATCTAGCACAAGCACAAAGCAGTGATCTGACGTATCCGTATAGCACTTCAGAAGTTAACGAAATTATCGCCATATTGCGCCATATGTTTAGGGTGCAAGAAGTCATTTTGGATGTCAACCAAGCCTATATTGCTTCTGCCTCGCAAGATGATAAGTATCGTGTTGAGCCGATATTTAAGCTACAGGGCAGTTATCGTAATATGAATAAGATGACCGAAAAGCTGTCGGCGGTCATGAATGAAGAAGAGCTGAACCAGCTGATAGATGATCACTATCTGGGCGAGTCGCAGCTATTGACACAAGGCGCAGAGAGTAACTTGCTCAAGCTTGGTGAGATGCGTGGTGTCTTAACCGAAGCAGAAACAGAGCGTTGGGCGCAAATCAAAGCCGATTTCTTACGTAACAAAGCCATGGGCGGTGAAGACGGTGATACGGGCGCGCGTATCGTTGCACAGTTGGTCGACTTGGCCAGTGGCTTCAATGCCATCAGTAGCCAGTTTGAGACATACTTAACGAAAAACGATCCAGAGCAAATCGCTCGCTTACGAGAAGCAGGACAACAAGCGCAACTCGATGCCCAGCTAAACGCCCAATTAGAAGCACAAAAAATACTTGCTGATAGCGTCATTAACAATGCCAAAATCGTCAGCGACAGTATCGATAATGGCTTTGAAAAAAGCGTGAGCCAATTGCTGCAAATATATAAGCACGATCATAAGTCAGAAGGCGAGTATCTCAAGCAAAACCAATATGCACAAAAACAGCTCATGGTGCAGCTGGTCAATGCCGTTGAACAACTGGCGCAAAAAATGGCGGATAGCTTGGTTAGCAATAATGATAATCAAACAGCCGATAGCGATATCCCTAATATTCATCAGCAGACCGCATTGATGGCAACTGCCCTCAAGCAAGCATTAGAGCCATTGACGATGCGGATGGATGAGAAGCTGGCGATTGATACCAGCGCCGATCAATCTGGTAAGTTAATCGTCAATAGTCTCAACAGACTTAATAAAATCTTTGACGACTATGATTAGTAGACTATAGTGACCAGTAACTAATGTAGTAAACAAACCAATGAGAAAATTATGGCGCAAAAAAAGAAGAACGTCCGCAAAAAACTCTGCCCTGTCTGCGAGCGCGAGTTTAGCTGGACTAAGAAGCTTGATAAAAATTGGGAGAGCATGGTCTATTGCTCCGACCAATGCCGACGGGTGAAAAAGTATGAAGGGCTAGATCATCAAAAAGAAGATAAATAGGCATTAATACTTAACCATAGATGTTAGGGCGTGTCCTCAATTCAAACGAGTGTCCTCTAAATGGGCTAAAAACAGCTAAATTTTGCCAAACATCGTCA
>NZ_JASDDJ010000096.1 GCF_030407455.1 Psychrobacter sp. 5A.1
ATATATAGATAATATATCAATAAAAGGCTGAAGGATATGGATTTAAAACAGCTTAATGCGTTTATTGCGGTCGCAGACTTGCGTAGCTTTAGCGCCGCCGCTGCAAAGACAGGATTGTCACAGCCCAGCCTCTCCCGCCTCTTAAAACAGCTCGAGACCGATATGGGCGTGATACTCATTGATCGCTATCACAGGCCACTGCATCTGACTGAAGCTGGTACGTTTTTTTATGACAAAATAAGCACCATACTGACAGAGATTGATACCGTTACCAGTATGACTCAGCGCCTATCAGCCCCAAGCAGTGGCTTAAATATAGGGTTTGTGCCCTCAGTATTATACGGATTACTGCCCGAAATTATTGCCACGCTCAAACAGTTTAGCCCTGATATCGACGTCAATTTAAAAGACATCAGCTCATATCAGCAAATGGAGGCACTAAAAGCAGGCGAGATTGACATTGGCTTTGGACGATTTGCCCACCAAGACCCATGGATTCAACAAATACTCTTGCGCCATGAGCGTTACGTCGTCGCGCTACCAAAAGCACACGCCTTAGCGCATATCCGTGAACAGCGCTTGATAGATCTCGCAAACAACCGTCTCATTTTATATCACCAAACGCATCTGCCAATAGCATCCACTGTGTCGACGCCAGCCAGCCATAAGCTAACCACGAATACCGCAAACCGTTTTGACACTCATGAGACATCGCTGTCTAACGAGCCAGTCACCGAACCGCTGCTACATTTATTCGCACAATACGGCATTTCACCATTTATGACTACCACGGTGAGTGACTTACAAGTAGCACTGGGTTTGGTTGCGGCTGGTGAAGGTATTACGCTGGTTCCTGCCAGCCTAACAACAGTGCGTACTGAGCAAATCAGCTATCAACGCTTGATTCACGAAAATGTCACCTCGCCTATTTATCTGCATACGCTTAAAGACTTTGTGCATCCAAAAATTCCTGACTTGCTCACGGCTATTTATCATGTGTATGAGCAACGTGGTATCACCTATCGCCGGCAGAAATTTATGTGAGCATTGTAAACCTCAACTATTAAGTGCTAATCTCGCTGTCACGCCCAGTAAAAAACGGTCAATCGTTAACTATCTATTGGTGTTGACCGTAAAAATAATCATTATTACGAGCCGTACAAGGTGTGATACAGTCACCGCTTATTTTTTGTACACATTGCTGTAATGGTTGCTGGCAGTACATCACAGGACGTGATGGCTGGCTATTTAACTATTCCGAGGGACTCATGACCACACAACAACTCAACAATTCCGACATGGCCAGCACTGCCCAAGAAGGCTTTAGCTGGCGCATTTTTGGTCCTGGTATTTTAATGGCGACTGCTGCTATCGGTGGCTCGCATCTTATCTCCTCTACGCAGGCTGGTGCTATCTATGGCTGGCAGTTGGCTATCATGATTATCTTAGCCAATGTGTTTAAGTATCCTTTCTTTCGTTTCGGCACTGATTATGTCTATGATACGGGCGAAAGCTTGATCGCAGGTTATGCCAAACGCTCAAAAGCATATTTGTGGATTTACTTTGTTTTATCCATCCTATCTGCGGTGATTAGTACAGGAGCGGTGACCCTGCTTGCTGCGGTGATACTGGGCTTTATGCTACCCGCGTCTCTTGGTCTATCAACGATGGCGCTGTCATTGATCATAGTGGGAGTGTCTTGGTTCTTTTTACTTGCTGGACACTATAAACTACTGGATGGTGTGACTAAGTGGATTATGATTGCTTTGGTCTCCGCCACAGTATTGGCGGTACTGATTGCTGCTGGCAAGCCGACGGTGATGACGCCTGATTTTATTCCTACCTCTCCGTGGAATTTAGCAACGCTAGGCTTTATCGTGGCACTCATGGGTTGGATGCCAGCGCCGCTTGAGTTTGCTGCCATTACCTCTATGTGGACATCTGCAAAGCGAAAAGCTGACCACACCACTCTCAAACAAGGTTTGCTTGATTTTAATGTGGGATTTTTGGTTTCTGCTATTTTAGCGTTGTTCTTTTTATCATTAGGTGTATTCGTTCAGTATGGTTCTGGTCAGGAGATTCAAACCGCAGGCGTCGCTTATATCGATCAGCTCATCAACATGTATACGGCGACCATCGGTGAATGGTCAAGGCTTCTGGTCGCCTTTATCGCCTTTATGTGTATGTTCGGCACGACGATTACCTGTGCTGACGGCTATGGCCGTGCGAATGCTGAGTGCTGGCGTCTACTGAAAGGTGAAAGCGAGATTAATAAAAAACAAGTCGCCTTTTGGACGACTTATGCCATCGGTGGTGGTCTAGTGATTATCACTTTCTTCACTGGACAATTGGGTGCCATGTTGAAATTCGCCATGATATCAGCGTTTGTGTCTGCGCCTATTTTTGGTTGGTTAAATTATTCATTGGTCAAAAAGCATAAAAAACTATCAGCAGGTATGAATGTTTATTCAATTATAAGCTTACTGTTCCTAGGTGGCGTTGCCTTGTTATTCTTAGCCAATCTTGCCGGCCTCTTTGGTTAGACGCCTATCTATAGTACGTCTAATCATTTCTAAAGCCCTTCTAGCCTTGCTATTAGGGTTTTTTTCTTGCGTGATATTTATAAAACCAGATAAGTATTTAACTTATCTTTGTAAGTAAATGTAAATATTAAAGGTCAGTCAATGAAGTCGTTTTACTAAAATGAATAGTAATGCATATGAACCATTGCTTTATGGATACCATTATTTGTAATACAAATATTATTAACTTTATTTAATATACAATTTAAGTTGTGTAATCAATAACAGTAAAAACCCCCTTCTCAGTGACTGATAATTGGGTATAATCGATAACAATAAAGAGATTATCATCCCTCCAAGTAAGGATTAAAACATGACTTTATCATCTGCTGGCGCGCGCTTCCGTAGTGCCTTAAAACAAAAAAATGATAACAATCAACCATTACAGATTGCTGGCGCTATTAACGCTTATACCGCGATGATGGCAACCCAAGTCGGTCATCAAGCGCTGTATCTCTCTGGTGCTGGCGTGGCCAATGCGTCATTTGGCTTGCCTGATCTGGGTATGACCAGTCTTGATAACGTCCTAGAAGATGCCCGCCGCATTACCGATGCCGTTAATACACCGCTATTGGTTGATATCGATACTGGCTTTGGTGGTGCCTTTAACATTGCCCAGACCATCAGAAAAATGGAAAAGGCAGGTGTGGCAGCCGTACATATCGAAGACCAAGTGGCGCAAAAGCGCTGTGGTCATCGCCCTAATAAAGAAATCGTTAGTATCTCAGAGATGGTCGACCGTCTAAAAGCCGCACTAGATGCCAAAACCGATCCTGACTTTGTGGTGATGGCGCGTACAGATGCCTTGTCTGTAGAAGGTTTAGATGCCGCTGTTGAACGTGCTGTCGCGTTTCAAGAAGCTGGCGCAGATATGATTTTTGCAGAAGCGTTAACCGATATCGAGATGTACCGTAAGTTTACCGATGTATTAGACATTCCTGTGCTAGCGAATATGACTGAGTTTGGTCAGACTGATTTGTACACCACTGATCAGCTGCATGGCGTTGGGGTCGATATGGTGCTGTATCCGCTATCAGCCTTCCGTGCGATGAACAAAGCCGCATTGAACGTCTATCAGCATTTACTGAACGACGGTACACAAGACAAAGTTGTCGATATCATGCAGACTCGTATGGAATTGTATGACTTCTTGAATTATCATGAATTTGAGCAAACGCTAGACAAGCTATTCGCTGATAACAAGTAGCTAATGATTGGCAGCTAGTAACTAGTTGCTAGTTAGTTTAATTAGTAACTGGCAATACCAAAAAGACACATTGCTATTGCTGTTATCTTCTCGAAATTCATCTTCATTTACCTTTAGGTTATTTATGTCATTTTTTACCCCTAGTTCTATCGTTAAATCTTCAATTTTTAGCTGCACGCTCGCCGCGTTGTTGCTTACGACGGGCTGTGATAAAACGCCAGAAACCGCTGACGACACGACTAGCGATGCAAGCACTGCTGAAGTTGTTGCCACAGATAAGGCTGCTGCACCCGCCACTCAAAACGACTTAGTAATGACAACGATTACGCTAGATACCGTCAACAATTTATTGTTTGCACCGATTATCAATAGCGGTACGCTCAGCGCAGAGCAAGTAAGCTGCCTTGAGTCGCGCGACAAAGATTTGGGCAAAGCAGAAGTTGATAGCTTCTATAAGAGTCAGTTTACCGAGGCAGAGTTACAGGAGTTAGATGATTTTTATACGTCAGAGGTGGGGGAAAAGTTGATTGCTTTTGGCAATGAGCAATTGCTCGTCATGAATGGCGAAGAAATTGCAACGCCAATGGCTGACCCGACTCCAGAAGAAATGACTGAAATTCAAACCTTCATGGAATCACCGCTTGGTGTTAAGTATATGAAGATTAATAATGCAGAAGGCGAAGGCAGCGCAATGGAAGTGCTTAACGTGCCTATCGAAGCTGAATTTAAGCGTTGCAATGTCGATTTAGGTGGCCCACAGCCTGAACAACCTGCGTAACGCTCAACTGGCGCTATAGTCAGTCATTAACCGATAATTTTATTATCAGAAACACCGTTTTCACCCAAAAAAGCTACCCACAAAAGGAATTTAATCATGGCAGCACAAAAAGAACTTTCAGGCGCAGGTCTACGCGGTCAAGTTGCTGGTAAAACAGCCCTATCTACCGTTGGCAAATCAGGCTCAGGTCTGACGTATCGCGGTTATGACGTGTCAGAACTGGCAGACAAATGCATCTTTGAAGAAGTGGCCTACTTGCTACTTTATGGCAACTTGCCAAACCAAACTGAGCTTGATGCTTACCAGACCAAGCTAAAAGGCTTACGTGGTCTGCCACAAGCACTGAAAGACGTATTAGAGCGTATCCCAGCGACCGCACATCCAATGGATGTATTGCGTACTGGTTGCTCTATGCTTGGCAACCTTGAGACAGAAATGGACTTTGCAGAAGAAAACGATCAAACCGATCGCATGCTTGCTGTTTTCCCATCGATTATCAACTACTGGTATCGCTTTACGCATGACAACGTGCGTATCGAAACCGAAACGGATGATGAGACCATCGGCGGTCACTTCTTGCATCTGCTAAAAGGTGAGAAACCAAACGAGCTACATACAAAAGTGATGAACGTGTCTCTTATCTTGTACGCAGAGCATGAGTTTAACGCTTCAACCTTTACCGCTCGCGTTTGTGCTTCTACTTTATCTGACATTCATTCTTGTATCACAGGCGCGATTGGCTCATTACGTGGTCACTTGCATGGCGGTGCGAACGAAGCCGCGATGGATATGATTGAAGGCTTTGGTTCAGCAGATGAAGCCGAGACAGAAATGATGGCTATGCTGGCACGCAAAGACAAAATCATGGGCTTTGGTCATGCGATCTATAGCGAGTCAGATCCACGTAATGTTGTGATTAAAGGTTGGGCTGAAAAGCTGGCAGCGGATGTCGGTGATGAAGTGTTATACCCTGTATCAGTACGCTGTGAAGAAGTCATGTGGCGCGAGAAAAAACTGTTCTGTAATGCTGACTTTTTCCATGCATCGGCCTATCACTTCATGGGTATTCCGACCAAACTGTTCACCCCTATCTTTGTCTGCTCACGCTTAACAGGCTGGGCATCTCATGTGTTTGAGCAACGTGCCAATAACCGTATCATTCGCCCAAGTGCAGAATATACGGGTGAAGATCTGCGTCCAGTACCAGATATGAGTGCGCGTTAATATCTCATGATAGAGAAGGTTTTTAGGATACGCCCAGCGCACCAATTGTTAAATAAAAATTTCTCATTGGTGCACTATGGCTATCCTTCACCTACTTTTATATAGTTGTTTTTTCAATGAAATGGTTATTTGAAAAACTGTTCAATAAGAAAATAGAGCACCGTAGAGATCTCATTGATTCTTTTAAGTTTATCTCTTACTCTTCAACTATTTTGAATAAAGAAATTGATAGTAAAATAGTTCGTAAAATTGACTCAATTGATTGGAGTCAATTTCTAACAGCTTACGGTAGTGCTGAGCCTTTAATACCAAAAAGCTTAAAAGCCTTATTTTTTAATGATAACGATATTTCGTTTTCGGCAGCACACTATCTGTTATGCGCTTTGGGTGACAAAGATGTTTCATTTTCAAGAGCAATACTTCCAGCATACGAGTTTTTAAGAAAAGCATTGCTTGAATGTGATGACTTAATAAA
>NZ_JASDDJ010000097.1 GCF_030407455.1 Psychrobacter sp. 5A.1
ATATTTTTTAGTATATTACTATGCTATATTTAATCTATTGCATGATTGCAATGATTTAATACCTATTTAATTAAGGATAAACAAATGAGAAACCGTCAACGTTCACGTGAAAACTGTTCATGCCAAGATGACATGGGACCAACTAACGCCATTCAATTCCCTCAACTCAACCAACCGTCACCAGACTTCAATGCGTTAACCACTGATGGTATGAAGTCATTAGCTGACTACAAAGGTAAATGGTTAGTATTATTTTCTCATCCAGCAGATTTTACGCCTGTATGTACTACGGAGTTCATAGCCTTTGCCAATAAAGCTGAAGATTTTCGTACTAGAAACTGTGAATTGCTAGGATTATCTATTGATAGTGTGCATTCGCATATTGCTTGGATGCGTAATATCAAAGAAAATTTTGGTGTAGAGATTACCTTTCCTATTATTGCTGATTTGTCGATGCAGGTTGCCAAATCCTATGGCATGATTCAGCCCGGTGCCAGTGACACCTCAGCAGTACGTGCCACCTTTATCATTGACCCTGAAGGTATATTACGAGCAATGGTCTATTATCCAATGAGTAATGGTCGCTCTGTTGATGAATTCTTACGCTTACTTGATGCCTTGCAAACCAGTGATGGCAACAAAGTTGCTACACCAGAAAATTGGAAAGTGGGGGAGCCCGTCATTGTGCCGTCACCTCGTACCGCTGCAGAAGCTGAAATACGTGCTAATGAAGGCTATGAGTATAAGGATTGGTATTTTAGTAAAAAGTCGCTGTAACAAATATGAATTTGTGAATTAGCGATTAATTTTGAGAAAGTTAAGCCCTGTTAATTAACTAATGAGCCTTGGCTTTCTCAAATATCACTATTTATATTTATGCCACCAAGAGTGGTTATTAGCATCAGCCAGCTGGCATAAAAGAATCGTATGTATCTATGGAGAGAGCATGAAAACCATTATTTTGTCGTTATTCCTTATGTTTGGTATGATTTTTTCTGCCAGCGCGGAAGATTCGTTATCTGTGCCACCACAGGAGGTCTGGAGCCTTGTGCAGGAGCATCCTGATGAGTTGTTGTTTGTTGACGTACGAGATCCTATAGAAATCATGTTTGTCGGCTTTACGGATGCCGTGGATATCAATATTCCTTTTAAGCTAGTTGATCGTACCCAGTTTAATGAAGACAAAGGCAGCTTTGCTATGCAGAGTAACCCAGATTTTGTCAGTGGTATTGAAAAGGCACTAAAGGCTAAAGGGCTTGATAAAGACTCACTCATTGTTACGATGTGTCGTTCTGGTTCCGCACGTGGCAAGCCAAGTGCCGATTATTTAATTTCCCAAGGGTTTTCAAACGTAAAATATATTGATCACGGCTTTCAGGGAACTACAGTAAAAGAGGGTAGGATGAAGGGATTTCGTGTAGTGAACGGTTGGCAAAATGCTGGTTTACCTTGGTCGTCAATGATTAATGCAAACAAGATTAGTAAACCTTGAGCCTTGCTAAGTGCTATATATAGATGGTTATTAGCACAGCATTTATGTTGAATGACTTCTACTACTGTTAATATTAAATCACTAAACGAGGTTTTATTATGATATTTCGACAACTATATGAGCCGCTCTCTAGTACTTATACCTATCTTATAGGAGACGTCAATACAGGACAGGCAGTACTAATCGATCCTGTCATTGCGACGATGGATCGCGACTTAGCTGAGATACACAGATTGGGTCTGACTCTAGCTTATACTATTGATACACATATCCATGCCGACCATATAACAGCCGCTTTGGAGATAAAGCGTGCGGTTGGTAGTAAGATCGCTGCACCTGCCTACGACCGACTGGCATGTGCGGATGTTGGGCTAGAAGAAGGTATCCCATTTGAGATTGATGGTATTAGCTTGCAGCCTTTACATACACCAGGTCATACTGCAGGACATTTTGCTTACTTGTACAATGATCGAGTTTTTACTGGAGATGCGCTACTGATAGATGGGTGTGGTCGCACTGACTTTCAGCACGGTGATGCAGATGCATTGTATCATTCTGTGAGGCAAAAATTGTTTTCTTTGCCGGATGAAACATTAGTTTATCCTGCACATGATTATAAAGAGAGGTTTGTGTCCTCAATCGCGCAAGAAAAAAAGCGCAATCCAAGGCTTGGTGGCGATACAACGATCGAAGAATTTAGAGCTATTATGAATAACTTAGATCTACCATATCCTAAATTTATAGATCATGCAGTACCTGGTAATCAGCAGTGTGGTGTCTGTCCAAATGACTTACCTGATAACCTAGCGGCATACTGTCGTCAGATGGAACATAGTCCTCAAGGGTAATATGCCTTATGCTAGAGAGGTATTAAGCGCTTTTTGTAGTTAAGCGTTTTAATACCTTTATCTATATATAAGTAGAGCGTTAGAATTTTTCTGATGGACGGATAAATAGACTAGAATCGTTAATCATCGCATGCTACTCATAACGACCCCAGTCGCAGAATAAACTGATAATGGCCTAAAGTTCTTAAAACAGTTAGATTTAAGTCATGGTCAGTGCTAGAAGCAGTTAAACCAACCGTTAGGCTTAACATATGAGTCGACCCACCTAATCGCATATATAATACGTTCCTATTGAAAATAAGTAGCTAATAAAAATCAATACCTTCATTTGCCATAGTTATTGGTATGTCCGTTTCAAGACATGCCTCATAACCGCCAGCAATTGAGGCCACTTGCGTATAGCCAATTTCTGCTAGTGACTGAGCTGCTAGCGCCGCGCGTCCACTGCTTTGACAATATAGTAGGATTTCAGTATCAGCACCTTTGATAGCTGGCAGGTCAGAAATTCTGAATTCCAGTATGCCACGAGGTACTGATATTGCACCTTTGATATGGCCCGCAGCATATTCAGCAGGCTCCCTGACATCAATAATGATATCTGCTTTATGACAAGCAACTTGAGCCTGTGCTACAGGTATTTCAGTAATTTGCGCTTTCGCAGCGCTAACTAGGTCATGTGAGGTTTTCATATTAATGCCTTAGAATAGGTGAGTTCATCATATGTTTAAAGTAATTACAAGCCCATTGCCAGCTTGATTAATTGCGCAATAATAAAAATAGTCAAAAACCCTGCTATATACAATCCAATGAACCATGCCCATTGTGTTTCTTTTTTACTAAAATTTTTCATAATGACTTCCTAGTTAGCGTATTAGTCAGCTTGTTAGGCCCAGCTGCCATAATGACTTACAGCAACTGTCAGTTATTGATAATCATGATTAATACATATGCTCATGATCTGTTTTTCCCTTAAAGGTGTAATAGGCAAAAGCAGTATAACTTAGGATAATCGGTAGCATGATGACCGCACCAACAAGCATAAAGGATAACGACGTATCCGCCGCCGCCGCTTCATAAACAGTCATCTGATAGGGAACAATGTAAGGGAAAATAGCAAAACAAACACCGATATAACCCATCAAAAATAACGCGACCGTTAGTAGAAAGGGACGGTACTCTCGCTCACCTGTCAAGTCTTTACGCATCAAGAAGAATAGCAGTAACACAATGATTGGCATCGGAGCTAGGTAGAGGATACCTGGTAAACTGAACCAGCTTTCAATGGCCACGATATCTGAGAGGTACATAAACACCGTTACCACTATCATCGCTGCGACCAAAGCAAAAAGCAGCCACTCAGAAACTTTACGCGCCCATACTTGTAGGTTGTGTTCTGTCTTAATGATTAGCCACGTAGAGCCAAGTAAGGCATAACCAATAATCATCGCAAAGCCGCAGACGATAGAGAAAGGTGTTAACCAGTCGAATGGACCACCACTATATAAACGATTACTGGCTTCTAGACCTTGTATTAAAGCACCCAACATTAGCCCTTGACAAAAAGTCGCTAACACCGAGCCCACAAAGAAGAAACTGTCCCATACATGACGACGTGTTGAGGATTTAAATCGAAACTCAAACGCGACACCGCGCATAATTAGACCGAATAGCATAAAGATAACTGGTAAGTACAAGCCACTCATAACAATGCCATAAGCGACAGGGAATGCGGCAAATAAGCCGCCACCACCAAGTACGAGCCACGTCTCGTTACCGTCCCAAAATGGCGCGATAGAGTTCATGATGCGGCTACGATTTTTGTCAGAGCCAGCAAAAGGAAATAAAATACCACAGCCCAAATCAAAACCATCAAGTAAAACGTATATGAAGACAGATAAGGCAACTAAACCGCCCCAAATTAGAGGTAAATCTAATACATCACCAAAGTTAAACATTAGCGTAACCCCTCATCATCTTTATCGTTTGCAGGCGTATCCAAGTTCTCTGTATTATCACGTTTGAGGCTTTCAGTAGGGTTACTATCCCCACTTAATGTACGACCCTGACCTTCAGTCACAGAATGCTCATAGAAATTATCTTCCGCAGGATCTTCATAAGGTTGTGGGCCTTTAGAGATCAACTTTAGAATGTAGAAGCTACCCGCGCCAAAGACAAAGATATATAGTACGATAAAGCCAATCAAGGTAGTGGCCACTTGTTGGGCAGCTACTGGTGAAATACTCTCAGCGGTACGAATGACACCATATACAGTCCAAGGCTGGCGTCCTACTTCAGTAACGAACCAACCTGAAAGCACTGCAATAAAACCCATCGGGGTCATGACCATCCATGCCCGGTGAAACCACTTGCTTTCAGGGTTGTAATGTTGTTTTTTGAAGTATTTATAGATACTGAACAGGCCGACAAGTACCATCAAGGTACCAATAGCAACCATAATCCGGAATGCCCAAAATACAATGGCGACAGGTGGCTGATCTTCTGGTGCCCAATTTTTAAGTCCTTTGACCTCACCATCTAATGAATGAGTCAGAATTAACCCTGAGACATAGGGAATACTTACTTCGTAATTATTAGTCTGATTTTCTTGATCTGGGATAGCGAATAGACGTAAAGCTGCACCGCGCTCATCTTCCCAAATACCTTCCATCGCGGCAACTTTAGCTGGCTGATGCTCTAAAGTGTTTAGACCATGCTCATCACCGATCAACACTTGAGCTGGCGCAACAAAGATAGCCATAATCATCGCCATACCGAGCATGACTTGACCGTGCTTGCGATTTTCAGTGTGTTTTTTTGATTGAATATAATAAGCGCCAACGCCGCCGATGACAAAAGCAGTCGTTAAGTAGGCAGCCGTTACCATATGTGCAAAACGGTAGGGGAAGGAGGGGTTAAATATAATCTCAAGCCAATTGGTAGGATAGAGAAGACCATCAGCGCCTATCATAAAACCTTGTGGCGTTTGCATAAAGCTATTAGCCGACAAAATCCAAGTAGCTGATATCAGTGTACCAATAGCGACAATCGCAGTTGAGGCAAAGTGCATACGTTTGCTAACGCGGCCCCAACCAAAGAGCATGATACCTAAGAAGGACGCTTCTAAGAAAAACGCCGTCAATACTTCATAAGCTAATAATGGACCTATGACGTTACCGGCTTTATCTGAGAACACCGCCCAGTTAGTGCCGAACTGATAGGACATTACAACGCCTGATACGACACCAAGACCAAAGACTACAGCAAAGATCTTGACCCAATGCTTATAGACTTCAGCATAGATAGGGTTACCCGTTCTAAGCCAACGAAACTCTAGTACCGTTAAAAAACTGGCAAGTCCGATAGAAAAAGCGGGGAAAACAATATGCCATGAAATGACAAAAGCAAATTGGATACGTGCGAGCATCAACGCATCCATCTGATCGATCACAAATGCAGCGAACATAAATGGTTACCTTTGTTTGTTAACTGAGTGGCGCAACCTTCCATGATATGTTTAAGCAACTGTTCGTCCATAAAAGTAAAAAATATTACGGGTAATAGCCAATAGTTATTTAGCTAAAATTATCAATATAAGCTCTTAAAAATTAACAGTCATCTATCTGTTATACGAATGGATTGCTATATGTAGTAGTCGTTAGATAATTATCGATGATATAAAAAATACTATGAAATAAAGATCAAAAAGATAATTAATATTCAACTGTTCTTGTTGATAGTTATTAGTAATATATTTAAATAAATCTGTAGTAATAATACACGATA
>NZ_JASDDJ010000098.1 GCF_030407455.1 Psychrobacter sp. 5A.1
ATACTTATATACTTATATACTTATATACTTATATACTTATATACTTATATACTTATATACTTATATACTTATATACTTATATACTCAATACATACTACAGGGATCTGTATTTATGAAGGTAATCGCGGTATTAAATCAAAAGGGTGGTAGCGGTAAGACTACCATCGCAACGCATTTGGCTCGTGGCTTACAACTAAAAGGTCATAGTGTTTTGTTGGTGGATAGCGACCAGCAGGGCAGTGCGCGTGACTGGAGAGCGGTTGATGAAGACAATCCGGTACCAGTGATCGGGCTTGATAGACCAACACTTGATAAAGATTTAAAAAGCGTTTCTGATAAAGATTACGTGGTGATCGATGGATCGCCGCAAGCTACTAGTTTGGCCATTTCAGCTATTAAAGCCGCAGATTTTATATTGATTCCGGTGCAGCCGAGCCCCTATGATATCTGGGCGACCAGCGATTTGGTTGATCTGGTGCAGCAGCGTATAGAGATGATGGATGGTCAACTAAAGGCGGCGTTTGTCGTATCACGTGCTATTCAAAACACCAATATAGGTAAGGAAGTCGCGACAGCACTACTGGATTACAATCTTCCAGTGTTAGAAACTAGAGTTATACAGCGTGTTGCTTATCCTAACAGTGCTGCCCTTGGTAAAACAGTATTTGATACCGAATCGCCTAACAGCAATGCGATACAAGAGATAACTGCATTAGTCAGTGAGATTCAAACATTTTTTGGTGAGGAGTAGGTCATGAGTTTATCAGCAGGTCGCCCTAGTAAGAACGTTAAGGATCAGTTAGCTCTATCGGATGTGACGGACAGTCCCAAAAAGACGGTACGCGTGAATTTTAATCTAGATGAAGATAAACACATTGCGCTCAAACGGTACGCGCTTGAAAGCCGAAAAACGGTTACTGAGCTGTTGACTGAAATGATTGATGAAAAGTTGGTTGAACGATAGATATAAAAAATCGGATTTTTTATACCTAAAAAAAGGATATGTATAAAAAACTCAAAAAACTATATATATCATCGAACGCTGTGTACCTTTCTAGTATCATCAGATGCTTGTTTTCTTAAGCCAGACGTAGAAGCAAGCTGCAAAAAAAATGCCCATGGCAAAACAAGCACTGTTTCCTATATCAGTACCATATAATAGAACCAAAAACGGTTAGCAGTGCTAAGGTATATTGCCCTTAATCAAAGCGTACTCAATAACGATTTAAGTTACACAAAATATAAGGGGCTTCTAGCCCCATCATTATTCTGAACCGCCCCGAGATTGTCGGAGACTCAACTTTCTGAGAGAATACGACAATGAAAAGACAAACCTACACTCCTGAGATTAAAAAACGCGCCGTTCGCATGCTGATTGAAGCATTAAACGATTACACCTCTATGTGGTCAACCATTCAAGTTATAGTACTGAAAATAGAATCTACTTTTGGAACATTGTGGTCATGTCATAAAAAGCGCACTAATGAAACCATACTAACCAACATTCAAGACTAAGCTACACATACTAAAGAGCTTGAACGTGAAAATAAGAAGCTTACGTAAGCCAGTTAGATTACAGTAAAAGCCGCTTTTTTCGCCCAAGGAGAGATAGGACATACAATCCAGTTGTGGCTCAGTTTATTGATAACAATAAGTGTGTCTACGGTATTAGAGCAATATTGACTGTGCAATATAGAAGATATGCAATAAAATTATTTTCTACCTTTAATAAAATGCAGCAACCTAAACAAGGGTAAATTATGAGTAATTCAGATAACCACAGTCACCAAGCTCCAAACCCTAAAAATATGAATAAGGCTTTCTATATTGGAATTGGTCTAAATTCTGCATTTACGCTCATCGAGTTCATAGTGGGCTACTCAACTAATTCATTAGCTTTAATCGCAGACGCTAGCCACAACTTAAGTGATGTTGCCAGTTTAATAATCTCGTTAATTGGAATGAAATTAGCACAGAAAGCATCTACTACGCTTTATACCTATGGCTACAAAAAAGCTTCTATAATGGCTTCTCTTATTAACGCCATATTGTTAGTTACAATCGTTATAGGTATTGCGTATGAGGCCTTGGGTCGATTTGATACCATACCGGAAGTTGCAGGAAAAGTTATTATTATTACAGCTCTAATAGGTGTATTTATAAATACTGTTTCTGCTTTTGCATTCTACAAAGGTCAAAAAGACGATATTAATGTTAAAGGTGCTTTCTTGCATCTAATGGTAGATGCATTGGTCTCTGTAGGTGTCGTTATCTCGGGCATTATTATTTACTATACAAGTTGGAATATCGTTGATCCTCTAGTTAGCTTGATTATTTCAGTCGTGATACTGTTATCGACTTGGGGTCTACTAAAAGAGAGTATCAAGCTTGCTATTGACGGAGTACCTCAAAATGTTGATCTCAGTAAAATCACTGCTATCTTAGAGAGCTATAAATTTATTCAAAACTTTCATCATCTGCACATCTGGGCCTTGAGTACCACTGAGAATGCTCTGACAGTTCATATCGTACCGAAGAGCGATGTGACATTAGAAGAGACTCTTATTATGAAAGAAAATATTAAGGAAGATTTGGCGCATCAGAATATACAACATGCAACTATTGAATTTGGTATTAAGGCAGATGACAATCAAAAATCGCGTGCATTAAATGAAAGTATCAACTAAAAGATGATAGACCGTATATAGCTATCTCTTTTTAAGTATGAGGCGCGTGCTTTATGTCGACATAATTTTTTCAATCAGTTCTTATGTGATCAATAGTTTAAAACTTTTATATTTACGTGCGTTAGGACGTTACCTAGAAAAAATAAAAAACTTACGCTGATTAAATTATTATAATTAAGTTTACTATTACCCTCGTCCTCTAAGTGTGGTTAGACCTTTGCCAAAATAGCTTAGTAGTAATAACAGAGTTATTATTATCAAGATAGGATAATTTCCCATAAGCATAAAGGGAGTGTTACCAACCCGTGCCTGTATCTCACCACGTAGTACAGTACGCTCAAACTGCGGTGCGCGTTCTACAATACGACCTTTATGGTTAATGATAGCGGTAACACCAGTATTGGTCGCTCGAATAAACCAGCGCCCGTTCTCAAGCGCGCGCATTTGTACCATTTGCAAATGTTGCAATGGTCCTGCTGAAGTGCCAAACCAGGCATCGTTAGAGACCGTCAACAAAAAGTCAGTATCGATGGCATTTTTACGCGTGGTATCTGGATAAGCTACCTCATAACAGATAGCCGTCCCTATATTGTGTCCACGCACCTGTAGCGGTGACTGCTGATCACTACCGCGACTATAGCTCTTAATATCCTGACTACCGGCCAAACTTGGGAAAATATCGAGCACGCCTTCAAATGGAATATACTCTCCAAAAGGCACCAGACGCTGCTTCTTGTATAGGCCTTCCGCTTCTACACCTCGAGCAATCACGCTATTGTAAAATGGGGGATACTTATCCGTACTGGCATTGAATGCCGCTTTATCCTTATAAGGGATACCAGTTATCCATGTCGTATTGGTCGCATTAGCCATTTCTATCATTTCACTAATAAAGCCCGCAGCCTCATCCTGAAACATCGGAATAGATGATTCAGGCCACACCACAACATCACGTCCCCACTCAGTGCGCGTTAACTTCGCATAAATCTTTAGCGTTTCTACTTGATATTGAGTCAGCCACTTTATATCTTGTGAAATATTACCTTGAATCAATGACACTGACAGATCAGGTGTGCCCTTAGGTTTTGTCCATTGCGGATTGACCAGCCATAATGATGTGCTAATGGCCAATAACAGTACAGAAACGACGGCATAACTACTGCGCCGAAGCAGTAGCTCTACTAAACTTGCAGCCAATAGTATGGCAACAAAAGAGACGGCAAAAACACCAGCAACGGGTGCTAAGGACGATAACCAATACTCTTCAGTAAACGCATAACCAACAAACAGCCACGGAAAGCCTGTGAATAACCAAGTTTTTAACCATTCTTGTAGCACCCAAAGAGCAGCAAATGAAAAGGGTTGTTTGCCTACCATACGGTTAAAGGCTAGTGCTAAAAATCCATGAAACAGTCCCATACCGAGACCCATCAATCCAATCATAATCAATGCGAGCCACGTTGGAGTATCGCTATAATCATGGATAGCTGTATAGAGCCAAAAGCCGCCGACGCACCATAGCCCCATACCGTAAGCTTCACCGATAATAAAAGCGCGACGACCACTCATATTTGGCACCAACAGCGCATATAAAATCGCTGGTGACACTATTGCTAGCGGCCAGAACCCATAAGGCGATAATGCAAATAAAAAAATAGCCCCTGCAAGCCATGCTGCTACTAGCGTAAGCCATAGCGGTAATTGATTTAAGTGAGTACTCAAACGCTTTTGTAGACTAATAGTAGACAGGTGCATCGCAAATTATCCAAAATTATGAGCCTTGAATTTTTAATCAAAATCCAAAACTCAGATAGACCCGTTAATACTACAGGCAGCATTTCAAAATAAAAACTGCTTATGATACCAGTCCGCACTGCTCAATGTATAAATTTACGTACCCCGTTTGATGGGTTATTATGCTACATTACCAAACGATATGAAGTGTTACTTGACCTTCTATAGCTCACAATATCTACAGTACATGAGAGAGCACTATGACCCCCTTAAAAATAAAATCCAGTCTTATATTCAATCGTCATCTGTCTAAGGGGTTGCGTGGTACGCTGGTGTTACTTGCCGCCTCATCACTATTTGCTTGTAGCCAACCGAGTAGTGGCGTATCTGATGCAAACACAACATCAGTAACAACCGAAAATGCAACAGCTATCACTTTAAAGGAAGATGAACCAAACGCTAAAAGTGCTCACATGATGACAAGGTCAGTAAGTAAACCAGACCTACTAAAAAACGTCTCAGCTACGGTCTATAAAGATGCCAATTGCGGCTGCTGTAAAGAATGGATAAGTCATGCAGAAGATAATGGTCTAAGTGCAACCGCGCAAGATGTTGCGGACTTAGCCGTATTTAAAGAGCGCTACAGCGTTCCAACTGAGATGCGTTCTTGCCATACTGTAGTCACTACTGATGATTACGTCTTTGAAGGTCATGTACCTGCTAAGTATATGGCGCAGTTTTTAGAAAATCCGCCAGTACAAGCTATGGGTCTTGCCGTACCTGGCATGCCTGTTGGTAGCCCAGGTATGGAGTATCAAAATAAATTCATGCCCTATCAGGTTATGCAGCTCAATAAAGACGGGACGACCCAAGTTTATGCTGATATTGAATCGGTAGAGCAGCAATTATAGTGTGTTAGCAGTTAAGAATACTTTGATTATAGTGTTAGCGTTAAAAGTAAATGAGGCAGGTATAAGACTGTTCTATTGCTTATAAAATGATTCTTCATCAAAAAAATCATTAGCTATTGCGACTTTAAAAGCAAAAACAACTTTGAATTTGTAACTTTTGATGACAATGTAAGCGGATTTATCGGTTATTAACCCTTAAAATAGATAAATAATTAAGGGTTAATACAAGAATATACAGGATGTATCGAAACAATTACGTAATATTACATAAGCCAGTAC
>NZ_JASDDJ010000099.1 GCF_030407455.1 Psychrobacter sp. 5A.1
GTCTAGAAGCTAATAGTATTTTAGAGAGAAGTAATATAGCCCCCTATGGCAGGATAGTTGTCACCCCTAAATAATAATTCCAAAGGGGACAATGAGGACACATCATGCCAGAATTATTACATAATGATTATCATCATCAAACTCAATTGGGTAGCTTATAATTTTGCCGTCGCTCTCGGATAAGGTTCTACCAATCTCATTGATATTAATCGATCACAGTTCTTCGCTTTTTAACTATAGTCAGTCCTAAATAAAATAAGTACAAGTATTATAATGCGCTACTGGTATTCATTTTCCTTGCTTGCTGTGCCTACGCAGACAGAGGCTGCGCAAACTTAATACCAGTAGCTCTGTGTTCATTTTACAGCGGATCGCCTATATCTCAACGAGTTTGAATTGAGCAACATAAAGTGAAGCTAATCGTTTTTAAGTTCTCCGTTATATTAGTATATGAATATCAGCATCCAGCATATTGAACAATAGAATCAGAAAGCCTTTGATGTTTAGAGCATCAATTTAGGTATCTTATTATATTATTTGGTATTACACATAAAATATTAACCTAAGATATTTTCAAAAGCCCATTGTAAATAACAAAAAACCCCCTATTAAGTAAGGATTAGAAACAATTCAGTGTGTAGGGGAGATGAATGGTGGGTTCTAACAAGCTTGAGGATAGTTATATTCTATTGGCAGGTAGTATATCGTCTAAAACTGATAACGCTAAGATTGAGTTAGCTCATAATTTTGTAGAAAATTTTGTAGAAAATGTTATTGAGTTTGGAGGAGGGTTTGTTGTTTATTTATCGGGTGAATGTCTAAATATTAATAATAAACCTCTTCTATTTGATTGGAGTATAGTAAGTATAATCGACAGATTATTGCCAGATGCAAGTGAGAAAGTACGATTAAAAGTAGTGGCTTCTGATAAGGTATTAAAAGAGAAAGCGACGGCTGAGCAACGAAGGTTACTTAGTAGTATGGTTAACAGGGGGCTAGCATCCAGAGTTCATATAGAAAGAAAAAAATTAACTGGAGGAGCCATTGTTGATGAACAGGTTCATATTTGCACTGAAATGGTGTGTCTAGGAGGTGGTAAAGGCGTATTTGGAAGAGCTACAAAGATGTCAGATAGCTCACTGCCTGTCATAGCGCTTGATTTAGAAATTGGTGGACTTAGTGATGATGGCAATGGCGCACTTGATGTGCTTGAAGAGTTCCAAGAAAATCCTGAAAAATACTTACCTCATACTGGTGCTGAGGTTTTACAATTTTTAGATTCTTTATCCTTAGAGTACTGTGTTCAGTCTTATTCAAGTATTGCACAAAGAATTATTGATATATTTTACAATGAAAAAATAGCCCAGATTGAAAGCTTACCGCCCGATGTGCTGATTATCACTGCTATTGGTGTCGAGCTCGCCGCTATAAAGAGAGTGTTAGATATTGACGACAGCACCGCAGCTAATAAAGTGAATAATAATTTAAATGTGTGGGATACCAAAATAATTTGTGCCGATGCATCAGAAATAAAGTGTGCTGTGGCCATTTTAGGTGAGGCAGGCATTCCTAATGCAGCATCAGTTACATCTACACTAATAAAGGCGTTACAACCTAAAAATATAATTATGCTTGGGATTGCTGGGGGAATGCTTGGTAAGTTTGAACTTGGAGATGTTGTTTTTGCTGAATTAATAATAGGATACGAAGGTGCCGCTTTAATTGCAGATAATCAAGTAGAGCCTCGACCAAAACACTATAACTTGAGAACAAGTATCAGACAAGATATCAATGCATACATAGGTAGTAATGACCAGTTAAGTGAGAGGTTAACTTATGCAAGAGAGTTTCATAATATTAAAATAAATAATCAAGATGCTAAATCCCAAACTATAACCCCCAAGCTAGCTACTATAGCTAGTGGTAATAAGCTTTTTAGAGATGAAGAAAAGTTTAATGAACTAAAAAAAATACATGGAAGAGTAGCTGTAGTAGAAATGGAAGGAGAAGGAGTATTTACTGCTTGCGAACAAAATGACACGCCTGTTTTAATGATTCGTGGCATAAGCGATAATGGTAACGATAATAAAAATGATGATTATCATAATATAGCAGCTACAGCCGCAGCCATTGTTGCTAAAGATTTTATAAAACACGGTTTAAGTTTAAACGTTTAAATAATAAATTTAATAGGAAGTAAAATGCCATTATTGAATAAAGAGCTTCAGTACTACGATAGTAATATCCTTCGCTTAGAAGAAGATAGAAGAAAAAAATATCATGAACAAGTTGATAATTTGATAAAAAATCTACGTAGAGAGATTAAAAATCAATCTGAACTTAGAATTGTAAGAGTAGTAAAAGCGGGTTCTTTTGCCAAATATACAATATTAAAGAAAACTAATGAGGATCAGATTGACGTTGATCTAGTTTTCTATATTGATGATGAGAACCACAATAGTGACTCATTTAAGGAATTGATTGAGCTCATTCAAGAGCTTTTAATAAAAATTTATCCGACTAAATCAGTAGAAGACTTCGAAATTCAGACAAGAGCTACTTCCATATCTTTTGTTGGTAGTGGTCTTGACGTTGATGTTGTGCCTGTTATTCAAGATAGTAATAATTTGGATTATGGATGGCAATATGACCTAAATACAGGAGGTAAAAGTCTTACCTGCGCACCATGTCATATAAAATTTGTACAAAATAGAAAGGATGAAGATAAGCATTACCGAACATTGGTACGTATGGCTAAACGTTGGAAGAATAGGGCTAAACCAAAAGGGCTAAAGTCTTTCCATATCGAATTAATATTAGCATCTATACAAGATAATAAAGGACCAACTGTAAACATAGAGGAACGTTTTCGAGCCTTCTTATTATATATTGCTCAGAGTAACTTACAGGAACGTATTGATTTTAAGGAAAATAGTTCGGAAACGCAGATATCTTTCTATGATCCTGTAGTAATCGTTGACCCTGCTAACCATCAAAATAACGTAGCATCACGGATAACTGATTCTGAAAGAAAAGAGATTGTTGAAAAAGCTGAAGAAGCTTGGGAGTTAGCAAACTATGCTTCCACAACAGGAGATTTAAAATTATGGAAAGAATTATTCGGTAATACCTTTAAAGTAGAGGGTTAAAATGAGTGTATCTAATTCAAGCACTGTAACCAGTTCTTATACGATAGCTGATGTTGCAAAAGTTGTAAGAAGTATCGAAGCTGATTTAGTAATGATAGCTAGTAGTACAGAAGCAGTTTCAGAAAATAAGGCTAGAGAATACGCCCATGATATCGAGCTATTGGCTAAAAGTGATTACTTAGCTAAGGTTGATTTGACTCTAATATCCGCTTCAGAAAATGAAGTTAAAGCCCTTACCTATTTGTTTATTACTGAAAATGCTTCAGGTTCAGCTAGACCTGGCGGGGTAATGTGGCCTTATACTCCTAGTGGAAGACTTAGAGTTATCTTATCTTATACTGATAAGTATCGAGCGCAAAGAGATCAAGCTAAAAAACTACCCTTAAAAATAAAATGGAGCCCTTCATATGATGATACAAGTCATAGTAGCTTATCTTCGTCGGGCAGTCGTGGCTATAGTAGCAATGGATTTGGCGCAAATAGGAATGATTATTCATGAGTGATTCAACTGTTTTTGAACAAATAACTGATCTACCAACAAGAGACTTAGATAAAAAAGCTGGCAAGCTTTTGGGATTTGAAAGTCGTTACCAACGTATTAAAAAGCAGTTGCAAATGCTTCTTCAGCCTGAGGAACTTGAAGCATGGAGTGATATTCATCATAAGAAAAAATTGGCTATATTAGAGTTGCTGTCTGACCAATATCCTCTAGCTATTTTCTATGGAGATGTAGGTACTGGTAAAACAGCCAATGCCGAGGCGATTGCCAATAAACTGGCTCGCGATGCTAAAATCGAAGACGCTATACTATTTAAATTAAGTAATAAAGTACGTGGTTCGGGCAGGGTGGGAGAAATGGGAACTTTAATTTCTCAAGCTTTTGATGAGATTACAAGGTCTATTGGTACAGGTGATGGACGTGCTTTTCTAATTATTGATGAAGGTGATTCCTTGGGCGCTTCTAGAAGTCAGCAGCAAAGTCATCATGAAGATAAAGTTGGTGTTAATACCATGATTCAATCCATTGATGACCTAAGAAAACATGGAGGTAGAATATTGGTGGTTTTATGTACTAACCGATTGGATTCACTTGATGCAGCGTTACGTAGACGTGCTTTGATAGTAGAGGAGTTTACGCGCCCTTCTAGACAAGAACTATATGATTTGTTTGTTCAAGATTTATCGGATTTAGACGTAGAAGAGCATGACATAGAAAAATTAGTCGAGCTAACTATGCCTACAAATAGTAGTCCTGGTTGGTCGTATTCCGATGTACGTACTCGTCTATATCCAACCGCTGTAGCTTCGGCGTTTCCAGATTCACCGTTGACTATGAATCATTTATTTGACGTTGCCGCAAGTATGCAACCTTCTCCGGTCATGGCTGGTTAATATTTAAAATATAATAAGGGCTTAAGATGACAAAGAAACCAGAAGTATTTATTTCAGTTGATATTGAAACAGCAGGGCCGATTGTCAGTGAGCACAGTATGATGACTATCGGAGCGTGTCTTGTTTACGAACCTGAAATTAATTTCTCTATTATGCTTAAGCCGATAAGTGAAATGTTCATTCCTGAGGCATTAGAAGTAACAGGTTTGACATTAGAACAAACTGAAAAAGAGGGTTTCACTCCTATTGAAGCTATGAAGAAGTTTAGTACCTGGATCAATAGCAACGTTCCTAAAAATTATAGACCTGTGTTTGTTGGTTTAAATGCGCCATTCGATTGGTCATTTATTAACTATTACTTTTTAAAGTATATCGAGCATAACCCTTTTGGCATAAGCGCTATAGATATAAAAGCAGTTTTTATGGGAGCTACTGGTTGTAGTTGGTATGATACTAAGTCGAGCTCTATTGATAGAATGGTTGCCCCTAGTTTAGAAGGCAATCACGATGCTTTAGCCGATGCTAAATATCAAGCTGAGCTATTTAGATTGGTATATACGTTAAGTGAGTCTAAGGGACGTAGCTTAGAGTCAAATGTCTCTGTAGAGAGATGACAAATCTGTTCTGTGATTAAATCACGAACTACAAAGTAGGGATGTCTATGACCAACGGAATAAGCTCTGAGCAAGCCTTTGAGCATGCATGGAAATATTTTGAATTGCACTCTAGCCAAAGAACGATTTTATTTAATTACTTTTTATTTATTATAGCGGGTTTGGGTGCAGGTATTGGAGCAACTTTACAAGCGTCTAATGATCTTTTATACATTGGTACATTTTTAAGTATATTCGTTGTTTTAGTATCTATTGTTTTTTGGAAGCTAGACCAGAGAACTTCATTTTTAGTCAAACAGTCAGAATCAATACTAAAAAAATTAGAAAGTAATTCAGATAGCACTATTG